>CAMBMH010000148.1 GCA_945868575.1 Singulisphaera sp. GP187 | reverse complement strand
GTGTTTTTTCAAACTCCTTCCCACAACAAAAAAGGCGGAAAGGTTCCAAACCGGAACCCACCCGCCTTTTGTGCAACCAAATTGGCTTCCAGGGAAACGCCCCTGGGCTGGCGCTATTTGCCGATGGCCCAGAGGTAGTCGTAACCGCGCAGATAAATTCGCCCATTGGTCACTACCGGGGAAGCAGCGATCTGATCCGGAACCTTGTTTTCTGCAACTTTGGTGTATTCCGGACCGGTCTTCACGACGGTTACCACCCCATCGCGACCTGCCAGGTAAACATTATCTTCCGCGCGGACCGGGGAGGAACGATAGCGGGCGGCGTGAATGCGTTGGCTGTAGAGTTCGGTGCCCTTCCTTGCATCAACCACAGTAATGGATCCCTGTTCACCACAAAGGTAAACCAGATTTTGATAGACAAGCGGGCAGGAAACATCCGGAGTGTTTTTGGGCATCCGCCAAAGCTCCTCAAAAGCGGGTTTGCCGTCCTTGGTGACGGGTTTGATTCCGACAACCTGACCTTTTTTGGCGGTTGGGATAACCACGATTTCCGGCGCTGTGACAGGCGAGGCCACAAAGCGCAGGTAGCGGTTGTACTTGTCCTTGGGATTCAAACCGCTTACACGCCAGACTTCCGAACCATCGCCAAGTTTGTGGGCCACAGTGTAGTCGTTGCCATGTGTAATAAGCAGCTTTTCGGAACCGTTGGACCAGAGAAAAGCGCTTGCGTAACTGTGGAGGTTTTCGTCGGTACCATCGCTTGGGCGCTGGGCTTTCCAGGCTTCTTTGCCTGTGGCGGTCTCTAGAGCGATCACACGCTGTCCCTGATCATCCAGCAACTGGATATAAAGCCGGTCCCCATCAAGGACGGGGGTCGTCGTGGTTCCGAACTGGATTTTGAACTTGCCGTAGCGTTCCTGGAGATTAAATCTCCAGACTTCTTTTCCTTCCAGGGTAAAGGCGGCAAAATCGCCTGAGCCACTCATCGCAAAGATATGCTTTCCATCGCTGGAGGGACTGGATGCGGCGCCATTCCCTTCGTCCACCCGAGCTAGGGGGATCCCCTTGCCCAGGTCCGCCCGCCAAATTTCCTTGCCATCCTTGGTCGAAAGCGCCAAAAGAACCAGCCTTTCGCCGGCCGCGGAGGTGAGGAAAATCTGGTCGCCCACGAGAATGGGAGTTGAGCCACCCATCCCTGGAAGCTTGACCTTCCAGGCAATATTTTCCTCAGCGGACCATTTGGTGGGAACACCCTTGGCGGTGCTATTGCCATCGTTTGCCGGACCGCGCCATTGAGGCCAGTCCTGTCCAAAGCAATGGGAAACAAAAGCCTGGCTGGTGACCGCGCAAGCAAACAGCGCAAAGGAAGAGGCGAAACGCATAATCTAACCCCGATTTGGGTACTGGGTGGGATAGAGGGGGGGATTGCTTATATTTTCGAACCTGAATGCCCGATCGGAAACCTTCAATTTCCGGATTCCCTTTAATGAAGCCTCAATTCGGCTTTTTGGTGCCATTTGCCTCCAAGGTTTTGGGGCAGGCGGGCCATACCCCTCCATGCTCGATTACCGGCAAAATTTATTGGTGGCATTTGTAAGTCAAATCCCTTTACAACCCGCGATAAGGCTGGGGAAAAACACTTTTTTCCCTAGTCCAACAGGAGCGGGGACCTGAGACCAAACTCCTGCTTTGCTCTTAATAAAATCGGTATTTGGTGAAAACCAAAGCGAGGCAACATGGCGTCTGATCGCGAATGGATCGAGCTTTGCCGCAACCTGCGCGTTTCGACCAAAGCAGGCCTACCATTGGTTGGAACATGGCAAAAGTTGGGGGAAAGAGGTCCGAGGTCGCTCAGACTCGATTGCAAAGCCGTCCATGAGGTTCTGGCCCGCGGCGATGGGCTAGTAGCGGCCATGGCCATTGTTCCCCATTGGCCCACAATGGTTCGTGTCCTTCTGGGAATCGCCGAGGAAACAGGCCATTTGCCCGAGGTCTGTGAAGAGTTGGGCAAGCACTTTGACACCATTCGCGTCAATCGCCAATTGTTCTGGCAAATGTCGTTCTGGCCTATTCTCCAGTTTGTTATGGCTGTAGGGGTCATTGGCCTTTTGATCCTGATTCTTGGTTTCCTTCCCAATTCCGGTGGTTATGACCCCTTGGGCCTCGGACTCAAGGGAACAACTGGCCTGATGATCTATTTGGGGGTGGTTGCCAGTTTGGCTATTGGCCTTGGGATCGGTTACGCTACCCTGAAAACAATGCTCAAAAGCGGTGGTCTCGACCGATTTCTCCTTTCCATTCCCGGGGTTGGGCCAATGCTCCGCTCGTTCACCCTTGCGCGCTTCAGTATGGCACTGGGCCTTTTGGGAAAAACCGGCATCGGTTGGGACAAGGCGCTCAAGCTTGCTTTTGACGCCTCGGGAAATGTCGATTGGCTGAACCGTGGAACCAAATCGGTCAGCATGATCCGCAAAGGGAAAGATGTTTCCGTGGCATTGGCGCAAACCGGTCTATTTGATGATGATTTCCTTGGAAGGGCCAGCGTTGGAGAGGAAAGTGGTTCCCTTCCCGAATCGCTCGAATTGATTGCTGCGGATGCCTTTGAGGATGGCAGGCTGCGTCTGAAAACTGTTGCCACAATCGCCGCCCAACTCCTTTGGCTTGCCACCGCGATTGTGATCGTTTTCTTCATTTTCCGAATGTATTCGAGCTATTTGGGTCAACTCACCCAAATAGGGCTTTGACCGTTTGGGGAAATGCCGGAACCGAGTGATTTGCAGGGGCCGTTTCGTTTAGATCCTGTTTTTTGAGGGTGGGTGGCAATTAAATATAACCTACCCCTATAATAACTTTTATTGAGGAATATTATTCTCCGGGATGATGACATGATCCGTCGCTTTTCCAGTCTTGGTTTTGCCCTTTCTTTCATTTTGGCCCAGCCTTGGCAAAGCTTTGCAGCCGATTCTGTTTCGGATAAATCCAAACCATCCGCCGATTGGCAACAATGGCGCGGTCCAAAGCGCGATAGTCAGATAAGCTCGGGTACCCCTTGGCCAAACACTCTGGATGAGGGTCACCTCAAACGGCTTTGGCGGGTCGAAACTGGCCCAGGCTATTCCGGACCCATTTGCGACAAGGAACGGGTCTACACCACGGCCACAATCGATCGATCCAAGGAAGTCGTTGCCGCATTCGAACGAAAAACAGGGAAACTGGTTTGGAAATCGTCCTGGGATGGCGCGATGACGGTTCCGTTTTTCGCCAAGGAAAATGGCGATTGGATCCGATCGACACCCACGCTGGATGGTGATCGTCTTTATGTCGCGGGCATGCGGGATGTGCTTGTGTGCCTCGAAGCCAAAACTGGCAAGGAAATCTGGCGCGTTGACTTTACGAAGCGTCACAACACTCCCCTACCGGCGTTTGGCTTCGTCTGCTCGCCTTTGGTTGAAGGGGACTCTGTTTATGTCCAGGCCGGCGCGGCGGTGGTCAAGCTTGACAAGCTCACGGGTGAGGAAAAGTGGCGATCGCTCAATGATGGCGGCGGCATGTGGGGAAGTGCATTTTCCTCCCCGATTCTTGCGGATTTCGCAGGAAAAAAGGTTCTCCTGATTCAAAGCCGAACCCACCTTGCCGGGATCAATCCTGAGAAAGGGGACGTCCTGTGGAAAAAGGAGATCCCCGCGTTTCGCGGGATGAATATTCTTACGCCTTTGGTCCTACCCACTGGGATTTTCACGAGTTCTTATGGGGGCAAGAGCTTCTTCTTCAAAGAGGATGGGAGCGAACTCAAGGAGGTCTGGACCAACAAAGCCGAAGCTTACATGTCCAGTCCCGTCGTGATCGGGGGCTACATCTATTTGCACCTGAGAAACCAGCGATTTACCTGCATTGATATCGCAACGGGTGATGCCAAATGGACAACCACCCAAAGCTTCGGCAAATACTGGAGCATGATTGCCCAGGGAGACAAAATTCTGGCGCTTGACCAGCGGGGGGTTCTCCGTCTGATCAAGGCCAATCCGGAAAAGTACGAACTCATCTCCGAACGCAAAGTTTCCGATCAGGAAACCTGGGGGCATCTGGGCCTTTCGGGTGACACGATTTTCATCCGTGACCTTAACGGACTGAATGCGTGGGAATGGTCCCATGGCAAACCCGCCGCGCCCCCATCAGAATGATGGCGAGGGCCGGGTAGTGGCGAGGCCCGGATAAAGCGTGCTTCCACATCGAAAATTCGCAAAAATTGGTGCCGTTTCGGGTTCCATGCTCCTCTTTGCCTGTTTAAGATGAGTGTGAATATCCCAAAAATTCGTACCTGGTCGCAGGCGGAATCATTTCCAAGCCCTTTTTAATCGGGCTTCCTGATCTGCGCCCCGGTCGAGGTACCCCTTAATGGTCCTTTCCAGCCAATTTCAGGCGCTACTCCAAGCAGGGAGGCTTCTTGCAGATAGCCTTCCCGCAGAGGCGGTGCTTGTCATGGCGGATGGCCCACTTGATTGGGCCTCGGTTCGTCGCGAGCTGGGCCCTCGCGCCCTGTTGGTCGCCCAAGCCGAAGATGAACCAGAGCGTCCCCTCAAGGAGCGCGACCGCCTCGAAAAGGATTATGGTTTAAGCTTTCTGGAAATCGAAGCCGGTCCCACCCCCATTCAGGAACGGATGAGCATCGCTTTGCTGGATGCGGTCCGCTCGGAAAAGCTGCGGCCCGGGGCCTCGGTTGTTGTCCTTTACAACGGTATCACCACGGGTGATGAAGAAAACCCGGGGATGGACAGCATTAGCGTTATTCGTCTGGGCGAACATCTCGAACTTTTGAGCGCCAAGGAACTCAAGCGACTTGACACGCAGGTACCTTTGGGAACGCTCCAGGCCGTTGTCGATCTGGCTACCCAGATTGGCCGCGAAGGTCGCGAAGGCCAACCCATCGGTACTATGTTTGTGGTGGGTGATACGGCCAAAGTACTCAAGCATTCTGCCCCGATGAATTTCAATCCCTTCAGGGGATATAGCGCCGAGGAGCGGGATGTCCGTAATCCCGCTGTGCGCGAACAGATCAAAGACATCGCCAAACTCGAAGGCGCCCTGATTATCCGTCGGGACGGTGTTGTGGTCGCAGGTTGCATGCGGGTCGAAGCACCAGAGCGCTCCTACAACCTGAGCATGGGGCTTGGTACGCGCCACGCGGCCGCCTCTGCAATATCCAAAGCCACCCGTGCGGTTGCTGTAACGGTGAGTCAATCCACTGGCGTTGTTCGCCTTTTCCAGGGGGGCGATGTTGTCCTTCGTATCGAACCGATGGCCCGTCCGATCCTTTTTGGTCATTTCCGCTTGCAAGCCGAATCGGTCTGATTTTTGCCGAGCAAATCAAGCATTCGGTATTCAGGAATCATGGCGGGAAAATCATAAATGAATCTGCCCGGAGTGGATGTCCATGATCACATCCTTCCACCGGCTTATGATCAATTGCTTCATGTTTGTTTCCGCGTCTTGAAAAGGTAAACTCCATTGGAGCTTAATTCACATTTAATATCGTTTTTTTGAAAGGTTTGCTTGCATGAAATGGGAACAAGGTGAGGAGAGTCAGAATATCGAGGATCGTCGGGGCCAATCCACGAAGCGCAATTTCGCGCTGGGTGGGATCGGAACACTGATCCTGATGCTGGTTGGCGCCTATTTTGGCATAGATCCAAGGGTCATCAACCAATTCATCGGGGTTGTGCAAAATGTGGCCCCTCCCGCAAAGCTGGAGCAAAAACGGGACCTTACCGCCGCGGAAATCCGGATCCGTGAGTTCAATTCCAAGATTCTCCGGTTCACGGAAAAAGTTTGGGACGAGCAGTTTCGCCGCATTGGCAAGAACTACACTCCACCCAAAATGGTTCTGTTTGAGGAGGCCGTCGATACCGGGTGTGGAAACGCCCCCTCGGCAGTGGGCCCTTTCTATTGTCCGGCTGATCAGACCGTGTACCTCGATCCCACCTTCTTCGATGAGCTTGCCGGAAAGCTGAAAGGATCCAAGGCGGAGTTCTCGCAGGCATATGTGCTTGCCCACGAAGTGGGGCACCATGTCCAGAACCTTTTGGGGTATAGCCGTATGGTCGACCAAAAAAGGCGGACAGAATCCAAAACGGAATACAACAAGTGGTCGGTCCGGCTCGAACTTCAGGCGGATTATTTGGCCGGGGTTTGGGCCCATCATGGCCAAGCGCAATTTCAATTCATCGAACCAGGCGACATCGAGTCAGCGATCCAATCCGCCAATGCAATAGGCGATGACCGTCTCCAGAAAAACTCCCGGGGCTTCACCTCCCCCGAGAGTTACACTCACGGCACATCGGCACAGCGAGTGAAATGGTTCAAGCTGGGACTTCGAACTGGCAACCTGGAAATGATGAGGGAAATTTTTGAAATGCCCTATGGGGATCTTTAAAAATAGGAAAAGCGGTCTGTCGTAATTGGCTTGAGCCCGGAAATATGGGCCATTTTACTATCCAGGATATTTGATGGCGCAGGATTGGGGCGAATCCTCCTCCTGGGAAGATTACCTTATACCAATTCATCACTTTTACGCCGCTTTGGGGCTGGTTTGGTCCTTGCCAAGAAGGATGTCCATCACCCAATCCTGGGAGGATTTTTCCTCTTCATTGAGGCGTTCGCGGGCAATTGCCTCTGCGCGCCTCGCGATTTTCCATTTTTGGCGTTTGAGGCTTTTGAAAAGATCCAATATTTCTTTTTTGGCCGCTTTCAGGGTCAATTCTTCCAGCCCCATGCGTTTTCGCAACTGGGCTTTAAGTGATCGTATCTCTTCCCTGGAACGGGCAGGATTTTCGGAAGCTTCCATCAATCTCATGCGATAGCGTTCAAGAACCACCGCTTCCTCGGCCAGCCGCCTAGCCCGTTCACCCAATTGTGTTTCCCGGCGAATCAGGCTCGCGCGTGCGGCCAAATCCTCCATCCCCTGTTTCTGAACAACGCGCGGCAGACTCCTTGGCCCGGTTTTTTGTTTTGCCCGTTTGCCAATTTTGCTTAATTGAGATTGGGAATGGATGGGTTCTGAGGCCGACATTCCCCCTTGTTCCATTCCCTGGGAATTTGTTGCCGATGGAAACGAAAGGATGTCCTGTGGTCCATGTTCGGCCAAATCCCTGGTCGGGGCAGGCATTTGGGATATCACCTGAATATTTTTCAGGTAATTTTCCAGAAAGGTTGCCGAAAGTTCCGCTTCGCGGCGTTCCCGGATTTCGCGGTATTCGGCCACAAGCCGCAGCAATTCCTGTTCACGATGACTGACCGCCAATTCCCTTTCGGAAATCGAGGAGGCCCAAAGTTCGATGCGCTTTTGCCAGGAATCGAGCCCAACCGCACGCACAGGCTCCGCAGACATGTCCGAAATCCGTTCATGAAGCAATTGAATGATCGCTTGCGAAGCGTCCGGGGCGATGCGGCCAAGGGCTTCTCGCAAAGGCGCCCCTAATTCCCCCAAAATACGCGACTCGGTGCGTAGTCGTTCTTCGTGGTGTTTAAGCTCACCCTGTTTCAGAAGCCAATCGCCCTGATGGGTAAGATATTCCTGTTGGCGGGCAAAATTTTCCGCATCCAGCCTGGTTCGTTCCTGGACGAGTTCTGCCTCGGCCTGAAGCAATTCACGCTCGCGGCGGGACAATTGATCGACGATCAACTGGGCGGCGTTAAGCTTTTCGTCAAGAAGCGACTGGTTTTGATGCAAAAGACCGGTTGCCAATCGGATATGTTCGCGCCAACGAACCGAAGCTTTGCGCCTGAGGGTATGAATTCGTCTTTGACGAAGGCTTAGCTGATTGGCTGTATTTTTTAGCAGGTTCCTCTGGGAGGCAAGTTCCTCTACGGAAGCGGCATGCTGAAATTGATCCTGTTCCAAAGCGGTTTTCGTAAGAGTAAGGCGCGTTTCCGCTTTTTTGAGTCGTTTGAGTCGGCTGGTCAGAGCTCGCCCAAGGTTTTTGCGTTTTCTTGTAAAAGCCGCTTCGCGTTGTTTTTGTTTATCGGTTTGTTGGTCCAAACGCAGCTGGGCAGCAGCAAGGCTCGAAGCCAACTTGTAAAGGCTCGACCGGGAATCATTTTCGTTTGGTACCTGGGAAGAGGTTCCACCAGGGGAAGCGATCTTGTCAAACCCCGGTTCGAGGACCTCAAGGGTCAACGCCCAACCGGACCATTCCAGCCTCAAAGCCGAATCGAGAACCCATTCCCCCGAAGCGATTCCGCCATGTTCGGCATAGGGTCCTGATAGAACTCGCAATCGCCATGCATCGGGATTACGAACAAGGATAGCTTGTTGATTGACAGGCCAAAGGTGGCTCCAGGGGCTTTGCGCAAACAGGGAATGGTCCAAAACCGCTATCGCACCCTGGATGTCAAATACAACCCGTGCGTCATGACGGTCCGTTCTGGCAAGTCGTAACCGGGCCAGTGGAGAATTTGCGCTTTTTTGGATAGGATCGGACATGATCCCAATTTCCCATGGAAGGACCCAGGATACGAAATCCGAGAAAGGAACAATTCCTTATTCGGTGTTTGCCTAATCCGGGTCACAAGGAAAATGCTTTAGCGTGGGAAAGGTTTTTCCACCAGATCAAAAAAATTGCCAGCTCGCAGATCGCCCAAGTTGCCCACAACTATATCCGCGCCCGCATCCTTTAACTTTTCCGCCGGGTGATGCCCCACAAAAGTCACACCGATGGCCTTCATTCCAGCGGATTTGGCCGCCTGTATCCCTGCGACCGCATCCTCGACCACTACACAATCTTTGGGTTCAAGGCCAAGGGCCTCGGCCCCCCGAAGGAAGACCTCTGGATGTGGCTTCCCATTTTGGGTGTTTTCCTGTCCGATCCAGGCCCCCAAATGTCGCCCGATACCGGTCAATTCGAGTATCATCTCAAGATTTTCCACAGGGGCACTCGATCCGATGGCTTGAAGCGCCCCTGTTTGACCGAGTTCCTCCATTAGTTCCGCAACCCCGGGCAACAGGGTAATCCCCTGGCGTCGGGCTTCCTTGCGGTAGAGAAGTTCTTTGGCTGATGCCAATTGGGCATTGGCAATCGGGTCGGGTTTACCAGGAAAGAGATAGTCGAATATTTCCGGATTGCGCCTTCCAAAAGTTAGGCGAAAGTCTTCCCGGGTGAATTCCCTACCCAGCTCACGGCATGCCAGAACCCAGGCATCGAAATGGAGTTCGGCCGAATCAACCAGGGTTCCATCCATATCCCAAAGCACACCCAGTTTTTTCTGATTCATACCCGGATTCCCTGGATCAGTTGAGGCCACACCCTGATTGGATAATTTGGTGTTAAGGTTACGGAATCAGTGTGTCTCTGTCTCCTGGGTTTCCCTAGTTAGATTCCCCTAAATCCGCTATAATCGCTAGTGTCAAATCTAAACTGGGGTTTGGTTGGTTGGGCGTTTGTCCTGATCGAAATTCCCGATGAGGTCCTCCTATGATTACAGCTTTCTCCCGGATGAAGCGGTTGTTGATCGCATCGCTCTGTGTGAGCATGACTTGTTTGGGTGTTTTGATTCCATGGGTGGGCGCGGCTCCCGTACCCGCAGGCGACCTTGCCAAACTCAAGATTATTCCCGCTTCCGCGGGCGCTGTTGTTGTCATTCGTGGTGTCGAAGGGGTCAAGGGGCGTCT
>CAMBMH010000147.1 GCA_945868575.1 Singulisphaera sp. GP187 | reverse complement strand
ATATTGTGATTTTGGACGATTCCTTTGCCTCCATCATCAACGCAGTCAAATGGGGGCGGTCACTCTACGAAAACATTCAGCGATTTATTGTTTTCCAACTTACCATTAATGTGGTCGCCCTTTCACTTGCCGTGTTGGGGCCATTTATGGGGGTCGGCCTTCCGCTTACCGTGATGCAGATGCTTTGGGTAAACCTGATCATGGACACTTTTGCAGCCCTTGCTTTAGCGACAGAACCGGCCCGGGAGGAGGTTTTGCAAAGGCGACCACGATCCAAGGACGCCTTTATCCTTACCAGTGAAATGGCATGGCGGATTTTTGGTGTAGGAGGTTTTTTCCTTCTCATTTCCCTGGTAACACTGCGATGGTTCTTCCCAAATGGAATGGCGGAAAACGATCTTACGTATGACGAGATTCGGGGCTCGACCATTCTGTTTAGCGGCTTTGTTTTCCTTCAATTTTGCAATCTTTTTTGGGTTAGAAATTTTCGGACCCAAAGGCATGGTTTCGATGAGATCGGGAAAAATCCCGCGTTTTTGGCGATTGCACTAACAATCCTTGCGGGACAAATCCTCATCACCCAATTTGGCGGAAGCTTTTTTCGAACAGTTCCACTGGATGGCTGGACATGGGCAACACTCCTTGGACTCGCCCTGGGAATGTTTCTATTGGTTGAAATTTGGGATTATGGAAAAAACCTTGGCAATAAATCCCGATAACTTGGGTTTTCATTAACGGAAATTTGGAATAGAATTCCGACAACTTCCTTTTGGTTTTCCTCATGAAAGAACCTTTCCAACACCCGCCCTTGATTCATAAACTTGGTCAATTTGGCCGTAGGGAGTGGCTCCGTATTGGGATGGCGGCTGGAATTGCTGGCCCTTTTGGCTTTGCCCCCAAACCTGCTTTATCGATGGGGGATTTACGACAAGTCCAATCCCCAATTTCCGGTTTTGGTAGGGCCAAAACGGTTATTATGCTGTTTCATCTTGGGGGCCCACCTCAACACGAAACATGGGATCCCAAACCCCTTGCTCCTGAATCCATTCGAGGCAATTTCAAACCGATTTCCACAACTGTCCCCGGAATCCAATACTGCGAACTGATGCCTTTGGCCGCTCGGCACGCAAAGGACATTTGTGTGCTACGCTCTTGTACGACTGCGGATAATGCTCACTCCTCAAGCGGTTATTGGATGTTGACCGGGGTGCCTCATCAACCATTACAAACCGAAAATGCCAAGGTTGGTTTCCCCAACGATCATCCTTCATTTGGTGCCCTGATTCGACATCTGCGCCCTGATAAGCCGGGGGTCCCTTCCTCTATCACCCTACCTGATCACATTTGGAATACGGGTGGAATCCCCTGGCCCGGCCAGGATGGAGGTTTTTTGGGGAGGCTTAGTGATCCATGGCTTGTTCATTGCGATCCTTCCAAAAAAGATTTTGAAATTGCGGGGCTATCCTTTCCCGAAGGAATTGAACCGGAAAGGATCATGGACCGGGCTCAATTATGGGAAACATTTGCCAAGCGATTTCCAGGTCACACACCGTCCCAATCTCGCCAGATGAGAGATGCATTTGCAATGATTCGCACCGGGCCAATTGCAAAGGCTTTCCGAATCCATGAGGAAAACGAAAAAACAAGAGAGCGTTACGGGGCAAACCGTTGGGGCCAAAGCCTGTTACTCACCAGAAGGTTGGTTGAATCGGGCGTGCCTTTTATACAGGTGAATTGGACAAGGCTACCAGGTGACACAGACGATTCTCCGGCCTGGGATACCCACAACAATAATGCGAAAAGGTGCAAAGATCACCTGTTACCAATAAGTGACCTTGCATTTTCGGCTTTGATTGAAGACCTGAAAATCAGGGGCCTTTTGGATTCCACCCTTATTGTTTGGACGGGCGAATTTGGCAGGTCCCCAAAGCATAATGGAGGGGGAGGCAGGGATCATTGGGGACATGCATTCTCTGGGGCGATTTGTGGCGCGGGTGTTCGGGGTGGTCAGGTTATTGGCTCGACAGATCGACAAGGAGCATTTGTCAAGGATGACCCTGTTTCGCCTCAGGACCTTAGGGCCACCATGCTCCATGCAATGGGCATCGGCCCGGACACAGAACTCATGGACCCACTTCAACGACCGATTCCCGCAAGCCGGGGAATTGTGATTCCCAAGGTTTTCGAAGGGTAATCTGACCAATAATGAAGAAGGAATGAAAATCCTTTGCCAGCTGGACTTTTTCACATTGGAACATCGACCAAACCTGAAGCATAATAAGTAATAATTCCACGGAGGCTTGGGCCATGCGTATCCTGGTTTCGGCTTCACTTTTGGCAATGATGCTCGTTTGCGTAGGCTTCGGAAGGACTGATTCTTCCAAAACGACTTCGGCTCCATACCAAACGGCCCCCAATCGGGATGAGGCAGCCACAACCCAGGAAAGGCTTCGTCGAGAATTTGAGGACCTAAAACAATCTCTCTTGCGGTTGAAACAGCGTCTGGAAAATAGCCCCCGCCCGGAAGATAAGTCACGGGCCCAAGCGATTGATGCTGCGTTGGCAATGGTTGCCAAACAGGGAACCGATGGAAAGTTTGGCACCCTTGTCAAAAATCTTCGCCAAAGTGATGCTTTTTCCAACCTTGACACGATGCAACAGGTCATGAATCGCAATCAGGAATTGCGGGATGATCTAAAAAAACTGATTGAAATTTTGTCAAAGGATAATCGCGAAGATAAAATCCGAAAAGAAAAAGAAGATGCTCAAAAAACCCTAGAAAAACTCAAGGAACTTATTGGCAAACAAGAAAGAGTGCGTGCAAGTACCGAATTAGGTAAAGCTAGTAAAGAAGATCTTGAAAATTCCCAAAAAAAAGTAACCCAACAAACTAAAGATCTTGCCGGGAAAAAAGAGGGGAAGGACTCCAAAGAGGGGAAGGACTCCAAAGAGGGGAAGGACTCCAAAGAGGGGAAGGACTCCAAAGAAGGGAAAGATTCTAAGGACAAGGAAGGCAAGGCAGGAAAATCAGGAGAGCCCAAGACCGGTGAGGATAAAAGTCCGGAAGATAGCGGGACCCCGGAGTCAGGTGAACAGGCCCAGGCTAAAAAGCAGATCAAAGAGGCCACGAAGGATCAACAAAAAGCTCAGGAAAAAATCAGTAAAGGTGACAACCCGGGTGCGTCTCAGGATCAGCAACAGGCTTTGGATAAACTGAAACAAGCACAAAAAAAACTTGAGGAATTATTGCAGCAATTGCGGGAAGAAGAACTCAAACAAATGCTGGCGAAGCTTCAAGCCAGATGTGAAAAAATGCTAAACATGCAAATAGCCGTCAAAACTTCAACCGAGGAGTTGGATAAAACCATAACTACGCTTCTCAAAAAAATACCCGGAAGGGCAGAAGATCAACGCGCATTGGAATTGGGTGATGCCGAGGATGGAATTGTGCGGGAAGCAAGCGCAACCATTACACTCATTGAACAGGAAGGATCGGCCATTGCATTCGCGGAAGTTTTTGGTCAGGTTCGGTCCGACATGGTTTTGGTAGCAGGTAAACTCAAAAAAACCGATGCGGGAACGATTACCCAAGGGGTGGAGGGAGAAATCATTGACACCCTGAAAGAAATGATTGCCGCCCTCAAAAAAGCAAGACAAGACCAAAAACCCAAACAAAAGCCTGGTGAAGAAAGCAAGGAAGGGGCCAGTAGCGGCAACAATGATCAAAAACTGCTTGATCAGATCGCTGAATTAAAAATGGTAAGATCCATGCAAGTCCGGCTCAACCAAAGGACTTCTGCTTACGGAAAACAATTGGAAGGTGAGCAACCCTCCCCCACCGCCATGGATTCCAAGGATCGCGAGCGAATTGATACGCTTCGTAGGGACCTATTTGACCTTGGGCAACGGCAGGAAAAGATCACAAAAGTAACACGAGATATGGCACTTGGTCGCAACAAGGCCCAGTAAGCTATTCCGAAGGATCAAACTGGTCATCAAAATTAAAAATGGTTTGAATCATTTGGACCAATATTGCTAAGAGGATGATCTATGCGGGAATATGTGCTTCAAAATGTATTGGCCCCCGGGGCATTGGTGTTATTTTGTTCCTTTAGCCCTTTTTCCCACCAATGGGTTTCTGCGGCTGATGTTGTGCAAAAGCCACTTCCGGTTGGCCAGGCTGGGTTTGGCATGCTTTCCGGGCAAACCCCGGATAATTTGAAAAAACAGGCTCGGGAATATCTCACAGTCAAAGGTCTTTGGACCCCTGCCCTAGAACCACAATTGGAACAGGCCTTTTCAAGGGACCTTCCGGTTTCCGATCTTTATGCCGATGCCCTTGCTTTGGGCAACCCATTCCTCCAAGGACTTTTGGCAGGTGTCCGCAATAACAACTCCCTACCCCCCGATGTCCTACCGGCCTTTTTTAAAGACCCAAAATATCCTGATTATGTAAGGGCGAACATTGCTGTTTCCTACGCGAGGGCACTCAGCCTGCGTCGGGTTCATGAAGAGGCTCTTGAAGTGCTTGGCCTATTTGCGGTGGAGAAGGTAGCGGATCCAGCCACCTACCTTTACCACAGGGGTGTTTCAGAACATGCCCTTATGATGAAAAATGAGGCAACTCTTACCCTGGACAGGCTGCTTCAGGATATTCCCAACTTGCCGGAACGGTACCGTATGCTCGGAATGCTCCTTTACTACGATTTGGGAAATTGGAAGGAAAAGGACCTTGCCTGGATCAGTCGAAAAATGGAAATGGTCCAAAGACGCCTGGAAGTCACACGGGGTGGTAAAAAAACTCAAAAAATCCAAAAGGAAGTTGTTGCCCGACTTGATGAGATGATCAAAGAACTTGAGAACCAGCAAAAAGAGTCCTCATCCAGCAACCAGGGGAACTGTCCTGACGGTGCCCCGTCTCAGGGTCAACCCGGAAACTCCCCGCAACCCACCGCTCCGGCAAAAGATAGCATGCCAGGAGGGGCGTCGGGACAAGGAGTGGTGGATTCCAAAAGGGTTAAGGAATTGGCGGATATTTGGGGAAAATTGCCTGAAAAGGAGCGTGCCAAAGCTTTGGTGGAGCTAACTCGAAATGCCCCAGCAAAATATCGTGAGGCCATTGAGCTTTATTTCAAAAAGCTATCCCTGACCTCCCCGGCCCCGTCCACTCCCTGATTTGCGGCTTTCCTAACTCTTTATAAGTCAGGATAGTTTGACCTGGAGAAAAAATTGAGTTTTTGCACATTCGCTATTTGGACGATTTTATCCCAGACACTTCCAACTATTAGAACAGTTGATGGTGGTACAGTCTCGGGAACCATTTCCTTCGCAGACAATTCCAAATGGATTTTGCAAACATCCATGGGAAATAAAATGATCCCAATGGATCAAATTCTGGGGATTGATTTCGGAGAAAAACCAAAGGCGCCTGTCGCTTTTTGTGAAATTACACTCAATGATGGTTCCAAACTACGGGGAACATCTTTTAGTGTAAAAGGTGAAAACCTCGAATTAACTACCTTTGAAAACGCTACCCTTTCCTTTCCCTTAACAAAAATGACGGGAGTTCTAAGGCCTGGCCAGGATGCGGTATTGCAGGCTGATTGGAAAGACCGCATAAACAAGATTCGGAGGAGGGATGTCCTTGCTATTGCCCGGAAGGACAAGGAAAACCCTGAAAAAACGACTATTAACGGCCTGGAGGGAACGCTCGGAAAGGGTTCGGAGGACGGGAAAACAATAGGATTCACACCCGCTTCAGGCAAAAATGAACTTCCCGTGCCCCAGGCAAATCTCCATGGTTTGCTTTGGTTGAGAGGCCCGGATGCATCCTTATTGGCTCCTCTGGGGAAAGCGGAGGATGTACATGGTCAGCTTTTTGAGGTCGGGAAAATTCGATCTTCTTCCAATTCCGTCCTGGCCCTTACTTTGGCTTGCGGAGTTGACCTGGATTTACCCGTCAATCAAATTGTTCGACTCGATTTCAGTCGCGGCAAACTTGCGTGGCTTTCGGACATGGATTGGCTTGATGGGGCGGTGACGGGTTTTGAGGACAGGCTCGATCGGGTCAGGCGAAATACCAATCTGGATGGAGGTGCCATCAAATTGGGTGGTGTGCCTTATTCAAGAGGATTGGCGATCCCTGCTCCATCTTCACTATCCTATTCTCTTGGCGGGGAATACCGTGAACTTCAGGCCTTAGTTGGCCTGGACGATGGGACCGGATCTGCTGAGTGCACGGTCCGACTGCGTTTGGAAGGGGACGGTAAATTGCTCGCCAATTTGGAAATCACCGGAACAAGCCGAGCCAAACCTGTAAAGCTCTCTGTGAACCTTAAGGATGTTCAGGTTTTAAAAATCCTGGTGGAAAGCCCGGATCTCTCCCCATTTGGAAGACACCTCATTGTCGCCAACCCCAAAGTTTCCAGGTAAATCCCATGTCTGTGAGTATTCTTTGGGCCTTTATTTTGTCTAGTGTAACAACACTGCAATCACCGATTGCACTTCCCACTGATGTACTAAAGCAAGAGCAGGAAAGAGTTGCTCTTGTTAAAAAAATTAGTCCTCCAACTGTGGCGGTGGTTAGCGGTGGGGGTTCGGGGGTTTTGATCTCCGAAGAGGGTTACGCCTTAACAAATTTCCATGTTGTTGGAACGGGAAGCCCCGCTCTCAAATGTGGTTTGCCTGATGGAAAACTCTACGATGGGGTAATTGTTGGCTTGGATAAAATGGGAGATTTGGCTCTTATAAAACTCATTGGCCCCAAGCCAGAATTCAAATTTCCATTTGCCACAATGGGCGACTCGGATGAGGTGCAAACGGGCGACTGGGCCGTTGCGGCAGGTAATCCGTTTTTATTAGCCAGCGATTTTACCCCTACTGTTACTTTTGGTTTGGTGAGTGGTACGCATAGGTACCAGTATCCAGAACGCGGAATGTTTGAATACACGGATTGCATTCAGATGGATGCGTCCATCAATCCCGGCAACTCTGGTGGGCCCCTTTTCAACATGAAGGGGCAACTGATTGGTATTAATGGAAGGGGTTCTTTTGATAAGCGAGGCAGGGTCAATTCGGGTGTTGGGTATGCCATAAGCATTAATCAATGCAAAAAGTTCATGGGCTCCCTCAAAGCTGGGCTTCGGGTAGAACATGCGGGACTTGGCGCTCTGGTTGGAACGGTTGATGATTCTGCCATTTCCAGAGTTTTGGTTAACCAGGTGATTCCGAGTGATGCCATGAGAAGAGGCATCCAACCCGAAGACCAGATCATCAGTTTTGCTGGCAGGCCGATTGCAACAGTCAACCAATTCAAAAATATTTTGGGAACCATTCCTGCGGGGTGGAAAGTGCCAATTGGTATTCGGCGCATCACTGAAACAGGGGAAACAAAACGGATCGACCTTCTTGTGAGATTGACTTCAGGTGAGCGGCCGGAACCCCCGGTCAAACCTGAACAATCACAAGATCGTCCCGGACAGCCCAAACCAGCGCCAAAACCACTCCCTGATATTGTTAAGGCTATTTATGAATCAAAAAACGGGTATGCCAACTTTCATTTTAACAAGGTCTCAAGGGACAGTGCCCTTTTGAGACTTCAGAACCAACTGAAACTTTTGGACCAAAAAGGTGATTGGATCATCAAGGGAACAGGAACCTTACAGGAAAAAAACAACTCAAGTAATTGGCAACTATCCATTTCCACTGCGCGGGAAGCTGTCGAAGGAAAACCAGCAAAACCAGATCTCGTGGCAGTTTCTCTTGATGGAATTGATTTTTCCCTTGAGCCCCTAAAGGCGGATTTGGAACCCAAGGCGCTTAGGGATCCTCCGGGAAGCGGCGGTTTATTGGTGGCTTTATTTCAAATGAGGCAATTACTCGCCCTGGGAACGGCAGGTTTCCCGGGAGAGGGAATCAGCCATGGAGGAATGGAACCTTATTGGGCCCCTGGAAATTCCGCGGAACCAATAACCCAAAGAAAGTCCATAATGGCCGAGGTTTTAAAAAGCTCTCTTGGGGGCATCCAGGGGAGGTGGTATCTTGATCCTGAATCTGGTTACCTTCTTGCGGTGGAATTCACAATTGATCCCAATGAAGACACCTGCGAAATTCATTTTGCAAACCCTGTAACCGATTCGGCAGGTAGACGGCTACCACGGGATTGGGTTGTTATTCATGGGGATAAAACGTTTGCAAGGTTAAAAGTGTCCGATTGGAAGTTAAGCCCATGATCCGGAAATTCACTGCAATTGCGTTTCTGGTACTTGGAACAACAATTCTTCCCGGCCAGGAATCCCTGTCCCAGATTTTTAATAAAACCTACCCAAAATTGGTAAAATTATACGGTGCTGGGGGAATTCGTGGTCTCGCGGGTTATGGAACCGGAGTGGTAATTTCTCCCGATGGATTGGTTCTTACGGTTAATAATCACCTTATTGAAGGTGGGGATCTGGTAGCGCACCTTTATGATGGCACCCGGGTTCCAGTAAAGGTGATTGCCAGGGAGCCCGAACTAGACGCCGCGTTATTAAAATTGGGAAGCGCTAAACAAACATTTGATGACCTTCCATTTTTCGACGTGGAAGTTGCCGTCAAGGCAAAACTGGCGGCACCAGGGGATCCTGTTCTCGCGTTTTCAAATGCCTTCCAAATCGCCACCCGTGATGAGCCGGTAACCATAATGCAGGGAAATATTGCAAGTTATGGACGCCTTTTTGGAAAAATAGGCATTTTTGACATCCCTTATTCGGGCAATGTTTATGTTGTTGATGCAATTACAAACAATCCCGGATCCGCCGGAGGGGCTTTAACAGACCGAAATGGAAACCTCCTGGGACTGGTAGGCCGGGAGGTCAGGAATGAGTTAACCAATACTTGGGTTAACTATGCGATTCCCATTCAAGCGCAGATTGATGTACGAGGCCCGACCGGAATCACACGAACCAGCATCATGGATTTGGTGCGCAAAAAAGAAGCGTATAGGCCTGCTCCCAAAGCAGATAAACCTGCGCAAGTGGAAGCTTACACCGGAATGATTCTTGTTTCCAACCTGATCGACCGTACTCCCCCTTTTGTCGAGGAGGTGGTTCCCGGATCACCAGCGGCTCTTGTGGGAATTCGCGCGGATGACCTCATTGTTTATGTGGATGGCATTCCGGTTCCTTCAATCATTTCCTATCGGGAGCTGATGGCAAGGTACAAACCCGGAGACAAGGTCCGCATGGATGTTCGCCGTCGTGACCAACTCGTGGGCATGGAGATTGTCCCAATTAAACCTCCCGAAGTTCCAAAACAAGGACCGGGACAAGCAATACACCAAATTATTCCGGGAGTTCGCCCTTGATTTGTGCCTTGGCATATTTGCTTTCACCATTTCTGGTGGGCCTCCTTTCGGTTCAAAGCCCCCGTCAGGAAGCGATACAGAATGCCGTCCGGACTGCGGCCCCTTTTGTTGTAACCATCGAAACTTCCGGGGGAAGTGAAGTGGTTACTTTGGGACGAGGCCCACGGGGTCAGGATAACTTCCTTCGCAAGGGAACAGGTGCAACTACCGGAGTTGTGGTGAATTCCGAGGGTTGGATTGTTTCCAGTGCGTTCAATTTCCTGAATAAACCCACAAGCATCATTGTTTCCATTGGCCAGGCTCGACATGTTGCACGCCTAGTTGCTACTGACACCACACGAAGTATTTCCATTCTTAAAAT
>CAMBMH010000146.1 GCA_945868575.1 Singulisphaera sp. GP187 | reverse complement strand
CATTCGCTTTCCTTGCGACCTATACTCATTCCCTTTCGGGGAGCGCAAAGGTTCAGCACATTCCACTGGCTCAGGCGCTAAAAAACTATGCGGGGGCCGGGGATCGTGCCCGCCTGGAATCCGTTTTGGAGCCGGTACGCCGGGCGGCCCAATCCATTCCTCTTGTGCGTGAGCTCCTTGGGGATAAATCGCTTTTCGCGCCGCAGGCATGGAATATTGCCACCGCATATCGTTTTCTCCACGATTCCCTTGCGATGGAGGAAGTGGGAATTGTGGTACGCGTTCCCAATTGGTGGGCGACAAAAAACAACCGTAGGCCCGAGGTGCGGGTGTCCATTGGGAATAAGGCGGTTCCCAAGCTTGGTCTTGATGCACTGATGGATTTCCGGGTGGACATTGCCTTGGGTGGGGACCCGCTTTCCCCCCAGGAATTAAAGCTCCTTATGGAACAAAACGAGGGGCTTTTCCTTTTGCGCGGACAATGGATTGAGGTCGATCGCGAAAAGATCCAGGAGGCGCTCAACCACTGGAAAAACCTCCAAAAAGAGCACCCGGACGGGATCACCTTCATGGAGGGAATGCGTTTACTTGCCGGGGTCCGCCTGGATAAATCCACGGAGCCTTCAGAGGACCAGGCCGGTTGGACACGCGTGTTGAGCGGGCCTTGGCTTGGTCAGGTTCTTGAACAAATGCGATCGCCCGGCGATGGGTCAGAAATTTGCCCGGGAGAAGGGCTTCATGCGAAACTTCGCCCGTACCAGATTCAAGGTGTACGGTGGCTCGATTTCATGACGCGAATGGGATTGGGGGCCTGTCTTGCGGATGACATGGGCCTTGGCAAAACCGTTCAGGTGATCGATTTGCTTCTTCAAACAAAAAAGCGATCGCCCAAAGAAAATTTAGCTCCCGCACTCCTGATTGTTCCTGCTTCGCTAATTGGCAACTGGAAAGCCGAAGTTTCCCGTTTCGCTCCCGATTTGACTCTTATTCTAGTGCATACATCCGAAACCGATCAGAAAACCATCGCCGATCTCCAACAGAATCCCGTTCAATTTACCAGTGGGGTGGATTTGGTGATCACCACCTACGCCAACGCCTCCCGACAGGAATGGCCCACCCATGTGACCTGGTCTCTTGTCATTCTTGACGAGGCTCAGGCGATCAAAAACGCCGGGGCGGCCCAAACTCGCGCCGTAAAAAAAATTCCCTGCAAGGGACGAATTGTTTTGACGGGAACCCCAGTCGAAAACCAGCTAGGCGACCTTTGGTCCCTCTTTGATTTTTGCTGCCCGGGACTTTTGGGAAATGCTGCACAATTCAAGCGCCATATCAAGTCCGTTGAACGCTCGGACGCCTCGGAAGGTTATGGCGCTCTCAGAAAACTGGTGCGACCCTATATCCTCAGACGCATGAAAACCGATCCGGGAATTGTTCCCGATTTGCCTGAAAAGACCGAGATGCGAGTGGAGTGTTCACTATCAAGGAGGCAAGCTTCTCTATACGAAAAGGCTCTTAAAGGTCTTGAGAAATCCCTGAAAAGCTCGGATGGCATGGCCCGAAGGGGACTGGTGCTTGCAACAATGATGAATCTCAAGCAAATTTGCAACCACCCCGATCTTTTTTTGAAAGGCGAGGCTTTTTTGGCATCGGAAAGTGGCAAGCTGGAACGCCTGGAGCAAGTTTCCGAACCGATTCGTGACCGTCAGGAAAAGATGTTGCTGTTCACCCAGTTCCAATCGATGACGGAACCCCTTGCCCAATTTCTCAAGGGCATTTTTGGCGATCCCGGCTTGGTCCTACATGGCCAAACACCCATCCGGAAAAGGCAAGATCTTGTCAGGCAATTCCAATCAAAGGATGGACCTGTTTTTTTTGTGATCTCACTAAAGGCGGGAGGAAGCGGACTGAACCTGACGGCTGCGTCCCATGTGGTTCATTTCGACCGCTGGTGGAACCCCGCTGTGGAAAACCAGGCAACCGACCGGGCATTTCGCATTGGTCAGAAAAAGAATGTGCTAGTCCATAAATTTGTCTGTCGGGGAACGGTGGAGGAACGAATCGACCAGATGATTCGGGACAAGAGCGCCCTTGCCGAACAGATCCTGGGCGAATCGGGGAATATGACATTATTGACCGAAATGTCCGACCGGGAACTTTTGAACTTTCTTGCTTTGGATTTGGAAAGAGCGGTGGAGGCGTAGGTTTACCCTTGTATTTTAACAAAATGGGGTGAAAAAATAGCTGCTCCGCAAAAACGGAACCCGACAGGGACAGGGGTTTTCATGAGCTGGAATCGCTACGGGTTCGCCCCATATGTCCCGGTAGGCCAAAGACTGGAAATCGGACAAAAAGCGGCTTTGGCCTTGGCAAAAAAGGAAAATCGTTTACCCCAGCCGGTAAAGCCCAAAGGCCGGGAAATTGCGGTTAACTTTTGGGGCAAAGCCTGGTGCGAACATTTGGGATCCATGCGCGATCTCGAAAATCGCCTGGATCGTGGAAGGCGCTACCTGGGCAACGGATCTGTGGTCGACCTGGTGATCACTGCTTGCCAGGTAAAATCACTTGTCGCGGGAAGTTCCACCTACAAAGTGGACATCAAGGTAAAACCACTTCCAAGGGATGCCTGGGAGCTAATCAAAGCAGATGCCAGGACCTCTGTCCGTTCGGTTATCGATCTGCTGGCCGGAAAAATTGACGATACCCTAATTCGCTTATTAACCGATCCACAAAAAGGTATTTTTCCAAAACCGGATGAAATCGATTTCGCCTGTTCCTGTCCGGATGGCGCCTATGTCTGCAAACATGTGGCGGCGGCTTTTTATGGGGTGGGAATCCTCCTTGACACCAGGCCCGACCTACTCTTCCTGATTCGGGATGTCGACTCTTCGGAGCTGGTCGGATTGGATGCGGTTGCCTCTTCATTGGAAGATTCCCTCGATGCGAAATCGTCTTTGGAAGAAATGAACCTTGAAGAGTTGTTCGGCATCGAACTCGAAAAGGATCCGGTACCCACGACCGCCCAAGCCCTTCCAAAACCCAAACCGAAAAAAAAGCCAGTCCGGGAAAATTTGTCCAAGAACAAAGCAGTGGATAAAGGAAGTCGCCTGGGTAAATCAAAATCCGCCAAAGCCAAATCCGCCTCCAATCCAAAGGCCCAGAAAAAAGCATTGATAAAAGCCGCCCCAAAACCAAAGCCCTCGTCAACCACCTCCAAGACAAGGAAAGGCAAATCAGAAATTCAAAAAGACACAAAGAAATCCCAAAAAGCCTTAAACGAAAAGTCCAAAATTAAACCAAAGCCTATCAATCGATTAAAAAAGGCTAAAAAATGACCAGAGGGACACGCGCCATTCCGCCCGGTGTCGATTTCGAAGTTTGATTTTGAGACATTATTGATCGCATAAGCTCCAAAAAATCTCTCCTCGAACAAGCCTTTCCAAGCCGCGGGCCCGGTGGGATATGGCGTGCTTGACCGCCGCTGGCAATTCTCCAAAGGTTTTGTGATATTCCGGCAGAAAAAAGTAGGGATCATACCCGAAGCCACCAGCCCCTTTTCGCTCGGTCAGGATTTCCCCGTAACATTCCCCACGACTTGAGGCAACGATTTCCCCTTTGGGATTGGCGATTGCGGCGGCGCAAACATAGTGGGCCCGCCTTTTCTCCTTAGGCAAACCGGCAAGGGCCGCGATCAGTTTCGCGTTGTTTGCCTCATCGTCCCCCTGTACCCCTGCATAACGGGCAGAGAAAATCCCCGGGGCACCTCCCAATGCGTCCACGCAAAGACCGCTATCTTCCCCTAACACCCATTCACCCAGTTCCAAAGCGACTTGAGACGCCTTTTTGGCCGCATTGGCCTCAAAAGTATCGCCATCCTCGATCACTTCAGCAACCGGTTTACATTGGGTCAGGTCCACCAACTCAAAAGGCAATCCGCCCAGGATTTCCAGAATCTCGCGTTTTTTCTTTGGATTCTTGCTGCCGATAACCAACCGTTTCATTGCCGCTTCTCCACTGCCTTATTTGTTGCATTCGCCTATTATTCCTTAATGTAGGCAGGAAGCGAACTTGGGAACGGGGTTCCCGGCGCGGCTGTCGAGAAGAATGTCGGTTGATTTGATGCTGATCCTCAGTTGCCAGGACCTAAGCCGGGGCTTTGACCGCGATCCCCTTTTCGAGGAGATCAGTTTTGAACTCCACGCAGGCGAGCGCGTTGGGCTTGTGGGGCCAAATGGTTGTGGCAAATCCACTCTGATGAAAATCCTCGCCTCCCAGGACAAGCCGGATACAGGATCGGTTCGGCTTCATGCCGGAGCCCGCCTTGGTTTTTTGACACAACATCATGACATCACCCCGGGCAAAACCCTGATGGAAGAGGCCCGCGAGGCACTGAAGCCTCTCTATGAGGCCCAAGAAGAGATGATTGCAGCAGCTGAGGCCCTCGCACATGCCACAGGCGATGAACACGATGCCTTGGCCCAGAAATATGACCGACTCCACGAAGCCATGCGCCACCATGATGCTTTTGAAATTGACCATCGCGTTGAAAAAGTCATGGAGGGGCTCAATTTCGCCCCTGAAGATTATGACCGACCGGTAGAAACGTTTTCCGGTGGCCAGATTAGTCGTCTCATGCTCGCCAAACTGCTCCTTGCGGCGCCCGATGTGCTCCTGCTTGATGAGCCAAGCAACCACCTGGATATTCCCACAACGCGCTGGCTGGAAGGTTGGCTGGCCAGTCAACCGGAAGCGATGCTGATCGTAAGTCACGACCGTGTGTTTCTTGACAGGGTGGCAACAAGAATTTTTGAGATGGGCAATCAGAGGATTGAAAGTTATCCAGGCAATTTCACCGACTATTGGAAACTCCGCAAGGAACGGCATGAGATGGCTTTGAAGGCCTGGGAATCACAAAACGAATATCTTCAAAAACAGGAAGACTACATTCGCCGTGTGAATTATGGCCAGCTCCATAAACAGGCGGCCAGCCGCCAAAAGCAGATTGACAAAATTGAAAGACTGGAAAAGCCCGTGCTGGTCGACGCGCCGAGGATGCACTTTGGCGAGGTAAGTCGCGCGGGAGATGTTGTCATCGATTGCGAGCGCCTTGCCAAGGCCTATGGCCCGCTGAAATTATTCGACAGACTGACTTTCCAGCTCCAGCGAGGCAAAAGGCTGGGTATCGCGGGACCCAACGGCAGCGGGAAGACGACGCTCCTTCGCATCCTTTTAGGAGAGGAAAAGGCGGACTCTGGCATCGCCAGGGTTGGACACCAGGTGGAGATCGGCTATTTCGATCAGCACTTGTCCCTTCTCGATCTTTCCGCAACGGCCGTACGGGCTGCATGGCCTCCCGGACAACCCGACATGACCGAACAGCGGATGCGTGACTTGCTGGGTCGGTTTGGAATCGCTGGTCAGGAAGTTGAGCAGACGGTAAAAAATCTTTCCGGCGGACAAAAAAGCCGCATCGCGCTGGCAAGGCTGGTGGCGCGTGGGGTGAACCTGCTGATTCTTGACGAACCAACCAACCACCTCGACCTCTGGGCATGTGAAGCACTTGAGGATGCGCTTTTGGGCTTTGATGGAACGGTCATTGTTGTCAGTCATGACCGTTGGTTTTTAAATCGGGTAGCGGACCAAACCCTTGTGTTGGATGGAAACGGCAGGATCGAGGTCGTTTACGGAAATTTCGAAATGTACGAGCGCCTGGTGGATAGCCGGGCCAAAGCAGCCGCGGAGGCCTTGGGCAAAAAAACGGTCCAGCAGACTGTCAAAAGCAATTCTCCCGCATCGACAACCCCAACCAAAAAGAAGTGGAAATACCCCTTCAAAAAAGTCGAGGAAATCGAGGCTGGAATCAGTGTGACCGAAGATCGCATCGAGGAACTCGAGGCCGAACTTGTAAACCCTGAAGTTTACAAGGATGGTCTCAAAGTCAAAGCTGTTCAGGTGGAGTTGGACGGACAAAAAGAAAGATTGGCGGAACTCTATGAACACTGGGAAGAAATGATGGAGCGCTCGGGCGGCGGCTAGGCGTTCCCGGGTTACTGTCCATCAAATGGGGTAAATAATCGGACCAATTATCCCTATACAAACCGGTGGAAAATTGTGGTCGTTTTTCCCTTTGCATAAATCGGGATCGTTTTGGGCTTTGAGCGCTTGCCCTTACAAATTGAATTTGACACCAAATAAGATAGAAAACTATTGGCCACGAAATACCCAGAACGCGCTGCCCATATTGATGGTGGCCAAAAACCCAAGAAGTCCCAGACCAAGCCCCACAGGAAACATCCAGAACCAGCCAGGATTTAACTGGATTTGATCCAATAAGGGGGCCAATTTCTTTTCCCCAAGTGCCTGAAGGTTTGAGTTTGTTTTGGCCCAGTGGATTTCCACACATCCGGCCGCTTTGTCCTCGACAATTTCCAACGGGTCGCTGATTTCGGCATTCCGGGTGGCTTCAAGGATCAATTCCCTGTCTGCGGGAAACACAATGGAAACTCCAGACCTTTTTCGCCAAAGCCAACCGGAAACAGCCAAAACGATTAATGCATACAGGGAAAATAAAAACACCCAAAAGGGACGACCAAGATACCAGGAATGGGTCGGGCCCTCGCTCAACTCAAGAAGAATCCATTTTTGATGAAGCTGTGACAGCAATCTCGGGCCACCAATCAATACCAGCCCCGATAACGCCCCGAAAAGCCTTGCCAAATCGGCATGGCCCGACAAAAGCTTGGGGCGCCCCAATTGGTATTGTTGCCCAATGTTGACCAAATAAAAGGCCAACGGCATCAGATACACTGTCCAAAGGATCATGAGCAATAACTTGGGTAAAGGAAGCATGTCTGACAGGTTAATTTTACAGGAATGTTCTCTCCGCGAAAAGAAAAAGGCCCGAAGGGAAAATGAATTCCCATCGGGCCTCGTGAGTGATGATGTCTAAATAACGGTTTTTCCGGGGATCATGGCCCGATTGCGGTGCTGCCCCGTTCGCCTGTCCGGATGCGAATGCAATCATCCAGGGGTTGGACAAAGATCTTGCCGTCACCGATTTTTCCGGTCGGTTCGGTGCGTGCGGCGTGCACAATCGCTTCTACCGCTGCTTCGACAAAAGCCTCATTTACTGCGATCTCAACCTTGAGCTTTGGCAGGAGGCGGACCTGGATTTCTGTCCCACGGTAAACTTCCGTGTGACCTTTTTGTTTACCGCAGCCCCGAACATCCGAAACCGTCATCAGATATACATCAATCGCACTTAAAGCGGCCTGAACTGAATCCAGCCTTTCGGGCCGGATAATTGCCGTGATCAGCTTCATTGGAATGTGTCCTCGAATTGCTTGAGTTGTGATAAGGGGAACTTGGGCCAGTGGGATCATTTTCTCCACCGATCAGCCCCGGGCATTAGTCGTTTTCCAATCGAAAAACGCCACTAGAACACCAGGGCTGGGGAGGAAAGGCGCGGGGTGGACAACACCAACTCCCGCGCGCTTGGGAACCTCATCCCCAGGTTAATGAAACCCGGGGTTATTAGTATCAGGCCTCGACAACCACCTTGGTGATTGATCCGTTGAGACCGGGCTTCAGGGCCCGCTCAAGGGCATCCTTCATCTGGTTGGGTTCCCCATCGCGGAACCGGAAGCGATTTCCACTGATGGTTGTCACATAGGGATAGATCTTCTTCATGTCAGGGTTGGGTTCCGTGGTAGCCTGGCAAAGTTTGGACCAGGTGTCATGAAGGGATTTTTCATCCGGGCCCTGGACCGTAAGCGTGAAGTGCTTGGGCTTGCGGGTGGGAGGATAATTTGCGGATCGAGGTGTTGGGGTCGTTGCGCCTACTACCGAGTTCAGGCTTGGGCCAAAATCGAAACCGGTTTCACCATGTTCCGTCTCATCAAGACCGGCCATTTCCGATTCGGCATCGGTGGTGAAGTTGCCAAGGGTCATAGCCTGTACAAGGTGAGCAAGTCCAAAGCTGACCACAAAAGCAAGGACACCAGCGAAAACAGCGGCCTTGGTCTGGATAACCAATTGGGTCAGAGGAGTCTTGTCATCCTTGGCCAGCTTGATGCGGGCTTCGAGCATGGACTGAAGTTCCTTTACTGTACCCAATTCGCCATCCGCTTTGAGCTTGGCCATGTATGCGGTTTCGCGGGTTTTTTTCAGAGCTTCAACTGTAGCCTCAACAGGCTTTTCCTTTTTGGTTTCTTCATCCAGCTTTGCCTTGGCTTCATCGAGATTTGTAGCTGCGGTATCTGCCGCTCCCTGACGGGTCTCAATCAGCTTGGTCAAGCCTTCGATTCGTGCCTCATCCGTGACACCTGTTACTGCGGCGCCCAATTCGCCCAGGATTTCAGTAACACGATCGTTACGATATTTGAAAGCAAAGAAGCCATCCGCGCCAAGGCTGTTAACCGAGGTGAAGCAGAACACACCCGTGAGGATAGCTCCGACAAAACCACCAACGCCGTGAACACCAAAAGCATCAAGGCTATCGTCGTAGCCCAAAACCGATTTGAGGGAAACAGCATAGTAACAGATCGCGCCGGAGATAATGCCGATGGATACGGCCCCAGCGACATTCACAAAACCCGAAGCGGGAGTGACAGCAACCAAACCTGCAACGATACCCGAAGCAAGACCCAAGGCTGTTGGCTTGCCCTTTAGCAACCACTCAATCACGATCCAGGAGAGCCCCGCAGCGGCAGCGGCGACCTGAGTCGCAACAAAAGCGGATGTGGCCAGGGTTCCTGATGAGGTGGCGGATCCACCGTTGAATCCAAACCATCCAAACCAAAGCAGGCCCGCGCCGACAAGGGTAAGCACCATGCTATTTGGGTGAATGGGCTGCTGGGGATAACCGTTGCGGTTGCGAAGCACAAGGATACAGGCAAGAGCCGCCGCACCTGCGGCGATGTGAACCACGGTTCCACCCGCAAAGTCGAGTGCTCCCATTTTACCAAGGATGCCGACGGCGCTACCACCAAGACCCTTGTCAAGATCGACAGGAACTGCGTAGAACCAGTCAAAAGCCCAGACCATGTGCGCGAGTGGGCAGTAAACGAATGTTACCCAAAGGATCGAAAAGATACAAAAAGGCCAAAATCGAATGCGTTCGGCGAGCGCGCCGGAGATCAATGCCGGGGTGATGATTGCGAACATCCCCTGAAAGACCATGTGGGCATAGATGCTAATGTTGGCTGCGGGAAGAGCCTGATCGGCCTTGATCCCCTTAAGGAAAAAGAGGTCCCAGGACCAACCCACCACGCCACCTTCAAATCCGGGAATAGATATCCAGGGAACGGAAGGACCAAAAGCAAGGGAATAGCCACAGACTACCCAGTAGAGGCCAACGACCGAAAGCGCCGCCATGCTCTGCATCATCGTTGCAAGAACATTTTTCCGACGGACCATGCCACCGTAAAAAAGGGCGAGTCCAGGAAGCATAATGTTTACCATCGCCGCCGAAGTAAGCATCCAGGCGCTATCGCCTTTTGCATGACCAAGGGACGAATTGTCCGAGTGCTTTGTGTTCGAATCGTCATGCGATTTTTTGAGTTCGGATAATTCCTTGGCAAGGGATTCCACGGTCGGTTTTGCTGCCGGTGGTGGATCCGCCGCCTGGGCCCCCAAACTAAGCCCAAAAGCCAGCACCAACCCGGTCAAAATTCGACCCGTTGGCAATCGAAGCAGCCACTTCATGGCGCGCGTCCTTTCTAGGGAGATAAAAAAGTAAGTC
>CAMBMH010000145.1 GCA_945868575.1 Singulisphaera sp. GP187 | reverse complement strand
GCCCTCATAACCACAAGGTCAAGGCCCGAGGTGATGGGAGACCGGCTGGGAGGCCGAATTGCCCCTGGAGGAGGCAATTCCCCGGTCAGTAGCTCGTAAAGAACCACACCAAGGGAATAGATGTCCGCCCTGGGATCAATCGCTTCGGGAGAAATTTTTTGCTCGGGAGACATGTAGGCAGGGGTGCCCAGGATGCGCCCAACATCGGTCAAATTCCCTTCAGGTTTGGACTCCGCCTCCTTTCCTTCAGGACCCGTTTTGCCAATCAGTTTGGCGATTCCAAAATCCGCAAGCTTTACCCGTCCCCGGGAATCGAGAAGGATGTTTTCGGGTTTGATGTCCCGGTGAAGGATCCCCAAATCGTGGGCGTATTGGAGGGCATCACAAATGGGTGGAATGATCGAAAGCGCTTGTTTATTTGTGAATCGCCCGGACTCCATCGCTTCGCGAAGGTTGACCCCATTGATGTATTCAAGGATTAAGTAAAAGAACGGGCCTGATTCCCCAAAATCATGGATGGTAACCACATGGGGATGATTGAGCTTGGCAAGTACCATCCCCTCCTGAAGGAACCTTTTCCGGAAGGTTGCCTCCGAGGCCAAAGACTCGGGCAATATTTTCAGGGCAACAAACCGGTCAAGCTTGGGCTGGCGGGCTTTGAATACAGCGCCCATTCCCCCTGCCCCAATCAATTCCTGGACTTCCAGATTGGGGAAAGCAGACTGAACCGCCTCAATCGAAGGGGCATTCGGCAGTAGCTTGGGACCCGGTGATTCGGAATCCATCAGTGCGTTTCGCATCAGGCACTGTGGACACAGCGAAAAGCTGGCATCACTTATAGATGTGCCACACTGGGGACAAAACCGCGGGGTTGAGGATGCGGTATTCATAACCTTTAAGGAAAGATCCCCAAGGAAGGGTTACACAGCTCCACCAGAATTCTTAAAATTTTTTTGAGATTAGTGGCAACTATCAAGAATCCATCCACAAAAATCCCCATCCCCTTTCGGCTAAAGAATTCGACCCAAGCAGTTCAAGTATTTGGCTTTGGTGTTCAAAACTGAAAGGATTCCTGAAAATCATGTTATGATTTTCCGTGACCACCTCGCTGACACCTCCCCGACCACCTTGGTAAAGGAGTGGCCTAGGGTTTTGGCTTAATGGATTGGCTGGAGGATTTTGCTCCCAAGCCGTCATAAAGTATTTTCGAAACCTTATCCAAAACCAAGAGTCCCGGATTGTCCACAGACCATTGGGTATTGGACATTTCATCCACCGTAATAGAAAAAGCAATTTTTCCTTTGGGTCCAGAAAGGATACCTACATCACTCCTCAATTTGTCCAATGCGCCTGATTTTATTGAGCGACGAACTCCAACCATGGTGCGGCCCACCCCCTCGTGGTATTGCTGCCGCGATAAAATTGCCAACATTTCTTTGGAATCAGCTTGGGAAACCAGCTCACCCTTTTGCATCTTTTCCAAAAGACCGACCATCTCACGGGGTGTGGAAACTCCAATTCCATAGGTGCTTCCATCAATGCGCTTGTTCCAGGGTTCCCCATAAGCCTTGCTTTTGCCACCACCCCCAATTCTTCCCAGAGAACGCGTTTTTTCAAAACCCATTTTTTCCATCTGGGCATTCACCCCATCGCAGGTGACCCTGTCCAGAATCATGTTGGTGGCAATGTTATCGCTAACCACAATCATTAGCCTTGAGGCCTCTTTTAAAGTGACTTTGTGGCCATCCTCCATTTCCAGGAGAACCCCTGCCCCCTGGGCCCGATTCTTGGCACCAAGTTCAACAACCTCATCCCATTTCAATTGGCCCTCCTTGACCATCGAATGAAGGGCAACCAGGATTGGTACCTTAATGGTACTGGCCGTGCGAATTCGTTCATTTTCCAAAAGGCCAAATTGAGCGCCAGTCTCAAGGTTTTTCGCAAAAATCCAGACCTTTCCTTCAAAACCTTTAAGAGAATTTGCAATACGAAGATCCAGCGTTGATTCCGTTGCATTGAGGTTTTGATCCCCAAAAATGGAACAAACAATCAGGGCTGGCAAAACCACCACAATTTGACGAACTACTGGGTGCATGGAAATCATTCCGGAAATAGATGGGGGGCCCTGTACTTATAACGGAGCTTTTGATTCAGGGAAGGCTCATTGGTTATGGTTTCCGCCTTGCCATCCCAAAGGAGCAATTTTTGGGATCGATAAGCAAGGTTTCCCAAAATGGCAGCAGAAGTATCCCTGTGTCCGACTTCCACATCAGCGTTTGGAGTTTTCCGTGACCGGATACAATCAAGGAAATTGCGTGTATGGTCCGCGGTGTCAGATTTACCTTTGCCCGTAAATGGTTTGACGGGTGTGGATTTTTTTGATCGCCATTCCTTTCCGGCATCCCTTTTGAGCGGATTGGCAACCGGAAATTCCCCAAAAGGCATCGGATCTGGAACAATTTCATAACCCGAACTACTGATAAAGCACGCGCCTTTGGTTCCCCTAAGTTCAACTTCAGCACCTAACCTGCCGACGGGGAAAGAACTCGCATTGAACTGTGAAAAGGTAACAAGTGTTCCACCGGGGTAAGTCCAGCAAACTTCCATGGTGTCAGGAATCTCGCGATTGTCCTCCACCGCAAAATTTCCGCCCAAAGCGGTCACTGCCGTCGGGGAATCCTGTCCAAGGGCCCAATGGATAATATTCAGGTAATGGACTCCCTGATTCGTCAATTGCCCACCACTTTGATCAAAAAACCAACGAAACCGGTAGAAAGTTCGGTTTTTGTTGTAAGGCACTTTTGGGGCTGGTCCAAGCCAACGGTCCCAGTCCAACCCTTCAGGAGGGTTTTCATCGGCAGGTTTCCCAATTCCCAAAGGCATTTCATTTTGAATGTGGAAGGCCCGAGCGACAGTAACCCGCCCAATTTCACCTTCGCGGACTCTTTGGCAGGCTTCCCTCATGAATTCCGATGAACGCCTTTGCAAGCCAACCTGTACGATTCTTTGGTGCTTTCTGGCGGCATTGACCATTGCGCGCCCTTCACCAATGGTCAGGCTAAGCGGTTTTTCGCAATAAACATCCTTCCCGGCGGAACACCCCTCTATGGTTTGCAAGGCGTGCCAATGGTCGGGGGTTGAAACAACTACCGCATCAACATTTTTTTCGTCCAGCACCCTTCGGTAATCGTCGGTATCAAGAATTCCCTCAATAAGGCGCCCCTTTTTCCCGAGTTTATCCCGTGAGAAATCTCTGTAGGGCTTCCAAAGGTCACAAACAGCCGCAAAATCGATATCTTTATGTGGCAAAAAAGCATCGATATTCTGGTCACCGCGGTTTCCCATCCCGATAAACCCAAGCCGGATTTTATCATTGGCTCCGATTACCCTGGAAGCCGAAAAGGCCGATCCCGAAATAAAGGACGAAACAGCACTGGATGTAAAAAACCGACGATCGGGTTGGGGCATGATCAACTCCGGGAATTACGAAAAACAAAGGAAAGGAATCCTCAATCCCGAAAAAATCAGGATAATTTTGCCCGGAAGAAATCCAGTTCCTGGGCCAGGAGGCGTTCCCTCTCCGCCAAGTCTTTGGTTTCATATTCGCCGTGTATGGTGGCCATTCCTGCAAACTGCCCTTTTCGAAGCGATGCGCCAACCTTGTCCCATGCAACCAATCCACGCCCGGCCACTACACAAGTACTAGCAGGCTCCAGGCGCCCGGGCCCCTTGGCATTGGTGAAATCCTTAAGCGCCAGCATAGCAACACGATCCCTGATGGAGGAATACTCCATAGGGAACGGGCCACCGCAAAGCGCCAGGTGACCCGGATCCAAAAGGACTCCAATAAAATGCGGATCGATACCCTGAAGCAACCAGGACAATCCAATCCCGTTGCAACCAAGATTGAGCCCTGAATGGGTGTGATACAAAATCTGTATATTATTTTTTTCTGCTGTCTTGCCAAATTCCACAAGTGTTTGCTTGGCCTGTTTCATTTCCTGTTGAAATTCGGCGCGGAATGGGAAATATCCCATCTTTACGAATGGAACTCCCGCCTTGCCCGCGGCTTCGCAAACAGCGATCATTTTAGGATCAGCAGGGCGGTTATAATCCACGGGAGCACTTACCAGACCAATGATTTTTCCAGCATCCGCCATCCGCTTTGCAAATTGGGGAAATTCACGAGTCGCGTTATCCGGATTTATCGGATAACCTGGGCGCACTGCAAGGTCGAGGCCATCGACCTTGTTGCGCACGGTAAATTCAACCAATTGTTCCTGATTCAAATCCCGGAGGGTCTTTGTGAAGTAAATATATTTCACTCAAATATCCTCCAGAAAAAGAAAATCTTATTCAACAGGGTTTTCCAGGGTTCCGATTCCCTCAATGGTGATTTTTACCCGGTCCCCCTTGGCAAGAGTGAATTCATCCGGCGGAACGATACCGGTTCCCGTCATGAGCATCACACCATTTGGGAATTCATTTTCCCTTCCAAGCCAATCCACCAAATCAATCAATTTTCTTGCCAGTTGAGCTGTCGAGGTGTTACCCTTGAAGGCCAATTCTCCATTGCGGTGGATCTCCAGCACAATTTCCAAATTTTGGAGTTCGTCGGGAGATTTTGATAAATAAATTACAGGTCCAATGGAACAGGATCCTGAATACACTTTTGCTTGAGGCAGATAGAGCGGATTTTCACCCTCAATGTCACGGGCAGACATGTCGTTGCCAATTGTGGCACCAACAATTTTCATCTTCGGCGAGATAACCAGGGTCAATTCGGGCTCAGGGACGCTCCATTTACTGTCTTTGCGAAACCGTACAACTCCCCCGGGAGGGGAAACCCGATTGGGTGTTGCTTTGAAAAACAATTCAGGGCGAGGAGCTTTGTACACCAAGTCGTAAAATCGGGCAGCCCCCTCGGATTCCGCCTGACGGGCCTGGCTTGACCGCAAATATGTTACGCCTGCCGCCCAGATTTCCTGACGATCAACCGGAGCGAGGAACCCGGTAACAAACGAGGGATCCCAAAGAGTTTTTCCATTCACAAGGGTCGAAACAAGTTGCCTTGGATCCGCACTATGGAGGATTTCCGACAGGAGTCCGGGGGTATCGCGAAGGCTACCCACTTCAACCCATCCCTGACCCGCATCACAAACCAGGTGATAATCTCCGGTACCGGTAATTGCCTTGGCAAGTTTCATTCGTTTTCCTTGAGGAGGGAAGGAACTCCCCAGCCGTTTATTAGCTGGAGCGCTTCTGAACTCATTTCTCTTTTAATTAGATCCAAAAGGGCATCAAGGCAACCGATTAAACAACTAGTAAACGGAATCGGCAATCCTTTGGGAAATTCACAAAGTCCCAGCTTTTGCCCGATAGCTTCCAAAAGGCGATCCACCCCAAGACCCGACTTGGCGCTTAGGAGGATACTTGCCTGGTGCGATTCTCCACTAACAACATTCAAAACCTCGGGCACCATATCCACCTTGTTCTGAACGAGTAATGGTGGATTGGAACGCCCAATGCCATCTTTCCAAGGGAAATCCAAAGACTCCCCGGAATTGGTTTGGGAGGTCACATCAGATACCCAAATTACCAGATCCACCCTTTCCCTTTGGCCCATGGCTTTTTGGATTCCCTGGGCCTCCAGGGGATCTTCGGCAACCCTCAGGCCTGCAGAGTCCGTGAGGTTTACGAGCCATCCACCAAGGGAAATTTGTCCGGTAACCAAATCCCTAGTCGTTCCAGCAATTGGAGAAACGATTGCACGGTCGAAGCCAACCAGGCGATTCAAAAGGCTGCTTTTGCCAGCATTGGGTGGACCAGCAATCAAAATCTCAAATGGGCGAACCATTCGTGTGGTCAAGGGAGCCAGTGAAAGCCCTCCTATGACCAATTCCTTGGCTTTGTTCCAATCTCCCGAAACGATCAAGGAACGAATGGAGGAAATCGCCTTTGGCCAATCGTGCTCAGACCAACAAAAGACCCGCTCCAGCCAGATCCGGTTGGGGCAATGGGCCAAAGTGAATAGTTTCTCCCGTTCAAATAGGGTCCTGGAGGAAGCGAAATCCGTTTCCCCATTCCGCAGAAATTCAGAATCTCCCAGGGGAATTCCTAATGTGACCATCCTGTTTGCCAAAACCTTGTCTGCGAGAACGCCATGATGAGATTGAATCTCCGCGTACCCAACTCCACCTGATTCCCTCCAGAGCAAAAGCACCTGGTCGCCTCTACCCCTGGAATCTGGGAATGCCCCAAGCCAGGCAGATCCGCACGCTGGAATTTCTGGAAGGGAAGCGTTTGTGACGGAACGAAAACCTGCCCGGAGCAACGACCAGGCCGTTTTGCCTGATACTTTTAGGACCGATAGCGCGCCGGGGCCTTTACCGGTCAGCCAACGGGCATGAACCCGGGATTCGATTGGGATCAATTTAAAGTCCTCCCGGGGCACTATTAAATTTTAAATCATATTTATTATCTTTATTAGCAATCGTGGACCACATTCCCCGAAATAGCAGATAGGGATCCAGATTGGCTTGTGGAAATGCGGGAAACAAAAGGGGTGCGTCACGGCCCGTTAGATGGAGCATACAGTTGGAAAAATTCATTCTGGCTTTGTCCCAAGCTTCGCGGACAAAGCCGACCGCCGCCATGTGGACCCCAAGGCCTATAGCCTCTCGGGTAGTTGATGCGGGAAAAGCCACAGGGGCCCTGACCCATTCCACTTCAAAAAGGGAGCTTGCTTTTTGCGCAAGGGCCAGGTTCATCACACCCATTCCCGGTCCAATGGCGCCGCCGAGAAAGTGCCCCGAATCATTCACAAGATTGGCGGTTAGTGCGGTACCGGCATCCACAACAAGGTGTGGGCCCGGGCCGTTTTCCACCTGTGCCCCCAAGCAAGTCAGCAGCCGGTCTACCCCGACTGTGGAAGGATCGACCATTTCGCGCTTTAGGGGAATATGATCCCGATAAAGGACTCGGGTCAAGGAACCCGCCTCATGGATTTTCTCTTTCCAAAGATCCAATATGTAACTGTTAGACCCAGCCATCAGAACCAATTTTCCCGGCGCCAATACCTCACTGGGAATTTCCCCATGAGCATGGCGGGAAATTTCCCCATTGGGGCTCTTATCCCCAGATCGTACTGCCATTACCTTGCAGGATGTATTCCCCACATCCACAAGGAAGTCAGGCACCATAAATTCAGGCCCCATAGGGCACCATTTCTCCAATTATCCCATGGCAAATGAATGAATCAGGTCGTGCTTGTGGTTTTCAATACCCCAAGGGTTTCCACAATTCTGGAAACTAGAGTATGAAGGCCTTGTCCAGTCACCGCCGAGATCGAAAAGACTTGAGCTCCCGTTTCTTTCTCGAGCTGTTCGCGAACTTCCACACTCTCGGGAATTTCTGATTTGGAAACCACTATCAATTCCGGCTTGGCCTCGATTCCCTTTCCGTGGAGCATAAGTTCGTTTTTGACGACGCGATAATTTTCCAGCGGATCAGAACCATCCATCGGCAATGGCTCCACCAAATGAACCAATACCTTGGTCCGTTCCACATGTCGCAGGAACTCATGCCCCAATCCGACACCTTCATTGGCACCTTCAATCAAACCGGGAAGGTCGGCCAAAACAAAACCGTGATCATGCCCCATCAAAACCATTCCCAAATTGGGATGTTTTGTGGTGAAGGGATAGTCGGCGATCTCGGGGGTTGCCCGGGAAAGGCGACTTAGCAATGTGGATTTGCCCGCGTTGGGAAGTCCAACAAGTCCCACATCCGCAATAGCTTTTAGTTCAAGCATAACCCAGCGCTCTTCACCAGTTTCCCCTGGCGTGAAGATACGCGGCGCACGATTGATTGATGTCGCAAACGAGCGGTTGCCTCTTCCACCCTTGCCGCCTTTGGCGATGATCACCGTGTCGCCGGGTGACACAAGGTCCTTGAGTAGGTTGCCCCTATCCCGGTCGTACACAAGAGTTCCGGGGGGAACATGAATAATCATGTCCTTGGCATCGGACCCAGTGCAATTCGCGGAACCACCCCTCTCTCCGCAATCCGCCCGCCAGTGTTTTTTTTGCCCAACTTCAGCAAGGCTATCGGCATCGGGCATAGCGATAAGGATGACAGATCCACCCCGCCCACCATCACCCCCATCCGGTCCGCCCATTGGGATATACTTTTCCCTTCGGAAGCTGCTGCATCCCGATCCGCCATCGCCACCCTTGGTAAAAACAACCGCACGGTCCACAAACATATCGCACCCCCAAACAGTTATTTTAAGCCCCATTTGGGAAAGCAGCGACGAAATCCGGGAGTTGGCATGAAATCGGGCCATTTTCAAACCCGACAAATATCACCTATGGTTAATTTGCCTCGGATCGATTTAGGATCCGGTCGACCAACAACTTGGCAGCCCGGGCTGTTGCCCCGGGAATCGCCCATTTCACACGAAGAAGTGCCAATTTTTGCTGTAAAGCATCAATTTTTTCCGGGTGTGCCAACCAATCCAGGCACACCTTGGCCATGTTTTTGCCCTGGCTTTTATGATGAACAAACTCGGGGAAAACCTCTTCCTCAGCAAGCAAATTTACCAGACTGATATATTTGCATTTTTTCAGGATCCGGGCCAATTGCATGTAAAACCACGACCCATGATAAACGGTTACACAAGGTTTGGTTCGCCACAAAAGCTCAAGGCTGACCGACCCGGAAACCGCAACTATAAATCTTGATGCTTCAATGACTTCGGGCGTTTTTCCCGAATGAATTTCCACGGGCAAACGGGCCCACTTCGGATTCTGGGCAATTTTTGCCCGGACCCAATCGGCCTGTTTGGGTTTGTAACAGGCAAAATGAAACCGAACTTCCGGGTGATGCTCAAACAGAATTTCCGCGGTCTGAAGCATGGCTGGAACATTATTTGCCAATTCCTGACCACGGGATCCAGGCAGCATTCCGACTATTGTTCCACCACCTGTCTGAATGGCCGAAAGTGTAGTCTGGTCCAGTGTCTCCTCAGCCAACTCATCAAAATAGGGATGCCCCACAAGCGTCGTGGGCATTCCCCGATCCTGATACCATTTATCTTCAAACGGAAAATTGGTAAACGCCTCGTTCACCCACCGCTTCATCTTTTTGACCCGCCAACCGGCCCAAGCCCAAAGTTGAGGCGGAACGAAATAATAGACTGGAATTCCGCGATCGGCGGCCTTGTGGGCAACATGCCAATTCATCCCGGGGAAATCCACCAGAATCACCGCGTCAGGTTTTTCCCGGTCCATCCAATCGGCGGCTTCATTCACCCTGGCAAGATAAAATCGGTACTGTAATGACACCTTGATGAACCCAATCGCGGCATGTTCCGCAAGCGGATAAATTTGCTCAATCCCCGCTTCGCGCATCTTTGGGCCACCAAAGCCGCCAATTTTTATTTCCGGGACCAAAACCCTTAAATGCTTTGCCAAATTGGCCCCGTGCAGGTCCCCACTTGGTTCGCCCACACTCAGGAATATTTTCATCAGAATAATTTCCCCAAAGAGCCAAATTTGATTTTGGGAAGAGCTTTCATGTAGCCTTCCCCCCTTTGTGACTCGGTGCCCAGCTTAAGCTAATGTTCGATTTGCCACCATTCCGTTGCTGGTAATTCATACTTGGTATAAACGTCTTCATCCGAGGGGGAGGGGACCTCAAAACCAGCCTGGCGAAGTTTGCCAACAAAAAGATCAACCGCATCCGACTCGATTGCGTAGCACCTTGAAGGCTTTCCCAAAACGGTTTCAAAAAGAATTGTCTCCGCATACACCTTTTCAAACTCGTCGGGGATTGCCCTAAGAACTTCCGACCAAAAGGCGGTCAATCTTTGACCAAAAGGCGCCTC
>CAMBMH010000144.1 GCA_945868575.1 Singulisphaera sp. GP187 | reverse complement strand
AGTTGCCTTCACCACTGCCAAATCGGGCCGCAATTTGGAGTCTGTCCTCCATTTGGCAAGGCACCTTCACAAACAGGCAGGACAACGGGTGACAACGGGTGAGCTGAACCGGGTGATCCATTCGGCGATGGAAACCACGCCTCCTCCTTTGCGAAACAACCGTAGGGCCAAGATCTATTTCGCAACTCAAACAGAAGTTTTTCCTCCCACGATTATTTGCTTCACTAATGGTGAGGAACTTATCGAACCTCCCTACCAGAAATTCCTTTTGAGGGAAATCAGGGACAAATTGGCGTTTAACGATGTACCAATTCGGCTTCTTTTCCGCGGAAGAGAGGGGCTAAACCGCGAGGACAAAAGCGAACCAAAAGAGGGCGTTGTGCCCGATGACGCGCAAATCGAAAAGGAAACCGGTATTCCAACCCTTGGCACCAAGCCAAAAGCACCACGCAAGCCCATTCGTCGAGGGCCGCCGAAAAAGCCTGATAAGGCAAAGAAAAACAAGGACACACCCGGAAAGCCAGGCGTGTGGAAGGATCTGTAATTTAAAGGAGAATCATTCTCTATTAAGGTCTTCTAGGGCCTTAGCGGGTCCGGATAACAATAGACTTCCGGGTCTTCTCGTTTTTCCACTGTAAAATCCAATTTGGAAATTAGCTCCCAAGTCGCCTCATGCAGGTTTCGACCGACTTGCGAACATCGGGATCGGGGTCTTGGACCATTGCGCGGATCTTTGGCTCAGCACTTTTAAGAGCATCCGGGCCCATGGCTCCCAAGGCCCTGAGGCACGCCCACCGAACAAACGGGTCGGCATCATCCAACTGAGTAATAATATCGCGGGACGCGGGAGACGCCAGAGTCCCCAAGCCTTCTAGCACATCAATGGCAGCCCGCCTAACTCGTATATCAGGATCGCGGAGCGCTTCCACCAAGGTGGGAAGGGTTTGACGGATTGGCCCTGCCAAAACATCCGGAAAATCAACACCCAAGGCTTCTCCCTGGCGCAGCCGTTTGATTCGTATTCCAGCCAATTCATCCAGGGTTCGCTGACAATTGAGGCGGACCTGGGAGTTGCGATCCACAAGGCCCGAACTGAGGGCTGGCAAATGGGTTTTCCAAATCTGAAGTAGTGGGTCCAACTCCTCCCATTCTGTTTGCATCAAACGCCGAATTTCGGAGGGATCAATCCCGGCAAGGGATTGACCGGGATCGGAAATCATGGAACTAAAAAGGGAGGTAGTCAGCCTGAGGGTGTCAGAACTCAGAATTCGCACTTGGGACTGAGTGTCTTTTAGGGAAAACAAGGCCACCGGGATCAGTTTTGCGGCGTGTTTGGATAGGGCTTCCCGACGGAGGTGGACGGGATGATTTGTTCCGCGGGCCAAACTACCGGGCAATTGTAACCTAAGTAGGGTGTCAATGCTTTCCGCCGAAGCAAGACGGATCTCGGGGATCGGATCCCTGATCAATTCTGTTAACAAAGGCAGCATCAAATCCGCATCGGCATGAATTCGGGCAAGGCTAACCAAAGCAACACGACGGGTCTCGACAGGTCCGGATTTTGCCAATCGGGTAACATCGGGAGCCAATTCCTGCACCAATTTTGCAACCAGAACCGAATCCTCCGCCTGGCGGGATAAATCCGGAAGGCGCTCCAAAAGCAACAAGATTTTTTGCTGGTCCTGGGATTGAAGGACAGCGTGGTATTCGAAAGCGATTTTGTCGCCTAAAGAAGCCCGAACCTTGCGATCAGCAACGGAAGCGGGGAGGTCGGGTTGTTGATCCCGCCATTCCGAAAGCAAAAATGCCTCGCGTTTTTCGCGGATATTTTGAAGCCCATCAATGGACTTGATTAGTCTTTGTTCGCGAGCCTCTGGAGTTTCGCCGACATGCCGAAGGGCACTCCTGACGCTTTCAACCTTTTCGGGTAATGGACCGAATTGGGACCAAGCATGGGAACAGGAAATCAACCAAAAACCGATGGAGGTCCATGCCGTTTTTCTTCCCAAAATTTGGGTAATCCAATTTCGCGGGAATTTCCCCGGGTTAAGGGAGGCGGAGGAATTACAGGTGGATGATCGGGTTTCCATGATGCAACCTTGCCCAATTTGGCTTGGGTCCATTTTTAGGACCATTCTCGAATCATTGGCTATAACCTCTTGGGGGAATGAAAACCAAGGTCACTTTGCCTCTCTCCTGAATGGGGACTACTTTTGAACCTAAGCGATCGGGAATTTCAATATCCACTTGAAACCAACCAAGGGATTCCTGTTTGGCCCAAGGATTTACCCAAACCCATATTTCTAGTCGTGTTGCGACATTTTCGCTGAATTGCCTGCTTGGATCACCTGGGACAGGTGAATGAATTTTTGAAGGGCTACGATGGGACCAAACCAACCTTGGCGGCCTTGGTGGCTACCCGCAAGGGGGAATTGGGAGATGCACGACCAGCTAATATTCTTTGGCTATCCGACCCCACCAGAAGAGTTCACCGGTCATTGGGCCTGGGAAGGACGAAATGGGGGGTATTTTTCCAGCCCGGGGTCATTTTGGGATACCTACGGGCGATCCTGAGGGGTGTCCTTCCCACAAAATCTGCCAAAGGGGAAGATTTTTTACAGCTGAGAGGGGATTTCCTTTGGGACAAGGATGGAATCCTTGTTTGGTCCTACCCCAGCAAGGATCCAGCGGACAGGCCGACAACCAACAAAATTGCAAAGGTTTTGGAGTCTAATTTCGAAAAAATGTAGTGACTTGGAGGATTACTCTTCCGGATCAATCACCTCAATACCTGCAAGTTCCAATGCTTCGAGAATTTGGTCCAAAAGCTCTGGATTTTTCGGGGAATTTTGCAAAACCTCGGAAACTTGGGCGAAGCTTAGATGCCCTTGGCTGCGTCCCAAATCCAACAAGGATTTAACCGCCGATTCAACTTTCCGCATTCTGTCGCCTCCAACAGGCACTGGGGAGCGGAGGGAACAGCAAGTTGTTCCGTACCAATCAAATTTTAGAAATATCCCGGGTTTGGGAACCATCCGGGCATCCAAGATCTAAAAGATTGAGAAGAAACCTTTCCGGCCAATCCCTGGAGACGGGTGTTCCGTCTTGAGGATGAGGCATCAATTGACGAGTCGAACATTGAGCTTTGACAAGCCCGCCCAGAATCCGGTTTCGTCCGATGGGGCGACTCCTGATGCCGTGAAAGAGCTTGCAAAGCGATTGGAAGAACTCTTCCAGTCAATGCGGGATGAGCTGGTTAGCAGCCTATGCCTCATTCTGGGAAGTCGCGATGATGCTATGGATGTTGCCCAGGAAGCATTTTTGCGATGCTGGAAACTTCGGGAGCAACTGCTCGGAGTGACAAATCCCAGGGCTTGGATTTTTCGCGTTGGAATCAACGCAGCCAAGGACCTGAGACGAAGTGCATGGAGAAGAAAATCCCGCCCAATGCTCCCCGAAGAGGCAATGCCTCCGATAAACCGAGTGGGTATTCCCGAAACCCTTGAGGCCACCGAGGAGCGCGCCCGTGTTCGCTTGGCTGTGGAGAACCTGAGGTTTGAGGAAAAGGAAATTTTCCTGATGCGCCAAAATGGCGAACTTACCCTCGAAGAAATTGCTCAGGTTGTTGGGCGACCTGTTGGAACGGTGAAAACACAACTTCGTGCGGCATTGGGCAAGCTTCGGATTGCCCTGGGAGTCCCCAACGGGGAAACGAAAGGAGGGAATGACGAATCATGAATTGCAATAAAATACAGGCCCTTCTTTTGGACTACCTTTTTGATGTACTGGATCAGGACGAAAAACAACCATTTGATTCCCACCTGAAAAGTTGTGGGGATTGTCAAAAAGAGCTTGGTCGGACAAAAAACCAGCACAAACTTCTGAAATCCGCGACTCTGGACTCTTTTCCCGAGGTTATGTTCCGGGCAGAGGACCTTTTGGCCCCGGTTACAATCCCTGCTGAACACCAAAAAACGGGTAAAGCCTGGTCTATCTCCCGTTGGGGATTGATGGTGGCGGCAACGGCTTTGGTAATGTTTTTTCCTGTTTGGGGACTATTGTGGAAGCAGGAAAATAATCAAGCGATATCTCTGGCCTACAATCAGGATTCGGGTCAATCGGGCAATTTCCTAATTCCCTTAAGACAACTGGAAAATACCGTTGAGGAAGCGATTTCCCTGGCCCAAAAGGGTTCGACGACATCGGATTCCGGGCATAAAGCCTTATCTGTAGGCAGGGTAGTGGATTCGAATCCCATCCTGGAAACAATTGTTTTTGTTTCAGACAACCCTTTGAAGCCGGGATCGGCATTGGAAGTCAAAACGGTGACTTTGGATCCGGGAACCCTGAAGCTTGCAAAGGACCCCCTGGACATTCGTTTTGTTTTAAGAGGTCCAGGTTTTGAACGGACTTTTTCTGTGAATGGAAAAGGTTCCACCCAAAACAACCTCCCCGCAAAGTTCCCTGATGGAAGCGAAGTAACCGGAATTGGGATGGTGCTTTTTGACCTTCCTAATGAAATCGCTGGGGGAAAGTGGGAATTGGAGGTCTCCGAATCCCGGGGGCGGTTCCCCGTTGTACGAAAAAAAATTGCTGTTGAAGGGCCCCAAACGGAAATCACCCAATCCGTTCAATGGGAAAAGGATCAATACAAGTCCGGAGACCGGGTAAAACTGACCGTGCGAATCAACCAGGGAGATGGCAAAACAGCTTCAGGCGCAAAAATTAACATGACTTTGGTAATTGGGGGGGTTCCCTGGAATCCTGAAACCAAGGGTCCCCGAAAAAACACCATGGAACGAATTGCTGACGAAAATGGGGCATGTTCCTTTGAGTTTGAGTTGCCCCAAAAACCCAATTCAGGCCAAAACGAAATTCTGATTCAAACCAGAAGCGGAGAATCGTTCCTTTCGAAAAAATACCCACTTCCCCTATGGCGCTAGGAATCCTTGGGTTGGTTGTACGCCCTCAAACCTTGGATAGATCACAAAGGGAAGTGTTCTTTGTGTTGATCCCATCGCTTCGAAGTTCTAGACTTCATAGGTAACCCAATGGGAACGCCTTTCCCTCAAACCAGATCCCGAGGATCTACCGTGCAAATTAAAGTTTCGTGCCGTCACGGCCACATCTCAGAAGAATCGCAAAACCACATCAAGGCCAAGGCAGAAAAACTTACTCACCTTTTTGATCGCCTCACGATGATCGAGGTCACCGTGGACCATCAAAAGGATGGTTTCCATGTTGAGTTTTTGATCCAGGCGGAACACAAGCACGACTTTGTAGCCCATGAAAAGCGTGATGAGCTTTTTGAGGCAGTGGATGTGGCCTTGGACAAAGCACAAATGCAGCTTCGCCGCTATAAGGAAAAGATTCAGGACCATCGTAGGGATCCCTCCACAGCCGACTTGGCTGCGGGGAATACCCATAAGACAAACCACTAAATTCCCAGGCGGAGGCTGGTGCAACCATGCGCCTGTCTGATTTTATCGTTCGGGAAGCTGTGGTTACCTCTCTAAGCGCCAAAACAAAAGAAGGCGTTATCCGGGAGATGGTAAACAGTTTGCTGAACTCCGGGCGGATCCAACCTTGTGATGTGGACGAGATTGTTCGTGCCATTCTCAAGCGAGAAATGCTTGGCTCTACCGCAATAAGTCGTGGTGTGGCCATTCCTCATGCCAAACATGGGTCGATCAAAAGGCTAATTGGCACCATTGGCGTTCATGCCTCCGGGGTTGGTTTTGACAGCAAGGACGGATCCCCAGTCCATGTAATTGTCATGATTGTTTCGCCTGAAGATCGACCTGGGGATCACCTTAGGGCATTGGATAGTGTTTCTCGCGCGTTGCGCAACGAACCCTTTGTGGGGAAAATTCGGAGCGCTGGAACTCTTGAAAATATGAATCAGCTCATTGATTCCCCGGAATCCCTCGGTTAAGGCATTTTTTGCCTTTTTTGATTTCCCTTGGTAATCATGTCCCCAACACAGGAAACACCCCAGGATCTTCCGACCGAAGTCGCCCAAAGCGATCGGGTTTTAAAAGCGTTCAAATTGGTTAGTATTGTGAATCCCCAAGGTTTTCACATGAGACCAAAAGCCGCTTTTGCCGAATCGGCTGGCCGATTCCAATCGGAGGTGACAATCCTGTGGGAAGGCCGTATGACTAATGGTAAGTCAATGTGGGATTTGATGCTGGTAGCCGCTTTGCCCGGTAATGAAATCCGAATTGACGCTTTGGGTCCCGATGCCGAGGAAGCCGTTACTGCCCTGGCTAAACTCATCGAGACCGATACCGGAGACACGATCTAAATAACCCCTTGGATTCGAATTCCCGGGTTCCAAGATCTTTTTGCAATACACATGGACTGATGGTCAGTCCTCGGGACTTTTGGTCCCGATAACCAAGGAAACTGCCCCGCCCCGTTTGGGCCTGTTGGTTTCCCTGATACACTAAGGCCCGCCGGGGTCCATGCAGGCCCGGGGCTCCGAAGGTCTGCCAGATTACTCTTTGGCTCACCTTTGATCTGGAAAACTACAACCAACCCTTCCTCTTGGGTTGAATGTTCTTCCGGTTGAGCTCATCCTGCTTTTTCCTAGCCCAAAATGGGTTTCGGAATCCTCGGCTTTGGATTTCTGGCAAGAAAATGCTGCCGAGTCCACCCATCATGGCCGATACTCCGGAAGCACCAGCTCCCCAAATCCCGGGAGCTGCACAGGTCTTCCGGGTGAGGCTTCGTTTCGAAAAATCTGAACTCATTCGCTGGTTAAGTCATCATGACCTGATTCGTGCAGTTGACCGCTTGCTGAGGCGCTTGGCTCTACCGGTAATCCAGTCGCAGGGTTTTCACCCCCAACCCAATATTGTATTTGCCCTGTCTCTTCCGCTTGGAGCCATTGGGTGCGAAGAGATTCTTGAAATTGATTTGGCACAGGGTGATTGGAATCTTTCCGAACTTTTGGGTTCCCTGAACGGGGGTACCCCTCCTGGTCTTAAGTTTCTGGATATCCAGGCTATCGGTCCGAAGGACCGCGCCAGAGTCGAATCCTTGACTTATCGCACTCCTGTTCCAGATTTTCTCCTTTCCCAAACTGAAACAGGTATTGCACAGCTCATTGGCAGCGAAAACCTTTGGGTAAAGCGTCAAGATCCGGCTGCAACTCCTTTAGCCAGGGTTGAACCAAACTCGCCCTTCGCCAAGGACCTCAGGTCCTCACTGAAATCCCTTGTACTCGATGGGGATCAACTTGAGATTACACTGGTTCCCCAGCCTGGTGGGACCCTCAAACCTCTTGAAATTTTGGCCATGTTGGATTGGCCGCTCAGTTCCAAGGATTTTCCTGCACCCAAGTGGGAGCGCACTCGGCTCAATATTGCCGGTGATGACGCCCAAGAAAGGTCTCGCACATCATGAAAAAAGAAATGCTGATCAATGTCCTTCAACCGGAAGAATGCCGGATCGCAATTGTAGAGGATGGCATCCTTGAAGAACTATATGTAGAACGAACAGGCCAAGAGTCTTATGTTGGCAACATATACAAAGGGCGAATTGTTAACATCGAGCCCGGAATCCAGGCCGCTTTTGTTGACTTTGGGGTAGGCCGTAATGGTTTTCTTCATGTCTCGGATGTGGAACCCACCTATTACCGGCATATCGAAGGTTTCAGCGATGTAGAAGTCTCCGAGGATGATTGGGGAGGCGGCTCCCGATCGGAAAGCCGACAGCAGGAACCGCGTACCGAGGGTAGCGAGGGCCGCACTTTTCGTCCCAGGACTGAAGGGGCCCGAGGTGATGGTGGCCGCAGGGATGGTCCAAGACGGGGTGGGGAACGCCGCGGAGGACGAGGCCCGTCGCAGGATAATGAGCGCCGTCGCCAAATCGTTGACGAGTTGAAAAAGGACCTTCTTGAGTCCGGTTTTGGGGTAGAAAACGAGGGTGAACCCGTAGCCCCTCCGCAGGAAGAAACCCGTGATGGAGAAGCCCCTTCGGGGAAGGACCAGCGTGGTCGTCGTCGCCGCAGAGGCCAAGGACCGGGTCGTGGTGGGCGCCAAGTGGGTGATCGCCAGGAACCCACCTCACAGGGTGAAACAACTGCTCAGGGCGAACCCACCTCAAACCCCTCCAAAATGGAAGGTGACTCCGACAGCAGCAATAACCCCGCCAACGAGGGTTCTGCTGCCCACCATGGCCAAGATTCCTCCCCGCCATCCATGGAGTCCCAGTCCCGTTTTAGCCTTCCCGGGGATGAACCGGAAATTTCGCCACCGTCGATGGGAGCGGGAAGCGATGAGGATGAACTCCTCTTTACCCCTCGCAAGCCAATTTCAACCCCGCAACAGACCATTGTTCCGGTTGAAACCTCTGGGCCTATCATTTCAAGCAGTTCCGCGGCCGTTACCCCAAAGGTTGTAGAAATCCTCGAAGAAGACGCGATCATTTTCCGCAGTCGCCCCTCCAGCCAGCGAGAACCACAGGGTGCTTTGCCGGATTTTGAGACGGAAATTGTTGAAACTCATTCCCAAGTCATCATCAGCCGTCCCATTGTGGAACAGTCCGAAATGGCTGTGATTGGTGAGAATCTTGGCTTCGGACGGGATTCCGAAGTGTCTTCTGAAGAGACCCAAACAGAGGAAGAATCCCCTCAACAAACCGATGGGCAGGATGGATCTGAAAATGGGGAACGCCCCCAACCCCGTCGTGACAGAAATGATCGTGGAGACCGACGCGGTCCCCCGATGCGTGGAGGCCCCCGGGATGGAGGGGACCGTGGCCGTGGCGGACCTCGCATGAGGGGACGCGATGCCGGCCGGACAGGCTCAGGACGCCCCAAGCCCTCGATTCAGGAAATTTTCAAGCGAGGCCAGGAAGTCGTCGTCCAAGTGATCAAGGAGGGAATTGGTTCAAAGGGTCCCACCCTGAGCACCTATGTTTCCATCGCCGGACGATTCCTGGTTTTGATGCCTGGGCTCAACCGTGTTGGTATTTCCCGCAAGATTCTGGATGAAGGGGCTCGTCGTCGCCTGCGCGATGTCTTCAATCAACTTCGTCCGCCCAAGGGATTGGGATTCATCATCCGCACAGCGGGTGTGGATAAAACCAAGACCGAGCTTCAACGGGATCTGGTCTATTTGTCACGGCTGTGGCAAGTAGTGGCCCGTCGCATCAAAAAGACCAAATCTCCTGCAGAGGTTTATCAGGAAAGTGACATGATCACCCGGACCATCCGGGATACATTCACCACCGATATCGACACCATTTGGGTGGACGAAAAACGGGCTTGCGAACACGCCCAGGAATTCCTCCAGTTTGTCATGCCACAGCATGCCGACCGGATCAAACATTTCGAGGATCCCGAGCCCCTTTTCCACCGTTATGGTTTGGAAGAGGAAATTGCAAAGATCAACCTCAAAAAGGTTCCCCTGCCCCATGGTGGCAGCATCGTCATCGAACAGACGGAAGCCCTTGTCGCGATCGATGTGAACAGCGGCAACTTCCGCACAGATAGCAACAACGCCGAAGAGACCGCTTTCCAGATGAATATGGCGGCGGCCAAGGAAATCGCGCGCCAATTGCGATTGCGCGATCTTGGTGGCGTGATTGTCAACGACTTCATTGACATGCGGGAAGAAAAACACCGCCGGACAGTTGAGCGCGCCCTCCGCGATGCCATGAGCCGTGACCGTGCCAGGACCAAGGTTCTGCGCATTTCCGGTTTCGGAATCATTGAAATGACAAGGCAGCGCATTCGCCCCTCGCTGCGTCGGTCTGTTTTCCATGACTGTCCGTTCTGTAACGGAATCAGCTATGTAAAAACCTCGGAGAGCATGTCCCTGGATGTGATCCGGCTGATCCAATTGGCAAGCTGCCGCAATTACATCTCGAATGTTCGACTTCGGGTGGCGGATGGTGTGGCCAACTT
>CAMBMH010000143.1 GCA_945868575.1 Singulisphaera sp. GP187 | reverse complement strand
GACTCAACACCTTTGATAACCGGAACCAGCAGGTCGCCGTCGCGAACTGGTTTCGTCAGGATTTTCTCTATCCGGGCTACACCATGCAGGGGAGCTTTCACTACAACCACGATGATCCAACATTCCTTTTTAACAACAACAATTTTTTGGTTCGTCCTGATCCGGTCGGAGTTTATCAGCCTCATACGCTGGATGTTTTTTATCTGGGTGTCGCGGGGGATGGGCACATCGACCGAATCAATGTCAATCATGCGCTTTACACGGCGTTGGGAAGCGACACCCGAAACCCATTGGCCAATCAGGCCCAATCGATCACGGCGTTCATGGGGGCGCTTGAGCTTTCCTATGATCGTGACTATACGCGCTTTCGGGCATCCTTCTTTTATGCCTCGGGAGACGGCAATCCCAACAACAGCCATGCGACGGGTTTTGATTCGATCTTTGACAGGCAAAATTTCGCGGGCAGTTTTTTCAGTTGGTGGGGACGCAACCGCCTGCCCCTTTTTGGAGTGGGTCTCAAGCAGGAATTCAGTCTGCTTCCGGATTTGCGATCCAGCAAAACCCAGGGGCAAAGCAACTTCGTCAATCCGGGCATCCAACTCTTTGGGCTGGGTGTGGACATCGATGTGACTCCCAAACTGAAGGTGGTCAACAACATGAACTTCATGTGGTTTGACAAAACGGCGGCGCTTGAAACTTTTGTCTACCAGGGACAGATCGCGCGCCAGATCGGAACCGACCTGAGTGTGGGCCTGGAATACCGGCCGACTTTAAGCAACAATGTCCAGTTTGCAACCGGGGTGAACACCCTGGTCCCGGGTGACGGGTTCAAGGATCTTTACAACAATTTTGGGACAACGGCTCCCTCGCTTGTATCCGCGTTTTTGCAAATGACCGTCCAGTATTGATGCCCGGGACGGTCCTGTTAAAAAGCACAAAAAACATAATTTAATGGGGTATAAACCACCGGAAGTGGTAATCTGCCCCCACCGGGATTGAAAATTCATGGTATTGTTCGAACGCAATAGTAGATGATCAGATCGGGATTCTGGGTTTTGGCGGGTCGATTTTTGTACAATGGAATGGACGGCTGGACTGATTGCCAAAGGCGGGGATTTTTCCCGTTGGCCACCAGGGAAAAGACGGCTTCGCGAGTTCCAGGAGTGCAATCCAAAACCGCCAAACAAACCAGTTTCATCATCCGAAAAGCCAATACTTTCAAGGGATCCGGTACTCATGGCTGACCTGGTCAACATCAAGATTTTTGAGGACAAGAAACTGATCAGGTCTCTTGATGTGAGATTGCCTGTGGTATTGGGCCGCCAGGCGGTCCCCGAGGCGGAGCTATATACTGTTTTAGAAGATCAAAATACTCGCAAGATCAATATTGCCCGGCTGGGCGAAACCACCGTGGGCCGGTCCCATCTTCGTATCGAGCCCCTTCCCATCAACGCGGTGGCCATCACCAATATCAACACCAACCGTGCCGTCCATATTGTGGACAAGGCCAATCTCACCCCGGGCGCATGTTACCACTCGGAGCTGCCCACGGTGGTGACTTTTGAAAAGCAGGGGCGAAGGCACATCATCATAAGTGATGAGGGCAGCCAACTGATGAGCATGTCGAGTGGAACAATTCCGCCCGGCGCGATGAACTCCGGAAGTTCCCAGATAAGCATCTCGAGTTTCCGCAAGCTTACACGCGATTCCGTGGAGAGGGTCGAGATTCTTGGATGGCTCGACAGGCTAATGGATGTGCTCCAATCGGCCGCGGATTCCGACCATTTTTTTTCGCGCGCGGTCCAGGCGGCCCTTGAGATGGCGGAACTGGACCAGGTTCTGCTTCTTCTTTATGATGGCTCATCCTGGCTCACCAAAACAAGCGCCACGGCGCCCGGGGCAACCACCGCCATCCAGGCGCCAAGTCGGCGTATTCTTTCCATTATTGTGGATGAAAAAAGAACCTTCTGGCAATTGATTCCGCCGCAATCCCAGATCAACCAAAGCCTTGCGTATGTTGATTCGGTGATCGTGGCACCGGTCCTGAGCAGCGGTGGCAATGTGATCGGCGCCATTTATGGGGTGAGGCTGGCGGGACCCTTGCGCCCGGATCTGACGGTTTCGGAGGGGGTCCGCGAGCCAATCAGTGAAATCGAGGCGAGGCTTGTCGAGCTTTTGGCCAAGGGAGTCGCGGCGGGCATCGCCCGGATGGAACAGGAAAAACAAGCGGTGGCAGCCAAGGTTCGTTTTGAGCAATTTTTCACCCCGCAACTGGCCAATCAATTGGCCAGCATCCCCGACTGGGACAAAGGTCGTCAGGCCAACATCACCGCTTTGTTTGTGGACATCAAGGATTTCACAAAGCTGAGCGAACATCTGGATCCTTCACTGACCATTCGCTGGATTCAGGATTCCCTCAACCTTCTCTCGGAGTGCGTCCTCAATTGGGGAGGCGTGTTGGTCGATTATATCGGCGATGCGATTCTCGCGATTTGGGGCGCTCCCGGCGAGCAGCCCGATCACGCCGAGCGGGCTTGCCGCGCCGCCTTGGACATGGTCGCTTGCCTTGACACCCTTGGGCCAAGATGGGAAGCGATTCTCGGCGAAAAAATGCAACTTTCGATCGGAATAAACAGCGGCATGGCCCAGGTGGGCAACACCGGCTCCAGGCAAAAATTCAAATATGGGGCCCTTGGGCCCACGGTAAATCTTTGTTCAAGAATTCAGGGAATCAACAAACGATTGGGAACCCGGATCCTGATTTCCGAGGCCACGGAGAAGAAACTACCTCCCGAGATCCTTACAAGGCGGGTCGCTTCGGTTTTGCCCAACAATTTTGACACTCCGGTCGTTTTGCACGAAGTCTTTCCAGCCGGCCAGAATTCCTGGCCGCGCTGCAAGACCGACTACGAAAAAGCACTGTCCCTTTTCGAGAAGGGGGAGTTTCTCCTTAGCGCGAGCATGCTTGGGAATTTCCGTGTGGAGCATCCCGATGATGGACCGGCGCTGCTTTTGCTTTATCGGGCGGTGAGGGGCATGGTCGAGGGGCGCGAGGGCAACCACCCCCTTTGGGTGTTCCGGGACAAATAAAATGCACAAAAAAGATAGGGTTTTGAAATAATCCAACAACCCGCTTTCAAATCCTTTGGGCGAAACAAAACCTTAGCCTGTTGCAGTCTTCGATGATCATCTCGCGGCAGGCGTATTTGCGATCCACGGGTCCATCGACGATCCTCACGCCTTTGGACAGGAACTCCTGCGCAAGGTTGTCGACCTGGTCTGTCCAGACATAGGCATTGCATCCCAAACCAGCTGCCGTGCGGGTAATTGATGCCGGTTCGTGTGCCAATCCAATCTGAAAAACGATGTAATCCCGCCTGATATGGACAAAAACCGGGGGATCGAGGAAGTACTCACCAATTTCAATGCCCAAAAAATCGCGGTACCATTCGGCGGTTATCCTGACATTATTGACCCAAAATTGGGGAAAAACGGCAATGAGTTTTGCAGAAACCGCTTTCGAATCGACTGGATGTATGTCTCGGCTTCCCTGGTTTTCGTTTGAGATATTCATTTATTTGGTGCCAATGACCCATCCGGGCGGAGTTTGCCAATGAAATCCATCATACCTTTCTCAAATTTGTCCATTTCCATTTTCGTCCAGGCCTCAAAGGCAGCGACATTCTCCGCTTTCCCTTTGGCTTTGGCAAGCGATTCGAGGTACTGGTCAAATTCCGGCCCAGGTATCTTTTTCAGGCCAAATGTCAGGTGATAGGCAAGTATCCAGGACGCAAGGTACGCTTCACGAGAGGCCTCGCGTTCGGTTTGCCCGGAAGGATCGATTTCAGGGTTATTATTTGTGGATGCATTGCGAACCAGAAAATGATCTGGGGAGTCTGACAAAATTTTCCGTAAGGGGGGAAATCGACCATCCCGAATGAGTTGACGGACCCCTGAAAGACGGGCCGGATCAGGCCAATCCGCCCGGATTTCTCCCGCCTCGATCAGTCCGGTTTCAAAGACTTGGGCCATCCCCTCGTTTAGCCACCGGGGCAGTGGGCGATGCTGGCGGTCATAGACCCAGTTTCCCAGGTAAGCATGGATTGCTTCATGGTTGAGGATTTGAAGCAGCCGGGTTCGTGATTGGCGTACGGCCTGGATATTTTTCTGGTCGGCATCGCGAAGCTCCCGGCGGGCCCGTGTCGCGATATCGGCGAATTCCTGTGGAATGCGGCCACCCATTGCCTTTTGGATTTCCGACTCGCGCTGGGTTAATATTCCCAGTTGCTTTGCATGATGAATTCGCAAGGCCGCGGCTTCCGACTCGATCCGGGCCAAATCGGTCCCCGCAAGGATTCTGTTCGTTAAAGGATCGTAAAAAGCGGGATGTTCCAGATTGGGTTGATCGCGGGCTACTGCCCGTAGATATCCAGCCTGGTCGGCCCAAATCCGAATGCGTGTTGGGCGACCTGGTAGCTTTGGGGGAATCAGGTTCGAAATTGCGCGAAAAATCTCCTCGAGTTGAAGGGTAACAAGGACGGCAAGGGGCTCCCGAAGGTTGGTTGTGAGGATAAAAAACTGGGAGTCAAAGGCCCAGGCGGTTTGATTGGGGTCGTCCTCCCAGGCAACCGCGGTGGGGCGAATCCCATCAATGACCAGCTTTTTGTCCGCAGGACCATCCAGTTGGCGCAGGTTGGCGAGGAATAATTCGCGTTGGCGATCGAGGTCGGAAAGTTTACGAACAAGGCTATCACGGGCCGGATCGGTAAGGCGTTTGACCGAGCGGATATCCGTTCGGGAAAAGGTTTCGGTGGAGGTGAGTGTGGGGCGCCCGCTTTTTCGGGATACCACGCGAAAACGGACCTGCGAAGGAGTTTCCTCAAGCACTAATCCGCCAAAAACACGGCCATTGGTGAGTTCCACCTGATCCAGGTCTGGGGTTGGATTTTGGGCGGAAAGGTTTGGTGATAGGAGAATTAAGAGCACAAAAGGCGAAAAGCGCCCGGTCATTACAAAGGCGCCAACGGTTGGACCCTGCCATGATTGTCACCACTTTGGTTGGCCGCCTCAATGAAGGCCATGATTTCGAGGGTTTCCAGGGGATCAACGGGGCTCCTCCTGTCGCGAAAAAAAGCGACAACCTGTTTGAGAAGTTCCCGGTAAATGTATTTGGTGGAAAGGGTGAGGGAATCGGCCCCTTTCATTCCAAATCGGGTGCAACCATATGGGGCAACACCCTGTCGAATTCCCCGGATAGTCGCGGTGCGACCGTCTTTCCAGCGCCCCGTCGCCATGTCAGCGCCTGGGGTTCTGAGGTTGACCACTTCGATGCAGCCTTTACCCATGATTGTGTAGAGAACCTCTACGGGGTGGATCCCATAGTGATATAGGCCGGGGTTCCGTTGTGGCTCCCCTTTGGATGGCTCGTGGAAAGGGCTTGGTCCATGGGAGAACGCCCCGACAGCAGCCCCGGAAGGTGTGTTGGACCGGCAAATTTGAACCAGTTCGGGAACGAATCGGAGACTGGATGACGAAAAGACCGGGGCGTTGTACTTTGCGGAAAGCTCGAAGATAGCCTTGGCTGTGTCAACTGATCCGGAGAAAGGTTTGTCGATAAAGCAGGGGATTCCGGCTTGAAGAAACGGTCGGGCTTTATCGAGGTGCATCTCGCCTTCGAGGGACTCGATGAGCATGCCGTCGACTTTGCCAAGAAGGTCGGCTGGCGTATCAACCAAAGTAACTCCCATCGCTTTGATAGCGGGGGTATATTCAGCTATACGAGATTGGGCCATCCGGGAAGAACCCGGACAAGCAAAACAAATTTTTGCACCATCGACAAATTGGTCGGGTGTGGTTTGCAGCTGATTGAGGCGTTTGGTGAATTCGACCGCGTGGGATGTATCGAAATCGATCATTCCCAAACGGAGTGGATTAGCCATTTACGCCTCTCCCCAAACCACCGGAACCACATTCCGGTGGTAATGCTGACAAGCTCAGAATCAGTCTGTTTGGATTGTCACGCGGCGGCCACCGCGATCGAAGCGGACCAAGCCATCGGCCAGCGCGAATAGGGTGTCATCGCGGCCAATACCTACGCCACGACCGGGGTGATACCTGGTTCCGCGTTGGCGGATAAGGATCGACCCAGTGGTCACGAAAGTGCCGTCAGAAGTCTTTACGCCAAGGCGTTGGCTGTTTGAATCGCGTCCGTTCTTTACGGAGCCTTGACCTTTTTTATGTGCCATGAAAGTCCTGCCTCAACTTGCAAACAAATCTCAGATGCCAACCCCATAGTCAATCAGGGTTGACCCTGGCCGGGCGCTGCCGGCTTTTCCTGCGCGGAAGGCGCCGCTGGGGGAGTGATTCCCGCCACGGCACCAAGCTGAAGATCGGTTGCCCGATAGATCCATTGTGCCGGGGGCACGAAACGAATCTCTTCAGACTTTAGATTATACTTGTCGCCCAATCTTTTGAAGTTGATTTGAAGGGTTTTTCTTCGAACCGTTGGTTCTTTGGATGGGGGAATCGGATCTGCCAGCGCAATTCCGTTGGATAGGCCAGTAATAAAAATGCTATATTTGGCTGCGTCGGGGTCAACATCGTCCCAAATCGCCACGCCGTGAATAGGCTTGGTTGGGCCATTCTTGGTGGAAACGGGAATTGGTTCCCGGGCAATGGTCACCGAATTGCGAATCCTGAGGTAGCCCGATTCCGGGTCATCCGCATCGGCGGTAGGATCTTCGAGCTTTACGATGGCCCGTTGCGCCTTGGGAAGGATCTGGTCCTTGTGAATCGTGCCGCGGTCCTGCGTTTTCAGTTCAAATTCCGGCAGGAAGTAGCGTGGTTCACCTGTGTAGTTGGCCACGCTATATTTGAGGTACCAGCAAACGCGCTGGCCTCTGCCCGGGATATCAACCTTTACGATCCGGGGATCATTGAATTTGAAATCCAAAACCCAGATTCCAGGGGGGGTGGGATTTCGCGGATTGATCGCTGGCTTTGCTTCCTTGTCCCCGGTTGCATCGGCTGCGTTCGCCGCGCTGTTGATGTCCCCTGGGGGATCAAGCGGACTGGCGCCAGGGGCAACTTTCTTTTCATTGGGGTTGTCCGCAAGGGCAAGACCGGAAAACGCCGCCGAAACCGCACTCAAAATCACGCCCGCCAGAATCCATGTGGATCGGCTAGGTTTGAAAGACTGGCGCATGATCGACAACTCCGTGGCTTCCCATGGCCGGACCCTCTCCGGCATTCTGACAAGGAACTCGCACCCAGTCGTACACCGCGACAAGGATCAAAATCAAGCCCGACTGACAGGGTGATCCAAAAAGTTTCCTGGAGGTCGAAAATCGCGGCAAAATTAGGCCCGAAAATTTGGGTGGCCACCCCATTACCCAATGGTCAGGGAGCCCCAACTGCTTGGCTCCCCCCAATTCAACACTTATCAAGACAACAAAGTTATAGCACACCCTTGGTCGAGGGGATTCCTTTGACCCTGGGATCGTTTTCGATGGCCTGGCGTAGCGCCCGTGCGCAGGCTTTGAACAGTGCTTCCACCAAGTGATGGGAGTTGGTGCCATAAACGGCGTCAAGGTGAAGGTTTAGCAGTCCCGCCGAGGAAAATCCACGAAAGAACTCCTCCGCAAGCTCGGCCGGAAATTGCCCGATCATCACTTGGGGAAGTTGGCCTCGAAATACCAGGAATGGGCGTCCGGAAAGGTCGATCGCCGCCGTGGCGAGGCTTTCGTCCATCGGGACTACTGCGTGGCCGTATCGGCGTATGCCCGCTTTGTCCCCTAGCGCCTGGACCAAAGCCTTGCCCAAGGCGATGCCCGTGTCCTCAACCGTGTGGTGGGCATCAATGTGAATGTCCCCATCCACCTCAAGCTCAAGGTCGATGAGCGAGTGTTTGGCGAAAAGTGTCATCATGTGATCAAAGAAACCGACACCGGTGCGGATCTTGTTGTTCCCGGATCCGTCGAGATTGATCGACAAACGGATTTTGGTTTCAAAAGTGTTGCGTTCGATCGAGGAGGAGCGGCTCATTGCTGATTTTTCCCAAATTAGTAGTATTTGAATCTTATGTTCTTGAAAAAGCCTTTGCGAAACCGTTAAACCAGGCCCGCGAGGGTATCAAAAAGCCGGTCCATCTCGGCATCGGTGCCAATGGTAATCCGTAGCCCCGAACGCCATCCGGGATAGTTCATCAACCGGACAAGTATGTTCGCCGCGCGGAGACCTTGATAGAGCGTGGTTGGATCGCTGGTCAGGTGGTCGACCCACAGGAAATTCGCATGGCTGGCGATCACCGAAAAGCCAAGTTGTTGGAGCCGTGGCACCGAAGCCTCGCGGGTCGCAAGGATTTTATTCCTCACGGAGTGGAAATAGTCCTGATCGCTGATGGCGGCCGTCGCCGCGGCAATCGAAACCGCGTCGCAGTTGTAGCTGTCCTTGACCTTGGCCATTTCGTTAATGACCGCCTCGTCGGCGATCGCAAATCCGAAACGGATGCCTGCCAGGGAGTAGCTTTTGCTCAAAGTCCTGGACACGACAATGGGGGCGGGGAAGGAATTTTGGTCCCTAACCAGTCCAATCGCGTTTTCCGGGGCAAAATCGGCGTAGGCCTCATCGAAGACGACAGGTCGGCGCAACATCATGGCGAAATCGGCCATCGCCTGTGGTCGGAAAAAGGTTCCGGAAGGGGAATTGGGATTGGCGATATACGCGAGGTTGGGTCTGGATCCCTCCCACCCCTGGGGAAGTTCCCAGCCGTTTCCCGCATAGGAGAAACGGCGGAAAGTCGCTCCCTGGAGCTCGGCCAGCGTCTCATAAAGGAGATAACTGGGATAGGGTGAAGCGATGGTACCGCCTTGGGGTACGAAGGTTCGTGTCAGGATCGTCAGTATGTCGTCCGAGCCATTGCCGCAAAGGATATTACCTGGTTTGACACCATAAACCTTTGCGGCCGCCTCCCTGAAGCTGTTTCCCATTGGGTCGGGATATTTCCGCAAGCGCTCGGGATCGGCGGCGGCGCAAATTGCCTCAAGGACCCGAGGGGAGGGGCCATATGGGTTTTCGTTTGTGTTGAGTTTAAGAATGGGGACACCCTGGGGTTGTTCCCCCGGGACATACCCTTTCATTCGCCTGATATCTTCCCTTACAAAACGGGAAAGATCCGGAGGAATCAACGCGCTGATTTTGGAGTCGCTTTTGGGATCGGTCATGGTGATTTATTCTGTTGCCTTTTGTTTGCCCGGCCGAATACGGCCGCATATTGGGGAGCCCACTGTTTGGGGCCCGAAAGTTTTTGGGACCCATTACTTTTATGGAATCTGTCAGGAGCCAATCCTACGGGTCACGGATTGGGCGTGCGCGGTTAGCCCCTCCTCCTGGGCAAGTCCCACCACGAGCGGGGCGATCGCTTTTAATGCCTTTTCCGGATAACTGATAATGCTTGAGCGCTTGAGGAAATCGGTCGCGGCAAGCCCGCTTGCATGGCGACCTGTTCCCCCGGTGGGGAGGACATGGCTGGGCCCTGCGGCGTAATCTCCCAGCGCGACGGGTGTATGATGGCCGACGAATATGGCGCCGGCGTTCTGAATTTTGCCGCAAAGGTAATCCGCGTTATCGCTTGATATCTGCAAGTGTTCTGGCGCGAAACTGTTGGTGATGCCGATTGCCTCGTCCTCGCTTTGAGCCAGGATAAACGCGCCATATTGTTCGATACAATCCCTGGCCAAGTCTCCCCGTTCAAGGTCTTTTAATTGCTTGACCAGTTCCCGTGCCGTGTTCTCCCAAAGGGATTCGTCCCATGTGACCAGAATGGCGGACCCGGGCGAGTGTTCAGCCTGGGCAAGCATTTCGATCGCGACCCAATCCGGCCGGGCGGTTTTGTCCGCCAAAACGATGACCTCGCTGGGCCCGGCGATGCAGTCGATTTTTACGGTGCCGTAGACCCGTTTTTTGGCCATCGCCACAAACAGGTTTCCC
>CAMBMH010000142.1 GCA_945868575.1 Singulisphaera sp. GP187 | reverse complement strand
GTGCATCGCCAGGCGGAGTTGCTCCGAGGAATCCACCTCGGTTTCGTTGCGGTGCAAAGGCAAATGACCGGGAAGAATTGGAGTCCCCCGGGCGAGAATTACCGCATGCTCCAGAGCGCTTCGCAATTCCCGAACATTACCCGGCCAGGAGTGGGATTCAAGAACCTGTCTGGTTTCTTTGCTGATTGGCAAACACCGCGGATCCAGACGAAAAAGAAAATGTTCCACCAGGGGAACTATGTCCGAAAGGCGCTGTCTGAGTGGATGAATCCCAATGCGAAAGACCCCCAGACGGGTTAGCAAGCCCGGCAAAAACGCGCCTTCGGCGGCCTTTCGGCCAAGATCATGCGAAGTCGCGGCCATGACCCGAAACCCTGAGGGTAGGGCCCGGGCGCTATTGACTGGAAGGTATTCCAACTGTTCCAAAACGCGGAGCAATGTGGCCTGAAAGCGCAAAGGAAGGTCGCTTATATCATCAAAAAAAAGGGTCCCACCATGGGCCAGCCCAAAAAGCCCCGGCCGCCCCCCGTCAAGTTCGCCTGTTCCCAGCAGCTCCTGTTCGGCGCCAACAACATCCAGCGCATTGGCATTCACAGGCAAAAAGGGGCCATCGCGGCGTGGCGAATGCCGATGGATGGAGCGGGCAACAAGTTCCTTGCCCGTGCCAGATTCCCCGGTGATCAGCACAGGGGAATCCGAGGGGGCAACCAGGGCGATCTTGCGGAAAACATCCTGCATTGGGGTACTTGTTCCGACAAGGTCCCTGGTTTTTGATGATTCCTGACTGGAACCCTTGGGGGAATTTTCAGCGGGGCGTTCGCTTTGGGCCAGGGCGCGGCCAATGCTTTCAAGCGCTTTGTCCAAATCGAAGGGCTTGATGAGATAATCTGTTGCCTGGCCTTCCATCGCCCGTACAGCGGTATCCAAATCACCAAAAGCCGTCATGATGATCACCGGAATATTACTATTTCCGGGACCTGCCTGGGTCATCTCCGCGAGGATGGAAAGCCCATCGCGTCCGGGCATACGGACATCCAAAAGTACCAGATCAGGCCGTTTGGCCCTTGCCAAATTCAGGCCATCCTTGGCATTTGAGGCGATTTCCACCTGATGGCCTGTCATGGTCAAAACTTTGGAAAGGGCCCAGCAGACCGATTCCTCATCATCTACAACAAGGATTCTAGACATGGTCTAATCCCACCATTTTTTGTCCCACCTTTGCGGAGGGATCCCGAGCCAGACGAACATGAAATTGCGTCCAACCCTCTTCGCGGAAATGAGTGATATCCCCTCCATGAGATCGCGCAACTTGCCTTGCCACCGCAAGTCCCAGTCCAACGCCCTCAGGTTTTCCTGTTGCAAAGGGTGTGAACATTTTTTCAAGGATTTTCGGAGATACGCCTGGACCGTTATCAAAAATATCCAATTCCAGATTTCGGATATCGGTTTCCATGGGGCTTGATTGAAATCCAACCTTAACCACACCGCCGGGGCCCGCGGCCTCGAGTGCGTTGGTTATGAGATTTTGGAGCATATGTTCCAGTTGTGAAGTATCTCCGTAGTGGTCAAACCTGCCGGAGTCCAATTCCCCGAACCTATTACAATCCAGTTGCGGATCTACCCACTGAAGGGCGGTGCGGGAGTGGCGGGCTATCGGTTCGGTGAGGTCAACAGTTTTTTTAACCCATTGAAAGGCATGGAGCGGTTCCCTTTTGGGTATGGATTCCTTGCCCAGGTTTAGGAAACCACCAACATGGCGCTCCATGATGTCGAGCTGTTTGAGTGCGACCTCAATATCCTCAGGGTCGTTTTTGCAGGCTTTTGCATGAAGTTGAAGGGCCAATTTTGCTCCGGTGGTTGCATTTCGCAGTTGATGTGCAAGGCCCGCGCCTACCTGTCCCAGGAGCTTGAGACGCTCATTTTCGCTCAGGCGGGTGGCGAATTCGGCGAGCTGCTGGGCCATCCGGTTGACACTCTGTGCAAGATCGCGAAGCTCGTCTTTTTCGGGGGGTATTATCATGGGAAAGAAATCCCCCTGGGAGATTCTTTTTGTTTGAATTTCAATTCCCTTGATCCGCTTCATGATCCTGTTGCCTTGTAGCACCGCCAAGGTAAAAGCCACCATCCCACCGACAAGAAGCGGCACCATAAGAGGCCTGGCCGCCTGCCACAGCGCCGCAATAACCGTTTGCTCGGGAATAAGAGCCGCAACACGGATTCCTTCAGGGGGGGATTTTTCGTAACGGATCGACTGTTGGGAAAGGTTCGAAAAGGAAAGCTTGGGAATTCTTTCATCCGGTGTTACCGACACCGAAGCGGAACTCGCGGAATTGTTTGGCCCCCAGGGGATGATTCGGCTCCGGTATGAGGTCGAATTCCACAGGAGTTCGTGATCCCCGAAATTGCTGTCGGCAGCTTTGAGGATGGTCTCGAGTAAGGGCTGACCGTTTTCGTGCCCCAGAACCTCCGTGGAAAGCGTCGTAAGCGGGTGTGCGGAATCGTCCAAAAGCACCCTCCCGAATCCATCGAACAGAAGCAGTTCCGCTCCGCACATATCTCGCATGAGTTCCAAAACCAGAAGAGTTTTGGGTATGGCTACTTTGGATACGGCGCCTTCAAGGCGTTCCAGTCGTCTGCCGATTTCCAGTTTTTGGGAGGAGAGATTGGCTTCAACGAGCAAAAGCCACATTACCGCCATTCCCGCCAACAGGACCCAAAGCGGGTAGAGGAGCTGATTTCTAATTCCCTGGGCCATGGAGACTTTTCCCGATGCGCGGTGAATTTTCCCGCAAAAGCCAAATGAAAACGATCCAACCACTATCTTCCAGAAAGGTTACGAACATGACCCCTGTCCATCCTCCTTCGATTATCCCAAGACGCACCTGATCAAACAATCATCATGGCTGGGTAAACTCTGACCAATGGCAACTTCCCGATTGCGACCACGGATTTGGAAAGCAAAATAGGTCTGCAGGGGAAATTTCGATCATGAACAAATCAGCAAATCCAACCATTTTTACTCCGCCCGGTTTTCCAAGGACCAAGGCATTCACTCTCATTGAATTATTGGTTGTTATTGCCATTATTGCCGTATTGATCGGGTTGTTGTTGCCTGCGGTCCAGAAAGTTCGTGAAGCTGCCAATCGGATGAGTTGTTCCAACAACCTCAAACAACTTGGCCTTGCGTTTCACAACTATGAAAACACCAATGGATTTTTTCCCCTGGCCTACACGAATCCCAATGGAGCCATGAAGTGGCACAATTGGGCTCCTTTCATTCTTCCTTACATCGAGGAGGGAAACCGGGTTAAGGCATATGATTTTGGAACGGATTGGTGGAAAGGGTTGAATCGAGATATTGTCATCACCAAAATCAAAAGCATCAATTGTCCTTCCACTCCCAACCCCGACCGCATTCAGGACAAACCTGAAACGACTCCGCCCAACAAAACCGGGGCGGTAGCCGACTATTTTCCCCCAACCGGGGTTAACATTGAAATCAACCTCTATCTTCCCGTTCAGGATCAGTTTCCGACAACAAATGACCTAAGAGGCGTGATCTGCTGGTGGCAGGCCAATAATACCACCAACCGGATGGCGGACATTCTTGATGGCTTATCTAATACCATTATGCTAGGTGAATGCGCTGGCCGTGAAGATGTTTGGCGCAAGGGAACCCAGACCCCGGTCAACTTCACCAGTAGTCCCAAAGTCCGCGCCCGGGGTGGTGCCTGGGCAACCACGGACAATGCCTATGACATAGGTTCCCGAAAATCCTGGGACGCTGCTTTTGGACCGATTCCCGGAAATCCGGGCATTAACAATTCCAATGAGTGGGGTCACGGCTTTTACAGTTTCCACACCGGGGGAGCCAACTTTGCTTTTGCCGATGGTTCGGTCCGTTTCCTTTCCACAGGAACAGAGCTGCGTATGTTGGCCAATCTCACAACCCGCGCCGGGGGTGAAGTGGTGAATCTTCCTTGAAATATTGCCTGATTGCTGGGTATTGCCACATGGCTGGGCAGTTTTAATGGGCAGTTAGTTATTAAGGGGCCAGGCGATCCCAATGGATTGGGCTTGTACCAAAATGAAAACGGGCCCTCTGGTGACCTGTTGATTTGAGCAGCAACAGATCCATTTGGTTGAATTGACAGCATACCGCCACAAAGTTACCCCAGCCCGCCTCGTCCTTTGATTCTTCAATCTGGACTGGGATTCTCGATTCTATAGCCTTTGTTTGAGGTGCTCCCGGAGTCGCCTCCCCCGGCACACATTCAAGGATTTCCCCGGGCCCTTGCAAATCGCAATAGCATGCACGGGACATGGGCAGGCTTTTTTCCCAAGCCTGTTTGGCTTTTTCGTCGAGATGATGGAGTGTTGCTTTGGCGGAGATCCGGATTTGCACCCGGGATTGGGAATCATACCAGAGAAGCGCGACGCGGGAATCGCGTCGCAATTGGCTTACTTTGGGACTACGAAAGTCCGTGTGAAACCAGACCTCTCGCTCGAAACCCAAAAACCGCCTTAGTACAACCGTCCGAATTTCAGGCGCCCCTGCTTCGTCCTTTGTCGCCAAAGTAAATAGGTGAAACGGGTGTCGATTCGTGGCAGCCGCGCCAAAGAGTTCCTGGCGTAAAAACGCCCAAGCCCGAGGAGCATCGAGTTTGTCCAGGTCCAAACCCGACAAGCCCTCCACCACATTTACCTCGGGCACAGCCATAAAAACCCCTTTGATACTTAACGGATTTTGACAAATCTGAGACAAACGGGCGTTCCCACGGTCACGGATTGGTCCGTTGGTGAAAGCTTCCCGGTTGTTTGATCAATGGCGAAGCTGATCACACTATCACTATCCTGGTTGGCAACCAGGAGAAACCTTCCGGAAGGGTCAATCACGAAATTGCGTGGTGTCTTGATTCCACCCTGGGCAACCTGAATCCGCTCGTGCTTGCCTGTGGCTTGGTCGATTGTAAAGGCGCTTATGCTGTGGTGGCCCCGATTGGAGGCGTAAACAAATTTGCCCGAGGGGTGGACGCAAACCTCTGCGGTGGATTCGCCATTCTGGGGACCATCCGGCTTGGTATTAACCGAGGCGATTTGCTTGAAAGTTCCTTTTTCGGCATCGAATTCAAGGGCATCAAGAGTCATGGTCAATTCATTGAGGAGGTATCCGTATTTGCCATTTGGGTGAAAGGCAAAATGGCGGGGGCCCGCGCCCGGGGCGGTTTGATGCGAGGAAGGGTCGTTTGGGGAGATTTGGCCTTTTTTGCTGTCCAATTTGTAGACAAAAAGCCTATCCAGACCAAGATCGGCAACAATGGCGAAACGGTTATCCGGGCTGATGTTTGCCGAGTGGGCGTGGGGGCCTTCCTGGCGGGACTTGTTGACGCTTGAGCCTTTGTGCTGGATGAAACTTGAGGCTTCACCCAATTTGCCATCCTCACGCACGGGAAGCACCGCCGTGGATCCACCACCATAGTTGGCAACTACAACGAATTTGCCTGTCTTGTCGACATTAAGATGACAAGGGCCACTTCCCACTGAGGAAACGGTTGATAACGGTGTTAGTTTGCCGGTGGTTTTGTCCATACCGAAGGAGCTAACAGAGCCACTGCGCCTGGAACCGAAATCAGCGATCTCTCCGACAGAAAAGAGACGATTGTTGGTCGGATCAACCGCCAAAAACGAGGGACTACGAACATCCGCGGCAAGGACTGGTTCGCCTATTTTTCCTGTCGTAGCGTCATAAGGGGCCCGGTATATCCCCTTGCTTTTGGCTCCGGTGTATGTGCCGACATATAGCCAATGTGTAGGGCCTTCGGCATGTAAGACCACTCCCGAAACAAACATCAAAGCCAACGCAAATAAACGGCGCATGGAGAGGCTCCTGGGCTCAAAGGGAGAGTTTAGGTCTGGAAGCGGAACGCCCAATCCGGATCCGACATTCCTTGAGTTAGGATATGGTCTGGGGAATTGGATGAAACGAAATTGCCCTTGGGATCCGGGTTAGGACCCCAAGGGCAATGAAAAGATCGAGCCGAGGCTCGGTCCACCAACGCAATTTTTGAGAATCGGGCCAAACAAAAGCTAATATGGAGGCGACCCAAATGGATTAGACTGGGTTGGAGCGCCTGCTTCGCATGGTTGGGAGCGGTGTAATTCCTTTTTCGGAGATGGAATGAAATACGCCTGAGACGGGATCCAGGCTCAGGATTTTGCCCTGTTCCAAATGGTAAACCCAACCATAAACATTCAGATCTCCCCTTGAGAGTCCCACAGCAACAGCCGGATGAGTTCGAAGGTGTTCCAATTGCTGGATAACATTTTCCTCCACAGCTTCCAGAACCTCATCCTCGGTGACCCCATTTTCATGTGCGTTATGAAAAATTCGCCGGACCGATTCGGAATGATTGAACCAATGTTTTACCGATGGGATTTCGTCACCCAGTATTCCTTCCAAAAGTGCCCTCATTGCGCCGCAATGGGAATGACCACAAAGGATGATGTTTTTTACCTGCAAAACGGAAAGGGCATACTCAATCGTAGCCGCCTCGCCACTTGCCCCGGCTGTTCCGTAAGGGGGAATAATATTCCCGGCGTTACGAATAAGGAATAGACTGCCAGGCCGGGTTCCGGTAATGGTGTTGGGGTGGATCCGTGAATCGGCGCAGGTAATGAAGAGGGCCTGGGGGCGCTGGGGTTGTTCTACCAGGCCCTGATAATATGCCCGATTTTTGGGGAAAATCTCGGATTCAAAGCGCTCCACCCCACGAACAATTGCTTCCATTCCCTGGTTGCAGTGGCCAAGGTTTGCTTGCAAATGGGCGGGTGGCAGTTTTGTTACCGGCATGGCAGTATTCTTTCTTACTTTTATTTAATTTACATTATAACAATACCGTAATTTTTGCCGAAAAGCAAGTTAAACTGACATTTTCGTAAGCTGAGGCACGCAGACGAGTTTACGCTTCCGGAGAACTCCAATCTTTGGGGTTTGGGTTTTGGTGCTATTTCCGTCAAATTTTTGCCCAAGCCGGCCTACTTGCCTTATCAACATGCGAAAGCATGGTTTGCAACTTGAATTGTTGTGCGGTTGGTGGAACCCGCTCCAGACCAAAGATAAGCTAGGTTCTCCATCAAAAAGGCTCAGTTTCGGCCCAGCCAGGCGCCAAGGAAACCACGGAGGCGCCCTTTGGCGAATTTTTCCTTTCGCCATTTTCCTGCCGCTTTGGTGAGCGCCTCCGCAAGACCTGGATATGGATGAATTGCATCAGCCAAATTCCCCAAGGGAATCCCCTGCTGCATTGCTTGGGTTATAAGGGCTAGCCAGGTTTCCAAATGTTGGGCGGTTCCCCTTGCTCCAAGGATTTTGCCCCTGGAATCGACGGCCAATTCATAAAAACCTTGCTCATTGTCCGAGAGTAAATTGCGGTCTACCTCCTCTGCCTGGACAAGAATTCTTTCGCCTTTCGAATTTTCCCACCCGGAAGGATCTAGGCCCACTCCCCCCACTCGGGGTCTGGTCCAGGTTATCCACGGGATAACCAGGGTGTTTACCTTGCGCGTGGTAAAAGGAATCCCCAAAAGTCCGTTTCGCAAAAACAGTCGCGACATTGCATCAGCAGCATGGGTGAAGGCCCACTGTCCAACAACATCACCAGAGGCATAGACGGCGGAATTGGTTGTTTGCAGATATTCATTTAGGACGAGTCTTCCATTTTCTATCCGTATGCCCGCTTTGTCCAAATCAAGTGTTTGGAGGGTGGTCTCGCGACCTATGGCGCAAAGCACCAAATCGGCGGCAATTTCTGCCCCCGAGGAAAGCACAACATCCAAGTCCTTTAAGCCGGGAACAATTCTTTCAATCCGGGTTTCCAAATGCACTTCAATCCCCTCCCTGATAAGGCTTTGCCGCAAAAGGTGCGAGGATTGTGCAGGCTCACGGGGCAATAGTCGGGAATTGCTTTGGATAAGGCTGACCCTTGTACCCAATCGGGCAAAAGCCTGGGCCATTTCACATCCAACAGGTCCCCCGCCAAGGATAGCCAACCGATCGGGCAATTGGGACAGGTCAAAAATTCGGTCCGTGGTCAGGACCCGCGGATCATCGCATCCGGGAACCGAAAGCAGCCTGTTTCGGGTTCCCGTGGCGATAAGTGCCTTGTGAAAGCGAAATACTCTCTGGTCTACCGTGATTTCCCTTGGTCCGGAAAAATGGGCCTCGCCTGGAATGGCATGAACCCCAAGATCAGAAAGCCGTTCCGAAGAATCGTTCCGGGCTAACTCCGAGCGCTTTTGGCGAAGAAATTCCATGGCCCGGGCGAAATTTTCCTGGGCGGCGCCAAAATCCCCACCGGTTTGGTCCCGGGGGACCGGGTGCTTTTCGCCCCATTCCAAAAGTGCCTTGCTGGGCACGCATCCCGAATGAAGGCAGTCTCCACCCAACCGGTGTTTCTCCACCAATAGGACCTTGGCTCCAAGTCCGGCAGCACCCACCGCCGCCACAAGTCCGGCCGTCCCACCACCCAAAACAACAAGACCATATTTTGGGCGATATCCATTAATCGGTGGGGAAAAAGTCCCGGTTAATTCGCGAAGGCGGAGGTCCGCTAGTGCATTCTCGGCAAACAGGGGATTCATGTTCTTAAGTCTCGACGCGGTATGGACCTTGCGGTTATCATCGGGTTTTCCCCGTCAATGGGCCAATCCCATGCAATGGATCATCGGTTTCCTCTCTTCTCCCCGGGGCGCCCTCCTTTTGCTTCTGGGAATCAATCTTCTTAATTACATCGACCGATATCTCCCCTCGGCACTCCTTTCGTCGATCTCAAAGCAAATGTTTCCGGATGCCGAGAAAAGCGAATTTCTGGAGGGAACGCTCCAGTCGGCCTTCATGTTCAGTTTTATGATTGCAGCACCCTTTTTTGGTTGGCTTTGCCGGTATTATCACCGCTGGTCGATTGTGGGTGTGGGAATCATCCTTTGGAGTCTGGCAAGTGCGGGATCCGGCCTGACTGGTTTTGCAAAAACGGAAGTGGATGCTGGAGGTGGCGGGATCTGGCTATTGGTCGGGACCTTTGGATTTCTCTTTGTGTCCAGGTGCTTGGTTGGCCTGGGCGAAGCGGCATATGGACCTTCTGCGCCCGCGATTCTTTCGGATCTTTATGGTGAAAAGACCCGGGGCAAGGTCCTTTCGATTTTTTACGCCGCTATTCCCGTGGGAAGTGCCATGGGATACCTGTTGGGTGGCCTATTGGGTTGGCCGAATGCGTTTTTCTGGATGCTCCCTCCAGGTTTGATCCTTGGGTTTTTCTGCTTTTTTGCCAAGGATCCCCTAACCCAAACGACTCAAGGCCATTCCGCCAAAGGTGGAAGCGCCATTTGGGAATTGTTGCGCATTCGGTCGTATGTTTTTGCGGTGGGAGGGTACATCCTATGCACCTACGCCGTTGGGGGAATCGCCTTTTGGTTGCCCAAATATCTGATCACCCACCGGCAAGTGGGTGCTGAGGGATGGGTAAACACCATGGTTGGCGGAATTATTGCACTTTCCGGACTTTCCGCAACGCTTATTGGTGGATGGGTCGCCGACAAACTGCGCCCTTATCGTCCAGGAGCCTATTTCGAAGTTTCCGCTGCAGGAATGTTTTTCGCGATCCCAATGTTGCTTGGATCTCTCTACGCCCCGTTTCCCCTGGCGTGGTTTTTTATCTTTGCATGTTGTTTTGGCTTGATGCTCTCCACCGGACCGATCAACACCGTTATGATGAATGTTGCGCCACCCGAGCACAGGGCCCAGGCAATGGCCATTTGCATCTTTTCAATCCATGCATTTGGCGATGCGATCAGTCCGCCTTTGATGGGATGGCTCAATGACATTGCACAGGATCCCAACGCCGGGTTTTTGTCCCTGGTGGTTTTGCTTCTGGCAGGCGCTACGGTTTGGTCGGTTGGCGGCAAAACGCTTTCCGCTGACACAAAATCCTAAGGATCAAACGAAACTTT
>CAMBMH010000141.1 GCA_945868575.1 Singulisphaera sp. GP187 | reverse complement strand
ATTCCCACTTGCCACAAGAAATATGGCGACGCCCTTGCGATCCTTGCGGGGGATGGGCTACTGACATTTGCGTTTGAAGTTTTGGCCGAGGCCTATCCCGGGACGCTCGGGACCGATTGCGTGTTGGAATTGGCCCGGGCTTCGGGAATGTGCGGTATGGTGGGCGGCCAGGTTGTCGATTTGACCTGGGAAAACAAAATAGCTGCGGTAAATGGGGAGAATAGAGAAAAAACAGTTGTGGAGCTTGAAGCGCTTCACGCAAGGAAAACAGGGGCACTGATTCGTGGAGCTCTTCGCCTTGGCGCGATGGTTGCTTTGGGCGAGACCAAATCCCCTCGGGCCAAAGAGACTCTTGAGCGACTTTCCCGATTTGGAACCTGTTTGGGCCTTGCGTTTCAGATCACGGACGACCTCCTGGATGTCGAGGGCGACGCCTCCAAAGCCGGGAAGCGCTTGGGTAAAGATGCGGCCCGTGGCAAACTGACCTATCCCGGGCTTGTGGGCATAGAGGCCAGCCGCAGGAGGTTGGAACAACTTGAAGCCGAGGCCATCATGGCCATCAAACCATTTGGGGACTCATCGCAGACACTTCGGGCTGTGCTTGAAAAAGTCCTCCGGCGGGACCACTAATTCCCTATAATAATTGATGAGACAATGGGACCATGGAAGGAGCCAAACTTATGGATTTGCTGCTAGGCGGGATCAAATCGCCCAAGGACCTTCATCAGCTATCCGATGAACAGCTCACAAATCTTGCGCAGGAAATGCGTGACGAGCTGGTAAGGGTACTCAGGGTTCGGCCCGCTCACTTTGCCAGCAATCTTGGTGTGGTGGAGCTCTGTTTGGCGCTCCACTTGAGCTTTGATTTCACGAAGGATCGCCTGATTTGGGACACCGGTCACCAAATTTATCCCCACAAGCTGATCACAGGCCGCTACGAAGATTTCGGTTCGATCCGGACCAAGGGTGGCCTTATGGGCTATCCCAACCCGGCTGAAAGTGAATACGACCTGTTCATGACCGGTCATGCCGGCTCCAGCGTTTCCACGGCTCTTGGCCTCAAGATGGGCGATGTTGTCAATGGACACCCGGAACGGCACAGCGTCGCCGTGATTGGCGATGGGGCGCTCCCCTCGGGAATCGTGTTTGAGGCGCTCAACAATGCCGGTGTTCTGAAGAAGAACTTCCTTGTGATTCTCAATGACAACGCGATGTCGATCTGCCCACGGGTGGGCTCCCTGGCCAAGTGTCTCGATCAGGCCCGTATGTCCGATCTCTACACGGGATCGAAAAGACAGATTCGGGATCTTTTGAACAAAATCCCGCTCGTAGGCGGAATGGCCAAGCAATTCCTCGAACAAGCCAAAGACGCCGTAAAGGCCTTTGTCAATGGCGGGCTTTTGTTTGAAGAGTTGGGTTTCCGGTATTTTGGTCCAATTGATGGCCACAATATCCCTGAATTGCGTCGCTGGATCCAGGATGTCAAGCAGCTTGATGGCCCTGTGTTGCTTCATGTTCTGACAAACAAAGGCGAGGGTGTTCCCCAGGCGAGCGCCGATCCCGTTACCTATCACACTCCGCCCGTATTTGAGGAAGTCGGCCCCCAACGGACGATCCTCTCCCTGAAGAAGGGTGGAGCCAAGGCCTACACGGACGCCTTCAGCTCGGCGATCCACGAAAAGATGAAGACCGATCCCAAGGTTGCCATCATCACCGCCGCGATGTGCCAGGGGAACAAGCTCGAAAAAATTCGCGAAGATTTTCCGGAACGTTTCTTTGATGTGGGCATTTGCGAAAGCCATGCGGTCGCGTTCGCGGGTGGAATGGCCAAAGTCGGAACAAAACCGATTGTTTCGATCTACTCCACATTCCTGCAACGCTCCTTCGACCAGATTTTCCAGGAAGTTAGTCTCCAAAATCTGCCGGTTGTTTTCTGCATGGATCGGGCGGGCTTCACTGGTCCCGATGGCCCGACCCACCACGGCATGTACGACATCCCCTACATGCGCATGTTTCCCAACATGGTCTGCATGGCTCCCGGGGACGAGGCGGATGTCAAGCCGATGCTCGACTTTGCGCTTTCGCACAACGGGCCGGTCGGAATTCGCTATCCCAAAACCGCTCTTGAGTGGCACGAGCGAAAAGTCGCCCCGGTGGAAATTGGTGTTTCCGAGGTCTTTGAATGGGGTGAGGACGCGATTCTCTTCGCGTTTGGGACTCTGCTTGGCAATGCCCAAAAGGCCGCCAAAATCCTTCGCGATGAGGGGTATTCCGTCGGTGTCGTGAACGCCCGGTTTGCAAAACCTCTTGACGAGTCCACCACCATCAAGGCAATCCAGCAGGCGTCCGTCGTCGCCACGATCGAGGAAGGCGCGTTGGAAGGCGGCTATGGTAGCGCGGTGCTTGAGGCCGCAAACCGTGGCGGAGTCGATTCGAGCAATCTGATCCGTTTGGGGCATCCCGACAGGTATGTGATGCACGCCGAACGCACCGAGCAACTCCAGGAAATCGGTGTGGATGTGGACGGCATCGTTCGGGCCGTTCGTGAGAAATTGATTGAACGCGCTCCGGTTCCGGGTGTGCGTCGTGGCCACCAAATTAGTGTGACGGAAATCGCATAGTTCCTTTCTGGGGTGCTCCTCGTTTGGGCGCCAGTTTCCTGCCAGGTCAAAGAGGGGGCGTGATGAGGCTTGCCGTTTTGGGGAATGCCCGACGCCCCGGCGTTCCTGAGGCGGCGGCAAAAATCATCCCGCAATTGCAATCGCGGGCCGATGTGCGGATTGTGGATCTGCATCAATCGGCAGACCTGGGCAAAGTTGAGGCTGATTTTGCGATTGTGCTTGGGGGCGATGGTGCAATTCTTCGTGCCGCCCGCCAAATGGGCTATGGCCAAATTCCCGCTCTTGGGATCAACCTTGGGCGACTGGGGTTTTTGGCGGATTATCAGTGTTCGGAAATCGACCTGATTCTTGATGCCCTGGAATCGGGTTCCTTCACCATGACCCGACATTTGATGCTCGAATGTATCGGACCCGGCGGCCAAGTGCCGGTTTTGGGCCTCAACGATTTGTGCATCAAATCGGCGAACCCCTTCCGGATGGTTGACCTGAGTATTTTCATTGATGGGATCGAGGTGGGCCAATACCGCTCGGATGGAGTCCTGGTCAGTACGCCTGTGGGTTCGACCGCCCATAGCCTTGCAGCTGGGGGCCCGATCCTGGGGCAGGAAATCGAAGCCTTTGTGATTACACCAATCTGCCCCCACGCCCTGACCAGCCGACCATTGGTGGAGTCCGCCAACCGCGAACTAACCCTGAGGCTTGGCAACGACCGGGACCCTCTTGTGGCTATGGTAGATGGTCAAGTTGAGGTCCCTCTGGGCCCTGGGGAGACGGTTTTGGTACGCAAAGCTCCTGTCGCATTCCAGCTGATTCGTATTCCTGGTCGCTCTTTTTACCGGACTTTGCGGGAAAAACTGGCTTGGGGCACCCTTCCAAGCTATCGTGTTGAGCCCGATGGTGGTTCCTGCTCGACCGGGCCCGGGTCAGTCTCATAGAATGAAGTTATCGAACTCTTTTTCTTTGATCCCAGTTTCAGGCCACACATGAATATTTCCGCCGACTGGTTTGTCCCCGGATTCCTGCTCACACTTTTACAAGTGGTGTTGGCGATTCCTTGGCTACTCGCCTCGGGCCTGATCCAAAGCCCCCGTAAAGGTGGGATTGGCGCGATATTGCCTCCACTTTTCGCCGGGCTTATCGCTTGTGTTGTCCTTCCGATATCCATAGTCAATTTTCTTGAGGCCGATGTCACCGAAGGCATGGGACAATGGTACGCGGCAATTGCTCAGCTCCAGCTTGTTTTGGACGCATTTATTGTGGGTGTGCCTATTCTGGGTATCCTTTGGCCCAAGGGTGGGGCTGTCGCCCAGGCTGCCTTTCGTGAGGGGATCCGCCAGCCGATGTTTTGGTTGCTCGGTGGGCTCGGTTTCCTGATGATGCTTGCGGCGCCAATGGTTCCCTACTTTACCTTCGGCGAAGACGACAAAATGGTAAAGGAGATCGGCTATGACCTCCTGATGCTTTGTGGCGCCATTTTCGGGGCGTTGGCCGCAGGCTTTTTCGTAAGTGAAGAAATCGAAGGGCGTACGGCCGTAACCCTCTTGAGCAAGCCCGTTTCTCGCCGCCAGTTCCTGATTGGCAAATTTGTCGGGATCATCCTGGCCGCTTTGTTGATGATTTCGGTTCTGGGAACCTGGTTTGAAGTTACCATCTTCCTGAAGCGCCACATCGAACGCATGGACCCACTTCCCGCTGTGGAATGGCTGACGGCCCTGACCACCGCGGGAAAGATCCCCACGAGCGCGCTGGGCCTTCTTCGGGGAATCAGCCTTTGGTTGACCATCCTTTACGAAGTTGGTCCCGGAGTAATTCTTTCGGGTTGGCAGATCACCCTTTTGACCGCAATCGCAGTTTCCCTTGCTACCCGTCTACCCGTCACGGTGAATATGCCTGTGGTTTTGTCGATCTACCTGATGGCGCACCTAACCCCGGTTTTGGTCAAGATTGGTGCCAATGCAAGGGCCACCAATCCGAACAATCCGGTTTCGACCCTCCTGGAATTTACGGGTAAGGTTTTTGATACGATACTCCCATCGCTTGAATTCTTCCGGGTGGGGCCTGCTTTGATCGGTGACGCCCCACCGGCTCCGGGGCCATTTCTTGTCTATATTGGGATGGTCAGCCTTTACGGAATCATGTACACCACCGTTGCTCTTTTGCTTGGTCTTATCCTGTTTGAGGATCGTGACCTTGCATAGGGACCTGTCGCTATACCTGTCCTAAATCATTATGGACGGGGAGGTTAAAGCGGCAGACCAAAGGATTGGGAGCCGTTGATGAGCACTTCCCCTTTCCCGGCATGGGCGATGCGCCGAGCCAGGAACCAGTGCTGGATCCATCCGAATTCCGGACGGTTGAGCTTAATTGGTTCATTTTTTGCGTCTCTGTTCCTTTCTTTGCTAGTCTTCCCAATATCCTTGGGCATTCTCCTGCTATGTCAATTTGGGACGATTGCCCCCCAGGCCACCGGGGACCCCCATCTTGCCAATGGCCTTCTCCGCATTTGGAGTCTTGATCTGCCTCAGGATCGCCTTGAGGCGCTGATCCTTATTGGACAAAACCGGGATTCCGCTCTGACATTGGCCTATGAGGTACCAACCGATGTTGCCTCGATGCGTGGCGAAATCTGGAACGCAATGGTTGCCCGATTTGCTCTCCAAGCGGGCGTAAACCCCTCTTCGACCAACCCTGGTACCGATGGTGGTTTACGAAGCATCCAACTGCGGCTTTCCGCATCCCGATTTAGTGCCCTCTCGATGATTTCCGGATGGTTTGCACTGCTTCCCGGAGCGGGCAAGACCGAGCCGGCTTTGGGGTGGATGTTCCTTTTTTGTGCCTCACTTTTTGCATTAGCGGTTTGGAGCTGGTTCCTTGCCCGGGTTGGAGCCCTCAGGGCGGCCTCCGAAGGGGGAACCCGGATGGCGCTTATGCTTGCGGGCCAATCCCAAAACCTTCAACGGATGAGGATTTTGCCCGGCGCATTGGGAAAACTTTCCCCTCTCGAAGATAACCTGGGTGTGCTTTCGGGGTTTTTGGCTCAGGAAATCTCCGGTCTGTATGGCTTGCCTATGGTTTGCGTCGGACTATTTCTGGCTGGATTGTTGGCGGGGGCCTGGTCCTTTTTGGGCCTCTTTGGTTTGGCCTTGTTGGTCCTTGCGGCGCGCCTGGGTTGGGACCTTCTTGGAAACGAAACCATTGAGAAATCGCGGTCGACTATTTCCTCTATGGCCGATCTCCTTCGTGGAACACTCTTGCCTGTGCGGATGACCCATAGCCTTGGCATCGAAGGAGCACAACTTGCCCGGGCCGAACACTGGGTGGACCGGTTGGGAGCCGCCCGCAGGAGGACGGCATGGATGGTTTGCGTGTATGGTGCCACGGAAGCCTTGAGCATTTTGTTAATCGTTGGCGCCGGAGTTGTCCTGGGTTGGTTTGCCCTTCGCGGATCGGGTATCGGGATGTTGCTTGCCGTTGGTGCCGGTTTTTGTGCTGCGGGGATCCAGTTCGCCGCCATGGAATTGGCTCGACTGGCCCGCCGAAGCGAAGGGGTTTCCCATCTGGCTGCCGAACTTTTTGAATTCCTGGACGAGCGCGATCCTCCCATGAGGCCCGGAACACGGGCCCTCGGACCAATCCTCGATAGTTTGGAACTCGATGATGTCTGTTTACGCGATGAAGATTCGGGAAAACGCCTTCTTGCGGGGGTCACAATGGCCATACCCGCGGGAAAAAGGATTGCCCTTGTCAGCGAAGACCCCGAAACCGCCCACGCGCTTTTCGCGGTTTTGGCCCGTCTGGTGGAACCAGGATCGGGTGATATCCGCATGGATCGGGTAAACCTTCGCTCGGCCCGTGAGGACGATTTGCGAAGCCAGGTGGCGATGGTCTGTCCCGCGGATGGGATGCTTCCCGGAACGGTTATTTCCAATTTGGTCGCGGGGCGCGAAATTGCGGAGCCCATTGCGATCGACGCGGCCAAACGAGTCCACCTCGACCGGATCGTGCGCGAACTTCCGGATGGTTACCAGACCATTATAGATGGTTCGGGCAACCCCCTCACCCCTTTCGCGAGACACCTTTTGGCTTTGGCCCGGGCCATTCCTGGCAATCCTTCCCTGATCCTTTGGGAAGATCCCGACTTCCCCCTGTCCCCTTCAGAAGCCGCTCTTCTGGACGATGCCTGCCGAAGGTGGTTCGCCGGGAAAACGGTTTTGATGTTGGCGCGAAGATCCGCCACACTCAGGCATTCAGACAAGGTTTTCTTCCTCCGGGGCCCATCGCTGGAGGGTTTTGGGACGCATACCGAGCTGATGGAAACATCCCCTGGCTACCGTCATGTCGTCGCCAGGATATTAGTAGAAACCGATCGGAAATAAGGATTAAGGTGAACGCATGGTGATTGATCCGGGAAGCTGGTTGCCCGAGGAATTTGGGATTCCCTGGAGTGATCCCAGGCATCCGTTTCATGTGGAACACATGTGCATGGCCCTTGAGGAAGCCGCGGCTGCCCGGGATGAGGACGAGGTTCCCGTGGGTGCGGTGATCGTTTCCCTGGAACGGGGTGTTATCGCCCGGGCCCACAACCAGCGCGAACGACTCAAGGACCCGACAGCCCATGCCGAAATGGTCGCCATCACCCAAGCCGCCCAGGCGCTTGGCTCGTGGCGTTTGGAGCAGTGCGTGCTTTATGTGACGCTCGAGCCTTGCCCAATGTGCGCGGGAGCTATCGTTCAGGCCAGGGTTCCTTATGTTGTCTACGGTTGCACTGACCAAAAGGCGGGTGCCTGTGACACACTTTACAAAATCACCAGCGACCCCCGCCTTAACCATCGAAGCCAGGTCATGGGAGGCGTGATGGAAGCGGATTGCTCGGAGATCCTGAGCGCGTTCTTTAGACAAAAGCGTTTACTTGGAAAAAAATAGTGCGGCGATCCCCGAATTTTGTGCCAAACGCATCTTCCCGCTCCAATCCAAAGACGCCTCCAATTCCGAAATCCTGCTACCATCCAACAAGGATTCCCGCGGTTACCAAGCTGTTCGCCATGCTCCAACTCCCATTTGGGTTATAGTTGGGCATGAATGGAATTGTTTTTATGGCCGCATTTAGGAGGTGGGGCATGATGCGTTTCGCCCTGCGCGGGTTGGTGATTGGTTTGGCGATGGGCACCGTAGTCGCTCCTGGCGTACGGTCTCAAACCCGATCGCAGATTCTCACAACACCTGCGACACCACCTCGTGGCCACCTCGAATCCCTCAACCTTGTGCACATGTGGAGCGCCAATCTCCCCATGCAGGACAAACGGGACGGGCTTCATGATGTATGGATGATCGGGGGGCAGGTCCTTGCCCAGACCCGTCGTGGCACCGTCGCTTGTTATGATGCCGAAACGGGCTCCCAACTGTGGCACACCCTTCCGGGGCTCCCCTTTCAGGTGACCCTGCCACTTGCCTGGAACAACAAGCTTGTTTTCGCGGTCAACAACGGCAATGTTCATGCCATAAATCGCAAGACGGGCAACATTGACTGGCGATTTCCCCTTGGGACCAATCCTTCGGGACCTATGACGGCGGATAACCTTCAGCTTTATATTCCCACAGAAAACCGTCACATCCTTGCCCTGCACCTTCCACAGCCCACGGATAATATCACAACCAAGAAAATCCGTATTCCCGAACCGGAACTTCGTATCGGCGGTCGGGGTTTCAATCCCGAAGAGAAGGATAAAAACGAAAAGGAAATGGCAAAGGATGTTCTCCGGAACAATCCTGCAAAAGCCGATCCCGCAAAAGATAATGCCGCACCCGAGGGAAAGGCGGATCCGAAAGCGCCCCCAAAGCCCGGTGCCGCCCCGATGGACCGCGCAGCCGATGCGCCCGCCCCGGCCCCCGCTGTTCGAACCCTTGATGATGATCTTCAGCTCCTCACGACCGATGAGCCTATCCTTGGGGCCAAACTCAACTGGGCAGCCAACACCGACGGAATTATTCCTTTTCGTCCACTTATGACGGAAAAATATGTTCAGGGTGTCAATTACAATGGGCAGACCTTCACCTTCGAAAAGAAGGGTGATCTGGTCATGCAGGCAACCTCGGAGCTGAAGGAGCCCAACCTCCAGATCACGGGTCGCGTCAACATCCAGCCTGTCCAGCATGGCAGGACTTCCTATATCGCGACCAACGACGGCGTGATCTTCGCCGTTGACATCGACAATGGGACCAAACTTTGGGAACGAACGCTTAGCTCGCCCGCGGATCGTCCTCTCCTCTGTTCGGAGGAGGACGTGTTTGTTGTGACCCGTGAAGGACTCACGCGGCTTGACGCCAAAACGGGCAAGATCGCATGGAACTTTGCAGAAGGAAGGCAACCGACCCATTTCCAACCGGGAATTCACAATGTTGTAACCGTCAATCCGAAGTTTGTCTACGCCTTCGATCGCCAAGGCAATCTGCACATTTACGATCGCCGTTTGGGGCGAGAATTGGCCTCGGTTAACTGGCAAGATTTTAATGTGCCGATTCCCAACTTCTCCAGCGACCGGTTGCTGTTGGCCAGCCATTCGGGCAAACTTGTTTGCCTTCGCGACCGCGAATTCACCCTGCCCGAGCTCCATAATAAGGGTGAATTGGTAATGGAGGACGCCGCCGCCAAGCAGGTCGCCCTCAATGCCCTGAACCAAAAGAGCCTGATTCAGGAAAACTCGAAGGTCATGTTGCGCGATGTGATGGCACAGGTCGCGTCGCGTCACCGGATCAAGGTTTTCTTCTCGGATGGCGCGTTCCGGGATATCAATCTGGTTCCTGTCGCCGACAAGATCGTAAAGGTCGCTCCAGCCGGGACTCAAACCCTGGGAGAGCACCTAAAAGTGATTCTCGATCCCCTCGACGCAACCATCTACAATGTAGGTGGGGTGTTTATGGTGGTTCCCAAACCGGGAATCAAGACGGCTCCTGCTCCTATGGATCCGGCCAATGCCGGAGATGCCAAAACACCCGAACCCGGTGAGGCAAAACCGGACAGCAAACCCGAAGCCAAGCCGGGCGAACCTGAGGATCCCAAACCGGGTGATCCCGACGAGAAAAAACCGGAAGCCCCCAAACCGGCCCCAAAGCCCGCTCCCAAACAGGGAGCAAAGCCAGGAGCGGATCCTGCGGTTCCTCCGAACCCACCCGCTCCCGAATTGAACCAAGGAGAATTTTGATGCGTATTCGCTGTCGGGAAAACGGACCCCTCGTTTTGCCCATGCCCGTCGAGGTGGTCGATCATCTGGGAAATCCGTTTCCCATTGCCGCGGGGAAGGAAGTGGTTGCCCTTTGTCGATGCGGGGCAAGCAAGCGCAAACCGTTTTGTGATGGAGCGCACAACCCAATGGGATTTGTCGGAAACGATCTGGCTCTAGTGGAACCACCGGCACCCC
>CAMBMH010000140.1 GCA_945868575.1 Singulisphaera sp. GP187 | reverse complement strand
AAGGAAAGCGAATGGGCGTTCGGAATCCCTTTTGTTCTCTGCCAGGTGAAAGTGTACTCGCCCCACAAGATGAAAAAGCGGATGAACGGATTTGAGCCACTCAATTGGTCCTTCCGGATATTCGGTTCCCTTGCGTATCGCTTCCGCTTTGAGTTGTTCCCAGAGCGATTTCAGAACCTGTACATCCAGGTACTCAAGGCCAAACATAGGCGGGGCGGTTTCCGCCAAATGTTTCAGTTCTTCCTCTGGAGGTGGCGCGACGCTGTCCCAGCGTCCGGCGCCAGTTTCGCCAAGTTGGCAAAAACTTTGAAATAATTTGTGCGCGAAAGCCCGCCAAAATCGGAGGATCGAGGTCAACGATTCCTCGGTGCTTATGCCGGCCAAAGCAATCAGCCCCGAAGCGCTCGAGGTTTCAAACGCCTTAAGGAGGGAATCAATGGCGTAAGGAAGTGTCTCAGGGGCTTCTAGATTATCGGAAGATTGACCTGGCCGCAGGTGAAGGGCACCTGTTGGGGTGAGGATGCAAGTGAGGCTCATTGAAAGTAACCTTTGACGGATTTTTGACGGAATCCTGTAGATTTGGGAGATGGGAATATGGGAAAAAAATTCTTATAAACCCGCATAAACTTCCAATCTTACCTGAAAAAAATTTCGAGTTTCTTCCCCAGTATGCCAAAGACTATTTTGTTGTCCATCGTGATTGTTTCGAGCCGTTAATTGAGGTTTTGTTTTGGAGGCGGCTGGCAAACTTGTGTTATGACCAGAAATCAGGTCTCGGAAGGAATTGAATCATTTTTGCGTAACCGGTTGGCTTAGGTGGATCCCAAGGTTCGCCAGAGAGTCACTAGCGCCCACACCGTTCCTTTTGCGCTTAATGTCAAGTAAATCAAAAAATGCTCCATGAGGCGGGAAACCTTGGGTCGCTGATTGACCAGGGAAGCGGTTTGGTAAATGTCCTGTCTGTTTTCAATGGTCCGGGGATATCATTAAGGTTGTTCGGTTTGGCCAATACTACCAAATTGCCGCGCCGACTTATTTTTACTTTGGATATTGTTTTTAGGGATGAATATTGTGGCAAAAAAATGTTTGGTTCCTTTCCTTTCTGTTTTGGTGATGCTTTCAGGGTGGATTGTGACACCCGCCTTCGCCGGGGACAATGGGCCTGCGGGCAAGGCTTCATTGAGCACCCATGTGCTCAATACGACTAGTGGAAAGCCGGCAGTTGGCTTGGCGGTTGCCTTGCAGCGTCTGGCGGGGAAAGAATGGGAGGAGTTGGGACGGGGCTTGACGGATCGGCAGGGTCGGACGACGGGTCTGTGCCCAGCCGGGAAATCGCTAGTTGCCGGAACCTACCGGCTTGTGTTTGAGACGGGAGACTATTTCAGGGGGCTTGGAAGCAAGACTTTCTTCCCAAGAGTAGAGCTGATTTTCGAGATCGACAAGAACGATGAACACTACCATGTCCCTTTGCTCTTAAGCCCATTTGGCTATTCCACCTATCGTGGTAGTTAAAGAAAAGGGGTAAAATGCGTCTGAAAAAAGAATTATGATATTCGACTCTGTGGATGATAATTGGAGTATTTGACTTTTTATCCAACAACCAGTGGGCCGGATTCGAGTTCATCGTCCTCTTCGTGTATGGGATCAGGGGGAACATGTGGGGCAGGGTTTATTTTGCCGGCAAGCACAAGGGAAACCAGCGCGCTGCCTGCAGCGACCAGGCCAACCAATGGAAAACCTCCCAGTTTTCCATTTTCATCTTCGAAGACAATGGCCCCGGCGATCGCGGGAGCAATTCCCGTCCCAAGGTGCTGGATGGCCGTGTTCAGGCTCATGAATGCCCCACGGTTCTTCGCGCTGGATGTTCCAAGGAGCATGGCCTGGGCAGGAACCATGCGACCCGCAGCCAATACCATGAACCCGCTCAAGGCAACTGTCGCTAGCCATAGTGGTCCGGGAGGGAGGTTGGTGACGATCAAAGCCATAAGTATCGACCCAAAGGCCAAACCCCGAAAAAGGGGCAATCGCGGGACCCGATCGGAATACTTGCCGACGATGTTCATGCCTATCAGGGTGAATAAACCGGCAAAAAGATACACCACCGCCAAAGACCTTTCGGTCCAACCATTAATCGAAGCGAACACCGGACCGCAAAACGATCCAACCGTGAAGGTTCCAAGCACCAGGAAGAAAGTAAATGCGAAAGCCCAAAGGTGATTGGGAACCTGAATCACCTCGACGAACTCCTTTAATGGGTGGGGCCTTGCATGGCGTAAATGTTCATTTATTGTCGGTAGTTGGAGTAACCCAACGATCCAGACAAGGGCGCTGACTCCTGCCAAAGCCAGAAACGGAGTTCCCCGGCCGTACCATTCGCCAAGCATCAGGCCAATCGGAAGTCCCACCACCGAGGCAATCGCAAAAGCCGACATGACGGCGCCACTTGCCCGGCCACGCTTTTCATGGGGGAAAAGGTCGCCTATGATCGCCATGATGGTTACGGAGGCCAATCCCCCAAAAACACCGGCCAGAGTTCGGGCCAGAAGCATTCCCTGATAGTCTTCGGCCAATCCGCAATATAGAGTGCTAAGGGCAAAGCCCGCGTAGAGGAATAACAAAACGGTTTTTCGATCGAGCCGATCCATGATGAAGCTGGCAAGCAAGCTAGCGATTCCGGCGGCCCATGCATAGGCGGCGACGATGTACCCGAACTGGCTTGGAGTAATTTCCAGCTCACGGCGCAGCCGTTCTCCCAATGGCATGATGATGACAAAGTCAACCATGTGGGTGAACTGGATCGCGATCAAAACGAAAATAAGCGCCCACTCGTTGCGTGTGATTGTGGCAGGAGGATGAGAGTTTGCGGGCGACGCAGACATTATGACCTCAACAAGCCAATTCGATCCGTAGGAAACCGATCCAGCGGAAATACCAAGCAGCCACCAAAACCCGAATTCCGGCCTCTATCCTAATTTAGTACCAAGTCATGATTTATTTCGACCAATTTGGACAATGTCGAAAATGAAATCATGTATGAGAAAAGGGCGACCGCTTTGGGCCGCCCTTTTGCAAAAGGCACAAGTTCAGAATTTCCTGCAAGCCTTTAAGATTGAGGGTGGCTTACGGTTCGGTCAACGGATCAATCCACCAAATGCTTGGAGGCGGCGATTTGTTTAGCCATGTAGGGATCAACCACTTTTACTTTGATACCCAATCCGATGGCGGCCCCGACAATCATGATCAGGACGATCACAATCTTGCCGGGTAGGCGGAAAAGTCCGAGGGCACCCAGCACGATTTGCGCGCCGAGGGAAAGTCCCACGAGGCCACCGGAAACCATGATCGCTTTGGCGAACATCGGGCCGTAGGGTTCATCCAGGCGGGCCAGCCACCAGAACGAGATATCCAATACCGCAAAAAGGATTGGAGCGGGTGCTATAAGAAGTCGCATCCAAAGGGGCCAGGCAGTAAGGGCAAAAAGCATTCCCGTAAGTCCGTAAAGAACGGAAAACGCAAGGAGATGCACATGTGTTGTCAGTGCCAGATGGTCGAGAGATTTTCCCTGGTTGACATCGGGAATCAGGTAATCCTTGACATCCTCATAGGTTTCGAGAGGATATTTAGCGCCGGAACCACCAACTCCTTTTGCGTGACAACGGCAGCAGCGGTCGGTGACGATCGCCTGAAGGTGGACCTTTACGGTGCCGCCTTCCCCGTGGACAAGGTAGTCCTTGGTGATTGGAAGTTTTGCGAGGTCGCCTTTGAGTTCAAACCCCTTTTCGTCAAAAGTCGATTCCGGGGCACCCGAGCGGATCCATGCGATTAGCGCGAGCCTTTCGCCATCGCGACGCCTGAGCACTTCGGCTTTCGCATGTTCTGCTTCGGCGGGGATGGCGAGGTCCATGGATCTTTCGGCGGCGACCGCCTTCATGGCGGATTTGAGGCCTCCGCCTTTTTTCTCGGTGAATGCGGCGCGCATACTTCCCGAACCGTTGAAGGGTAGGGCTTCGGGGGCGCTGAGCAGGCGTTCAAGCTGGGTTTTGCCGGGTTCGCCATGATAAGCCCGGACGACATCCTCGCCATCGGGAAGTACCTTTCCGGGACCTGCCTCCTGGAAATGGAGGTTGACAAGGGCCGAGATAAAGCCGATTCCGACAGAAAAAAGAAAGCAGACCACGACGATGCGTGCGGGGAGGGGCCAGGAGGTGGCCACGCCCTCACGCCCATGTGTGAGGTAGTCGATCCATTTCAGGAGTTTTAGCATATTTATATCCCCAAAAGGTTGAATAAATCAGGGGTTTGTTGGAAGTCGTTTTCCCAGTCGTTCCAGAAGGAGGGCTTTTGCTTCGTGGGCCGGACCATGGTGGGTGAAACCGGCGGCCGCCTTGTGGCCCCCTCCACCAAAAGTTTGGGCGATTTCCGCGACATCAAATCCGTCCCTGCCGCGAAGGCTGCCCCGGGTTTCCCCTTCCTTTCGCTCAACAAGCACAAAAGCTACCGTTGTGCCATTTAGCACCCTTACGAGATCTATAAGATCTTCCGCATCCTCGGGAATGGCGCCCAGTTCTTCCCAATCGCCCAGCAGGATTTCGCTACCCGCAACTCGCCCGTCCAGAAAGGAGGCGACCCGGGACAAAAGGCGGCCGGAAAGGCGCAATTTTCCCAACGAGGAGTGTTCGTAGATTTCGCGGAAAATGAGGTTCGGGTTTGCACCCAGCCGGACCAGGTCACCAGCCAGGGTAAATGAATCGGGAACGGTGTTTCCATGGCGAAACCAACCCGTATCGGTGGCCAAGCCTGTATACAAAGCCTGCGCAGCAGTGGCATCAGGTGTGTACCCAAGGAAAGTTGCCGCTTCGTGAATCAGCCGACAATTAGCTTCGGCTCTGGTGGTGATGAAGGGATGGGAGGCAAAATTGTCCTGGGTGGCGTGGTGATCGATCACCACTTTTGGTCCCGAGAAGGCACGAACTTTTTCCGCCCAGTGTCCCAACTGGTTCCAGGTTCCCGTATCGACCACCGCAACGGCCTCAGCGTTTGCCCATAAGTCCTCAGTGGCCTTTTCCCTTAGAACAAGCAAACTTTCGGGGTCGAGAAATCGGTATCGGGAAGGGAGTCCACCCTCTAGCAGCGGCGTGGCATGGGCACCGTTTGACCGAATGGCTTTTGCCAAACCCAAAAGCGATCCGATCGCATCCCCGTCAGGCTTGGCATGGCTGAGGATGATCCAGTTTTTGTGGGTTTCGACCAATTTTTTAAGGGGTGACCAATCCATGAAGGAACCATTTGGGTTAAGGTGGGAGAGATTATTATAGGACCGGGGGAGTTTCGGGTAACGGAGATTTGGAATTCTGTACCTTTGGGTCGATATATTGATTTTTTGGCATTAATGTGTTATCGGGAAATATCTAGCAATAAAAAACGCCCGGTATGTCTCCGGGCGTTTTGGAACTTGTTCGTTAGGCTATATGGTTGTTTTCCCGAGTTGGAAAAATTGCGGTTTCCACACGGGGTATCCACGGGAAGGCTTGGAGCTGTGGACCCACATTTAGAGTCGGTCCACCAAATTAGTCGATTTCTACAGAAGGGGTTGGGGTAGGGCGACTTGGAGAGTAGACGCCAGGGGGCAAAACATTGGGGGCGGTGGCCATATGGGGCCCGTAAAGAAGTTCCCAAGGGGTAGGTCCTGGGCGCTTGTTACACGATTGGCCAAAAAAGGCGCGGCAAGAACCAAAAATGAACACCGCGTCCGAGGTGAATGATCCGCAGCCGAAATCGTTGTGATTGGCGTAACAACCATGAACCTGGCCATCATTGACATAGCCTCCCCAAGGTTTTGGGAAGAGTTTTTTGACGCCAAAGGTCTGATTTTGGCAACTTGAGCAGGATGAGCCAGATACCGGTGTCACACCCGAGGCAGTGGAAGAAACCCGGTTATTGGGGTCGTACATCTTAATGATGGCGGGGTCCAGAGCATGGGCTCCCACGGTTGTCAATAAACAGATTATCCCCGCGATTGCATATCGGTTCATGATGCCACTCCTACGGTGCCAGTCCTTTGGTGCCACTCAAAACATCGACTTCCCATTGGTTGGAGTAGCGGCGCAAATCTGAAAAGAATGGGTGTTTGGGTTAAGCGGGTTTGGTTTAATCCCGAATCAAGTGGGATGAGGATTTTCAGGATGATTCAAGTTATAGGGGTTGTAGCGCCGAGTTATTGGGTTGAGGAAGGGCTCTTTATCCGGGAGTGCCTTTATTGGAGATTCGGTTGGCCCAAAAGGGATTGCCATGATAACCGGGACAACCTTTTTGATATTTGCGGCGTTTGGAGCGGACCCAGCCGTAACCAATCCCCTTGATCGCCTTTTGCATCCCGGTCATCGGGGTGCCGCCGCGGTCGCCGGGGTTGATGCGCAATCTGAGGAGCGCCCCCTTGCCACCGGAAGATTCACCATTCCGTTTCGAATCACTCCAGAAAAAAGGCCCTTGGTTCGGGAAGCTTTGCTTTATCTTTCCAAGGATCGGGGCAAATCCTGGCAGCTCCATTCCCGGCTTCCCGCAAATCATGAGGGATTTTTGTTTCAGGCGACCCAGGACGGGCCCCATTGGTTTAGTGTTGGCCTTCTGGATTTGAATGGTCGGCACGAACCGGCTAATATTCATTCTGCCCCGGTAGGTCAAAAGGTTTTGGTGGATACCACCAAACCCGAAGCTCGATTGGCTGTGCACCGTCAAAACTCGGACATTAGCCTTCAATGGGAGATCCGCGAGGAGCACCTTAATCTGAATAGTCTCAGATTGGAATGCCGCACCGTTGAAATGCCTCCAAACCAATGGATTCCGATTCAGGTCCAACCGGGAATTACAGGGTCCGGAAGTTTTCCAGCTCCCTCAGCGGGGCCAATAACTGTTCGACTTCATGCGAGTGATGTTGCCGGGAACTTTGTAAGCATCATGAGTGATGCTCCCGCTGCCCCCGTCGTGAACGCTCCAACATTTGCGGCAGGTCCAGGCGCGCAAGGTATAGTTGGCTCAGGTGCAGGTGGTTTTGGCACGGGTCCAAGTCCCACAATGGCCTATCCGGGTGGGAATTACGCCATGGTTCCGACCTCTAATGGGTCGGTTCAAGTTGGCTCATCCGCGTACAATTCCGCACCCGGCACCCCTGTACCCGGCACCATTGAGGCTACTACCTGGACTCCGCCCGGTGGCTTGCCTCAGCCTCAACCAGTTCCAACCGTTTCCACCCAGGGCCCCGCTCCGGTCGCGGGAAATGTTCCTGGTATGGCCATATCTCACCCGATCAGTCAGGTTTCCACTGCGACAGCCCTGGTTAAGCCGGCACGCATGGTAAATCAGAGGCTGGTCCAGGTCGATTACGAACTGGGAAGGGTTGGACCATCTGGTGTGGGTTCGGTTGAAGTCTGGACCACGCTCGACGAGGGAGAAACCTGGACACTTGCCACAACTGAAACCATGGCCCAGTCGGGCATGGAATTGACGGCCAATCCGGCGGTTCCGACTCGTAACAAGATTCCGCTAAGCATTCAGCGCGAAGGCGTGCCCCAAGGGTTCATCCTTGTTGCCAAAAGCCGCGCAGGTCTTGGCCGTCCCGCTCCCCAGCGAGGCGAATCCCCTCAGATTCGTCTTGAGTGTGACACAACCGCGCCAGAGGCAACTCTTTTTAGTCCGGTTCCCGATCCCGACCAGCGCGACCATCTTCTCCTTTCGTGGAAGGCAAGCGATAGGAATTTGGTTGGCAACCCAATCACCATCGAATGGTCGGATGGATCGGCCGGCCCGTGGCACAAAATTGGCCCTGGTGAAATTCCCAATTCGGGTCGACTTTCCTGGTTGGTTCCCCCTGGTACACCTCCAATGGTCCACCTGCGCCTGAGTGTAAAAGACCAGGCCGGGAACAAGGGTGTAGCCCAAACCCAGCAACCAATCCTGGTGGACCTTTCGATTCCCGAGGTCAACATCCTTGGGCTTTCCACGGGGAAATAGAAAAATGCCCGTGGAAAATTCATGGCGTTTTTCCCGAGCTGATCGATGCGAAGCCTTCTGTTCTTTACCCGGCGGTGGAAAGGGCGGGGGGCTTTTGTTTTTTGTGTCGCCTCACCCTACTTTTGATGGAAATTGTGATCTTTGGTGGGGCAGAGGGGTGGGGCAGAGCAATCGCATTCCATTTGAACGAAATGGTTTTGGGGTAAAGAGATTATGTCCGCGCAAATCAAAGACGCAGTGTCCTGGCTAAATCAAAGAATTCCCATGTCCCTAGCCGCAAAGTGGGATAATACCGGGCTTTTGTTGGGGGATCCCGAGTGGCACCTCAGGCGTGTCGCAACCTGCCTGACCTTGACGGCGCAAACCGGAAAATTTGCGATCGAGAATGGTGTCAATTTTGTGATTACCCACCATCCAGTCCTTTTCAAAGGAGCGAAGTCCCTGGTCGCGTCGCATCCTGAGGGAAAAATGCTCCTGGACCTGGCGCGCGCGGAAGTCGCGGTTTTTTCCCCCCATACCGCGTGGGACAACGCGCCTGGCGGCATCAATGAGCAATTGATTTCCCTTTTGGGTGGCAGTTGTTCCGGGCCGATTCGTCCTTTTCCTGGGCCGGACTCGTCGAAATTTGTGGTGTTTGTGCCAGCCTCCGCACGGGATTCCATCGCCAAAGCCATGTTTGATGCGGGTGCCGGCCGAATTGGGAATTATTCCGGTTGCAGTTTCCGTGTGTCAGGAACGGGATCTTTTTTTGGGGAGGATGGTGCTGTTCCCGTTGTTGGAAAGAAGGGGCAAATGGAAGAGGTCTCGGAGGAGAGACTGGAAATGATTTGCCCAAAAAAGGATCTGATAAAAGTGATTAATGCCATGCGGTCGGCTCATCCCTATGAGGAGCCAGCGTTTGACATTTTTCCACTCATTGGGGAGCCTGGCCACATGATGGGGGAAGGTCGGATTGGGGACCTGCCGGAGCCAATGCGTATGGACGACCTGGTGAAAAAATTGGGTAAGGCAACAGGAGCCCCGGGGGCATTTCTCATCGGGGACCCGGAGAAAATGGTCCGGAAGGTAAGTGCAGCTTGTGGGGCGGCGGGGGAGTTTTTGGCCGATGCCATCGGTTTGGGGGCGAATCTGTTTGTTACGGGTGAACTTCGTTATCACGATGCCCTTGAAGCGCAAAGTGCCGGGGTCGGAGTCATTGTCCTGGGACACCACCACAGTGAGCAATTTGCCATGGTGGGCCTTGGTCGGGAATTGGCGACCGGGATGTTGGGGTCGGGGGCGGAAATCGAGGTTCTGGAGTGCCCGGAGCCTGATCCATTTTTGTGGCGAGGTTGGTAAATGCTTCACAATGAATTATGTAAAAGTTGCAAAATGCAAGCAAATTATTTTGACTATTCAGGGGAGCCCATCCCTATAACCCACACAACCGGAATGACTTAGGCAAAAGATCGATACTTGGGCTCATATTGGCACGAATTCTGCTCCGATAGATTGGGAGTGGGAGGAATTGATATGCAATCCGTGGTATGGTTGGCACTTTCCGGTTTCCTTGGCGTGTGCACTTTTTTTGCCGCACAAGGTTCGATCAACCATGAGCCTGCCGAGGCTGTGGAGGAATCACGCATTCAAGTTGCAGGCAAGGACGATGAGGGTGTTGATCTCAACTCCCAAGCTGCAATCCGGTTTCGCCAACAGCAGTCTCGCCACTGGCGCCAGATCCTGATCAAGCGCTAATCGAAACGAAAACAAAGAATCAATAGCGGCCTCCTCGCGGACAAAACCTGTCTGCTAGGGGGCCGTTGGCATATCGCCTGCTCCTTTGGTGATCCAAGCCTTAAGGTCATTTGGTGGCATGTTGACCGGGAAAGATCGGGCGGATCCATCCGCCAGGACCGCTGAAAATTGCCCTTTGCCACCGGAGCCCATGCGGGGCGGATTATTCGGGTCGAGGAATTCGGGTCGGGTCCATTCCACCATTTCTTCGGTTTCAACCACCATTAGTGTGTTTGAAGTGCCATCCGTGAAACCCGATAGGGAAGAGGGGCGACGAGGATCGAAGGCGCCGCCATTCCCCGCAAAAACCCGATAAGGGGTAAGGGTTTCGCCTGTCTGGTTTCGAGGACTGAAAGTTTTCGGCATGAGTGGCAAGAGTTTGATGTTGTTGGGGCCGTCCCAAGGCTCATTCATATTGAACTG
>CAMBMH010000139.1:0-10196 GCA_945868575.1 Singulisphaera sp. GP187 | reverse complement strand
CGCGGAACGCCTGGTTCGAAGAACCATCGATCGAACGCTTCACCTTCTCGATCAACCAGGCCACTGGGGCGCTGTCGAAGCCCTCCTTGCCAGTCTGCTTGAGCATGAAACGATTTCTGGTAGGGCGGTCCGCCATGCTGTTGAAGAATCTTTAAAACGGATATAGGCAATCAATAAATGATAAAAATTGATATAAGTAAAATTAATTTTATATCGAAAATGATATTTAAAAAGCAGGTGAGCAATATTACCCTCTAAAACCTAAATTATTTACATAACAAAATCACTTGGCTTCAAAAAAATGCTATAAAAACAATAATCGATAGTTCGAGATACAAAAAACTAAAATTTGGTTTTATCATAAATTCCTCTGATAAGTTTGATGAAAATCGCGCGGCTGGTAAATTAAAATTATTGATAATGGCATTTTTTTGAAATCCGGTTAGGTTTACCATGCCTAAATGTCGTTCGTGCTCCAGTCGTGTCGGAAAAAACCAACCCTCCTGTTTTCGCTGCGGGATCTGGTGCCCCGATCAAGGCGCTTTAAACAAAAAAATCGCATTGTTTTTCTTTATCATTCTTGCGCTTGTTGGATTACTTTTCCTGACGGCCCGTGAACAAATGTCAAATGCGGAATCCCGTCAATTTCAACAGCAAAAATAGAAAATTACCGTCTTAATAGTCTTTATTTTGCATTTTCGACTATTAAAAATCCACCTGTGCCTGGATTCCCCAGGCGCTTGCTTGGCTGTTGTATTGCTGTTGTTTGGTGTTTCGATCATTTACAATCTGGGCACCATTAGGTGCCTGTAACCAAACAGGGATATAGTTAAACGAAAATTTGGTATAAGGGTTCAAATACCAGTTCACCGCAAAAGTCGGATCCATAATTTTTCCGCCTGTGACCTGTTCGGAATTCAGGGTCAGATAGTTGAACCTTACGCCGAGTTCCCAGGCGCCTCCCAAAAGATTGCCTTTATCCGCCCGGGATTTGGGCATAATTCGATCAAAAACAGCCAAGTTACGATCATAGGTTCGATGTTCGCCCGTCAGGAACCATGTTGCAAAAATATAGCAGCCGCCAAAGATAGGGGCAGTACCCAGGTTGGCTATGGTGCGCTTCTTATACATGCCTGGATCACGGCTGGTGGTAACCCGCATCAGGTCTGCCTCTGTTTGCACCGACAAAGGACCATGAACCAAGGCCGCTTCCGCGTGAAAATATTGAAAATAATCGGCAGGCAGGTTCATAACCCAGAGCATACTTTGGGTTTGCTGAAAACCGGCGGTTGCGAATTGCCCCTGGGACACAAAAAGTTCCGGAGCATTTCCGCCATTTCTACCAATATTGAGAATATTATTTGTAGGCGAAACGATCGCATAGGAAAGTCCACCATGAAGGACCTCGGTTCCTTCCTTTTCGTACCAGAAACATTTTGTGATTCGACCTGATCCACCCACTCCACCCCTATCCGCAAGGTCATCCCCATAGAGATCGCTATTCGCGCGAAAGACAGACACAAACCATGTGGATGTCAAATCCTCATCCCAATCGAACAATCCAACCCCCATACGGCGAGATGGATTGAACAAATAAAGACTGGATCGATCGATAAAAGGATTAAAACGGAAACTGGTCAACTCTTCGAGACTGAATGGTTGTCGAAAGTGACCAATCCTTAGTCTCCCCTGAATGACCTCTTCCAGCTTCAAATCCAAATACATGTCAAAAATCGAGGGTCGACCGGCGCGGCCCAGATCGAACTGGAATCGGTAGTCGACATTGTCCGAAACAGAACCGAACATGGTCAGCATCGCCCGTTTGATGGCGGTTCCATCCAGTTCGTCGCCAACCGATTTGATGTTTTGTTTGTCCTGGGAAAACCAGACCGAATCCACCGCGAATACTCCGCCCACCTGGACGGATGGATATTTTTTGCCCGGGCCTGTTAGGGGAGACAACAACATCGGCTCGCCATACTGATTGGGCTGTGGTCCGCCGGGGGGAATGATGGCGGGGCCTTCCCGAAACCGGTCCAAAAAACTTTGCCCCGGAGTAGGAGTACCATACTCATTAGGTTGGGGACCGCCTGGAGGAACCAAAGGCGCATCCTGAATTTCATTTCCCGCTTCCAATGTTCCCGAAATGGGATTCTCAGGTGTGACCGCTCCCACATTACCTGCAAAGATTTTCCAAATGCAGAAAAAAAATAGGCCTCTCAAAAAAAGCGATCTGCACAAAAGCAATTATAACCCCTAGATATCATGACTTTGGCAACGCGCGAAAATCCAACCGTAAATCTGCTCCAGATTGGATGTGCAATTTTTCACAAGAACCCCCGTTGGCCCTGAACGCATTGCTTCAAAGTACGGGCAAACAAGGCATTCCCCCTTGTTCACCAGAAAATCGCTATGGCCCATTTCCCAGTTGCCCGTCAATATTGGAAAATTCTTAAGCCCGATTTTTTGTGATACAAAACCCTGTCCAATTAAAAATCAACCTGAGCCTGAAGTCCCCAAGCACTTGCCTGGCTCCTGGCCTGGTTGCCATCAAGTGACTGATTGGGACCGGCCAAAGCGCGATTCAAATATGCCGGAATGTAGTTCATGGTGAATTTGGTGTAGGGGTTCAGGTACCAGTTGACGCCAAATGTTGGATCAATCAGGGTTCCCCCATAAACTGCGACGCCATTTTTGTTGATGTTGTTGAGACTGATGTAATTGAGACGCGCGGCAACTTCCCATGCCCCGCCAAAAAGGTGGCCTGTCCGGGAATTGGTTTTTGGCTGAATGCGGTCAAATATTGCGAGATTCCGGTCATAGGTCCGATGCTCGCCTGTAAGGAAATAGGTTGCGAAGATATACCCACCCGCGAAAAGGGGAGTCGCGCCATTTGCAAGTGTGACCGGAACCAGATCGCCTTCCGCCTGGATGGAAAGTGGTCCACGAACCCATGCAGACTCGATGTGAAAATCCTGATAGTGGAGCGTTCCACCATAAGGGCCACCAACATTTTTAAGATTTTTTTCATCATAATAGGTGCGAGTCAGCGCTTTGCCGGTGCTCACCATCGATTGGTTTTGTTTGAAACCAGGCGAAAGGTTGGTGGTTGGTCCGGTGTATTGGCCTTGTATTAGCCCCAATTCCGGCGCAAATCCACCAAAGGTTCCAAAGGTGAGATTTTGATTGGAAGGGGCAATTACCGAGTAGCTTGCGCCAAAATGGAGGACTTCGGCCCCATCGTTTTCATAATGAAAACAGTGAGTCAGGCGACCGACACCGCCATAGCCCTGAATGTCCGTCAAATCATTTCCATAAAAGTCATTGAATCCACGAAAGGCAGATGCCGCCCAGGTCCACTTTTTGTCTTCGGACCAATCATAAAAGCCGACACCTGTTCGCCGGAATGGGTGAAACAGGAAGATGCTGGACCGGTTCATGAACGGGTTGAATCGAAAGCTTGTGATATCCTCAAGACTAAACGGCTGTTTCCAGTTTCCTATCCGGACTTTTCCCAAAATGGGAACATCCTTCACATCCATGTACATATCGGTGACCGTGGGTCGGCCGAAGTCTCCAAGGTCGAATTGAAAACGGTAGTCGATGTTTTCGGAAACCGACCCAAACGCGGTTAAGCGGGCGCGTCGAATTCCGGAACCATCGGGCTCATTGCCTACCGTGTCACGATTGGTGGCAGTCTGGGAAAAGAAAACGGAATTGACCTGGAAAACACCACCCAACTGCACAGCCGGGTATTTTTTTGCTCCTCCCAGTAGCGGAGCCAATAGCATGGGCTCGCCATATTGATTGGGCTGGGGACCTTCGGGAAGAATGGGCGCAGGGCCCTCGCGAAACCTGTCAAATAAACTTTGGCCCGGAATGGGGCTTCCATATTCGTTTGGTGGAGGGCCTTCCGGAGGAACCACCGGTGGAAGCGTATCAGGCGCCTCCATCGCGGGCACTACGGGCACAACCGGTTCGTTGCCCGGGCCGTTTTGAGCTTGGGTGCTGCCTCCCATGGCAAGTACAAGACAAAGGCTAACAAGGAACTTGTTACCCTCTCTGACAATTGCCCCAATGGAAAAACGCCCCATAAATTCCCCCCAAACGCAAATGGAAGGTAGTCCACCATTCCCCAATAGCGGGACTACTCAAAGTGCGTTGAAGGGCTGGCCTATGTCTGAAATTGCCCCTCCGTGTCAAAGGGAAAATCTTTTGTTGGGAAAATGTAAGAAACCAAAGGGGACAAAGAGCCCCCAAAAACCACGATACCCGAACCTTAAGACTCTATTCAGAAAACATTGGTAACACGAACACTAAACTATCCAAATAAAATGTCACAAGAAATAGTCCGATAACAAAATTGGGCGCTACAGGATTCGAACCTGTGACTTCCACCGTGTGAGGATGGCACTCTACCGCTGAGTTAAGCGCCCTGATTGAAACTCTGTGAAAAATTTCCCCAAAGGAAAATCAACCCAGGATCAAGCTTGTGGGGTATCTTCGAACTTGGGGGCGGAGGCGGCAACCCTTTGGGGCGCCTTTGGAGCCTCGGATACGCTCGGCTCAGCACCCCTGGTCAGGTTGCTGATGTCGACATCATCCTCAATTCCTTTGATACCCTTCTTGAATTCGACAATCGACTTGCCGAGGTATCGACCAACATCGGGAAGTTTGCGACCAAAAATTACGATTCCCACCACCAGAATGATGACCCACTCCATCCCTTGGGGCATGAAATTCAAGAATGCAAAAAGGCTGCTCATGACGGGATTCCTAGGTGGGGTGAGCTGGGAAATACAGGAATTCACCGAATTTCCCTACTCCCCATCTTATCACGCCCCACCCGGTCCTGACAAGGACGGCGAGCATCACAACTATGTAATCCTCGGCCTATCCCCGGGGGTTAGTCCGGAAGGATCCGCAATTTTACCCCAACCGGCAAATGGTCGCTTGCTCCCCTAATCCCTTTGTGTCTTTCGGAACCAAAGGGCTGGGGATGCCCTTTTTTGCTCAGATTGGGAGGGTAACGCAAAACATGCTGGGAATCGGGTACCACTCCCCACCCTTTCCCATCCAACAATCCCTGGGAAACCGCAATTTGATCAAACTGGAACCAGTGGCCTGAATAATAATGGGTTCCGGGTTCATCCTTTCGGTAATTACCAAAAAGATTCCAAAGTGCCCCATTTCGCAAATTTACCCCGGTCAAATCCCCGGAACCCTCCACCGCCATAAGGTGGGTGCGAACACTAGGTTCGTCGGGATTATCATTAAAATCGCCGCAAACCAACACATCCGCAGTGGGATTGGAGGTGAGAATGGATCGGACCTGGCCATGAATCTGGTCTCCGTATTTGGCCCTGCCATCGCCATCCTTATCACTAACCCGGGAAGTCCAGTGGCTAACCACAAGAATCAGGGGCGTTTTTTTGCCCGGGATGGGGTTTTCCACTTCGGTCTTTAATATGCGAAGCCTCTTGCCCCAAAGTGTTGTCCGAAAACCATTTAGTGGAATTCTGCTTAGAACCGCGGTCATGATCGCGCGGCCCCCCTCCGGGTCCCGACTTTGGATGTGTTGGTATTTGCGAACATTTGCAGGCAATCCCTGATTTAACCTGTCTCGCAAAGCCTCCACCGAACGGGATTGGGTTTCCACCTCCGCCAAGCCGATAATATCAGGACCCCTACCGTTATTATCTCGTAATAGCACTGTCGCCAGATGGTCCAATTTTTCCCGGAATAGTTCGGGGTGTTGGGAAAACATTCGATCATAAGGAACATCCGCGGTCCCATGGTGGTGGCCCACTTTGTCGTCGAAAAAATTCTCGACATTCCAAAACACAAAGGAAACCTCGGGGAACTCCCTGGATTGGTCCCCAACAGGGATACTTTCCTCGACATTCCCTGAATCGGCGCCGTTTTGTTCCTTTGAGCGATTTTCGTTGGAGCCATCGGAAGAGCATCCCCCAAGAAAGACCAACAACAAACCCAAGACCCAGCTGAACCGGAAAGTTTGAGGTTGATCCCAACAAGAAGAGGAGTTATGGCAAGGCCAAGTTTGGGCAGGGAGTGCCATTATGAGAGACCTCGGACGGCTTAGCTGGTTATGTGTTGGACTGATCCTTGGGATCACAGGCGCTACTTTCGCGTATCGGGTCACCCCGACGCAAGTGCTTGCGGCCAATGATCGCCATGAGGATTATGTCCTTTGTACGGGCCCCGTTTTGGTGAACCCCCGGGTTCCCAGCGACGGTATTTGGCTATTGGATTACCGTACTGGCCGACTTATGGGCACGGTAATTGACCATTTGGCCGGCACCATCGCGGGCTGGGCTGAGGTCGACCTGGTGAAGGAATTTGATATCCCGCCTAGGTCAAATGTGCATTTTCTGATGACCTGTGGCGTGATTAACAACGGCCAATCGGCCCTATATGTTGCCGAAACCCAAACGGGGAAATTTGCTGTTTATACCATGGGCATTCGACCCGACAACCAATCAGGAATGTCCATCATGCGCCATTCCATCGCCAGTTTCCGGGCAAACAGCCAACAAACCCCGGCAAATCCAAACATAGTGATTCCCACCGGAGGAATTCAAAACCGGGGAATGAACCTTCCTGGTGTGTTTCCGGGAACTCAACCCGGAACAGCCCTTCCAGGCAACAACATGACTCGTCCAGGATTTGTGCCTGGTCTCGGTGGTGTGGCTCCAGGAACCATCCAGCGTCCAACCATACTTCCCCAACCTGGTCTCCCGGGAGGAACCGAGCTTCCCCTTGGCAGCACTGAAACCGGGACACCTGCACCAGGCAACGGTCCCCTTCCTGGGGTCGGCCCATTGCCTGGGCCACTTCCCGGTCCGGATGCCCCGATTAAATAGCATAATCAAAAACAACATATAGTTATGCAAAAGCCCCATGCATCAAATGGGGCTTTTTTTATTTTTTAAAAACCGCACCCGAAACATCCCCGAAAACAACGATCGAAATAACTTTGCCTGGTGGACCAATAGCCACCGGTCATCGAGGACTCTTGGCTAATAAAGTGGCCTCATCCTCTTGGGCCTTTTGCAAACCGGCCAAGTTAGCCTGAATGGTATCCACAATGTTGCGTAAAGGAAGGTGATTCAAATTCGATCCTGAAAAGGGATTTTGCAACTCGACACCAATCTGGTCGAGCGAAATCAGCGGATACGCCACGAGCATGGTTATGAGGGGAATCAGCATCTCAAAATCCATCTTGTGAAGGAGCGCAAAAGGCAATGTAACCAAAAACAGCATGATAAATCGGCGAATCTTTATGGAATAGACAAGAGGCAAAGGGGTTTTCAGAATTCTCTCGCATGCACCAACATGGTCGATCAAAAGTGCCCGCTCCTTGTCGATTTGCTGAAAACTAAAAGGATCCAATTGAAATCGCTGACGCCCTTCCATTAGCAGCGTCGCAATTTTATAAATAACATAACTGGGCATATGTTGCGAATTGGCAATAGCATCATAATGTACCTGACCCACCAAATCCACCACTTCAGGGTTTGGCTTTTGCCCACGGAGGCTACAACGGGCAATGTGGGGGAACACCGACGTCCACCGAACTATATTATCCCGCCACTCCGGATCGGTTGGCCCATAAGACAGCGCACTGATCACAAGGCTTCGGGACTGGTTTACGATTCCCCCCCAGAGTTTGCGTGCTTCCCACCAACGATCATACCCTGCATTGGTTCGAAGGATGAGCATAAGTCCAAGTGCCGCCCCGGCAATTTCATGGGGAGCGACCTCAAGGCCTATTTGCACATCGAGTGCTCGTTCCACCACCCAGTCCAAAACGCAAATCACAGCGGAAATCAGACCAAAGGTCAGGATTAGCGGGAAAACCTGGGTTATAACGGATCCTTTAAGCGCGAAAGAATCCCGCCAGAAGCCGTTCTTGTCCATTGCCATTGACTACCACTTTTCACTTCCAGGAAAACAACTCCCACTTGCCAACCACACCCTGCCCTAGATTAGTCCGGTTGTTCTGCGGCGGGTGGCCACCTCAGATTCCGGATAATGATACTCCGCAATTTGGACAAATTGGCCACTGGATGGCTCGTATGCGAAAACCTCGCCTGTCTCGATCTTGTAAACCCAGCCGTGCAGGTGCAAATCGCCTTTGACAAGCCGCGAGGCCACCGAAGGGAGGGTGCGCAGGTTTTCCAACTGGACCAGGACATTCTCCTCAACCGTCGCGGTCACAAGTCGGTCCCCGGAGAGGTGCTGATAATTCTCCCCTACGATGCGCTTGGTGGTCTCCGCGTGGGACAACCAAGAGGCAACCGTCGGAAGTGTTGCGACCATTTCGGGTTGGAGTAGGCCTTTCATGGCACCGCAATGGGAATGGCCGCAAATAATGATGTCTTTGACACCAAGTCCTGCTACCGCAAACTCGATGGTTGCCGCCTCGCCTCCATTCGCGGCACCATGAGGTGGGACAATGTTGCCGGCATTGCGAAGGATAAAGAGTTCGCCCGGTTTTGATCGGGTTAAAAGGTTGGGATCAATGCGCGAATCGGAACAGGTGATAAAAAGAGTCTCCGGGTTTTGCCCCTTTGCAAGCTGCTCGAAAAGCCCTTGCATGGGTTGAAAGTCGGAGTTTTGAAAATCGTGAATCCCCTGGATCAACTTTTGCATGGTTCAATTCCTGCAATTTTGGCAAAAAAAACCGGAAGAATCCACCCGTATGGGGAATTTTCTTCCGGCCTTGCTCCTTTTGAACCCAAATCCAAAAGGCTGATTAGCGCGTTTTTCTATTTCCGTATGAACCTTGGCGGGCTTTTGACCCGTCCCGATTCCTTACGGAATAGTAATATTATTCGGCGACCTGGTCTGAAAAGTCAAGCGATTTGAAGGAAAATTCGACCACTCAGGCATAAATTGCCCTGGATTCCAGCGTAAACAGGAGCAGGCTTTCACCGGTCTTTGTGCTGATATCCGTATGCATACTGATCACTTTGACGCCAAGAATCTCAAAAATGAGATTGTCCAAAAGGGTTCGGGAGTCTTCGATCAGCTCCATTCGAACCCGTTTGACCAGGTCCCTGCCTTGGGATCGATCCTCGATTTTGAGCAGCTTTTGATCCTGGGCGGTCAACACCCCACCAAGGCGAACCACCAACATATCTTCAATCAACCAAGTTCGTACCGAAAGGGGACCGCGTCCCATTACCTCTTTTTTGAATCGGATGAGGGCATGGCCCACCTCCGATTCCAATTCGCCTTTGGTTTTCATCTGCCTGATTGTGTTGAGGAAACGGAAGCTGTTCTAGAACCTTTTTAGGAAGCCAACATCCATCCAACCCATCAAAACAGATCAGACCACGATATATCCGGGTTCGGGATGATTTCCGCCCGGATTCTTTTCCAGTTCGGCGGAGTTTTCCTGAGCCGCAGGGATAACTTCAAATTCCAAAACAAGTGAGGGTCAAATAAACCTTTGAGACAACCCGATTTCGCCCACCGCCAACCTGGCCCAGTCTACACCCAAGCACGGTGTTTGCCGCCTTCGGCAAATCATCTACCCGGCAAAAACATGGTGTTTGGGCCGGTATTGAATGGCTACCAACAATAGAATGCCAAGCGAAAATAATACGATGGTCATCGGTTCCGGGACCGCTTGCAAGGTCGCCGTCATCCCGGTCATATCGCCATAATAAGTCTGATTTGAACCATATCCAATCGCAAAATCAATCGTGTCCCCTGCCAATAAATTCACTGTTTGGGAATTACTGGTAACCACTCCGTAGCTAATATTTGATGAAAAAATTGATGTGCCGTTTTTGAGAATTGTGGCGTCAGTGCTTGTGGTTGGGTAATTAACCCCAACAAAAGAAGCATTTAGAGCGTAAACACCCGCGGTCGGGGCCATAAATCGTATGACGGCCTTTTCTCCCAAAGCACCCGGGTGGAGCCCTAGTTGGCCTGATTGAATAGTATAAGTGAATTGGGAAATTGGACTGGAAGTTGGATTATAGACAATATTAGGAGATGTAACTGTAGTGTTATTTAGCCACCAATTAAGTCCACTTGTTGTTCCATGATTGCTGTTGATCAAAAAACTGGTCGAGCTTGGGGAATTAAAGGTCCCGTATTGCCAGGTACTACTTGTAGTATTTGTAGTGGCGGAAAAGTTGCCTGCGGCACTGTAAACTATG
>CAMBMH010000138.1 GCA_945868575.1 Singulisphaera sp. GP187 | reverse complement strand
GCAAACACCCCAATGGCTGGACTTCGATCCGGTTCGCAAACAGTTTGTCCGCCACTCCCAAAATGGTGGGGGACATTCCAATGGCGGGGGCAACACCAAGGCGGCGCCTTCCGGTGGCGGATATGGTGCCTCCCGGCGCGAAATGAATTCCCGAACGGAACCGGGGGCGGAAAATCGACCCGAACCGAAAAGGGATTTTGGGGAAACGCGCCCTCAATCGCAACCCGGACCCCAAAACGGAAAAGCACTTCAACCCGTCTCAAGATAATTGGGACTGGTGTTCCCCGGGGGGGAGAAGCGTTCCCGGGGGTGGAGCCTGGTGAAATGGGATTGAAGCGAAAGTTGAGTATTGGATCGCTGGTCAGGGTTTGGTGTGGAGGGACACAGTTACTCTTCCCATTTTCCGTTTCTTCTTGTCTTTGCTTCATGGAGAAACGAGGCCAAATGATTCTCACCTTTTTCACCCGCTATTTCAAAAGCAGTCGCACCCCTTCTATCGGTTAGATCAATATTGGCACCATGTTCAATGAGGATTTTGGCTACTTCAACATGTCCCCACGCAGAAGCGCACATCAGGGGGGTAACACCTTCAACCGAAGGCGCATTCACACTCGCCCCAGATAGAAGCAATTGAAGTACCGTTAATGCATCCCCATTTGCCGCTGCCTCGTGAAGGTTCGTCATTCCATGTTCGTCTATCGTGTTTAACACAGCACAATTGTCAATTAGTTTCGCTACCACTTCTGACAAACTAAGGTGGACCCCAATCGTTGGACAAAAATCGTGGGTAGCAAAGCAATGATTTTCCCCCTGGGTAATCCATTAATTGATTCACCAAACAACATGTTTCGGCAGGTGTTCCCCATGTCAGAAACCTCCTTTGTCAGGGAAGGAATTGCTTGGTGGCCTGTCCAGTTCCTGGGGTCAACCGCACCCGATTCTCTTCTGACCGTCTGGAAATCCGCTTGCGGATTGGCAGATTGAGAGGATTGGGAGTCGCGACACCATCGCGTACAAGTTTGGGGGACTCATGGACTGGCTCAACAATATCTGCTGGCTGACCGACAGCTACAAGGTCAGCCATTACCGGCAGTATCCCCCCGACACGGAAAATGTCTATTCCTATTTCGAGTCGCGCTCGGGAAGCACCTATCCGGAAACCCTCTTTTTTGGTCTGCAATATTGGCTGAAACAGTATCTGGTCGGGCCGGTCGTCACCCAACAAAAAATCGATGAGGCCGATGAACTTTTCCGGGCGCATTTTGGCATGCCGATGTTTCACCGGGCCGGTTGGGAACACATTCTCAACAAGCATGACGGGCGGCTTCCCGTGGAGATCAAGGCGGCTCCCGAAGGGACGATCATCGGGGAATCGAATGTGCTGATGACGGCCGAGAACACCGATCCCGAGGCGTATTGGCTAACCAATTATCTGGAGACCCTATTGGTGCAGGTCTGGTACCCCTCCACCGTGGCGACACAAAGCCGCGCGATGAAAGGGGTGATTGCCCATTACCTCGCCGAAACCGGGGACCCTTCCCTGATTGATTTCAAATTGCACGATTTTGGCTTTCGCGGGGTCACCTGTCCGGAACAGGCGGCAATTGGAGCCGGTGCGCATCTGGTCAATTTTCGGGGAACCGACACCGTCGCCGGGCTTGTCTGGCTTCGAAAATTTTATCACGAGCCGATGGCGGGATTTTCGATTCCTGCGGCTGAGCACAGCACCATCACCGCCTGGGGGCGGGAGCACGAAGTGGACGCATGTCGCAACATGCTCAGGCAATATCCAACCGGTCTCGTGGCCACCGTCAGCGACAGCTACGACATCTTCAACTGTTGCGCCGAGATCTGGGGAGGAGTCCTCAAGGAAGAGGTTCTTGCGCGGGATGGAGTGTTGGTGGTCCGACCGGATTCGGGCGATCCCCCCACGGTTGTGGTCCGGGTGCTTGAGATCCTCGCGGAGAAGTTCGGGTTCTCCATCAACAGCAAAGGGTATCGGGTCCTTTGCCCCAAGGTTCGTGTGATCCAGGGGGATGGGATCGATTTTGCCATGTTGGGGCGAATCCTTTCGGCGATGCAGGATGCGGGTTGGTCGGCGGACAATCTGACTTTTGGAAGTGGGGGCGGATTGCTTCAGAAATTGAACCGGGATACGCAGCGTTTCGCCTTCAAGTGTTCCTCGGCCCGAGTTGACGGCAAGGAACGGGATGTCTTCAAGCAACCGATCACGGATTCGGGAAAACGATCCAAATCGGGACGACTGAAGCTGGTAATGGAACAGACTCATACCGGATCGTATTTGAAGACTGTGCCCGCAAGTGATCCCCGGGAAGATCAGATGCGGGTGGTTTTCCGCAATGGCGAACTGATTATGGATCAAACCTTGGCCAATGTCCGCGACCGGAGCGCAAAAGGGATCATCACACCTGCCGGGGAATGAAAAACGCCCCCGGGAGGATGCCTTCCGGGGGGCCTGTTATGACTCGGAGGATCCCACTCAAAAGAAGGGATCTGGCTTGTTCTAGATGGATTTGATCAGGGATTGCTGCGGCGTGATGGAAACCGTAACGGGAGATTGTGGTGGGCCGGTAATGACCAATCCATGGGCGGCGACCACGGAAGCAATCTGAACCAGGAGTTTGTCACGGGACTGGATCGCTGCGGCGCCACCCCATCCGGGAACCCAGGCATTGATCACAAGCATCGCGCCCGATTCACCCATGATAATGTCCGCGAAAGGCGGTTTTTTCACCTTCGGGCAAAGTGTGCGAAGGATGGCTTTGATTTCATTTTCAAGGATTTCAGCGTTTGCCTCGGTTGGCATGGAGGAAAGCGGCAAGGCCATGCGTTCAAAGTGGCGGTTGCGTCTGCCGAGGTTTTCAACCGCGCCTTCGATCACTTTGGAATTGGGCAGGGTGATGAGTGAACCCTTGTCTGTCCGGATACGGGTCGAGCGATAGCCCACCCGTTCGATGACACCCTCGGCTTTTTCAAGACGAACCCGGTCGCCGATGCGGAAGGGACGCTCGGAAGCAAGAAGCAAGGTGCCAAAATAGTTTTTGATGGCGTCCTGTGCGGCGAGCGACACACCCAGTGTAAGAATACCGACACCGGCCAGGATGCGACCAAGAAGGTCCTCGTCACCCATAAGGCGAATGAGATAGTATCCAAATCCCAGGATAAAGAACGCTTTGATCAGTCCCACTACTGTGGGCAACAACAAATCCTGGAAGCTGCTTGAGCCTTCGTTGTCATGGCGGTGTGAGTAAAGGTCACGGCCGAGGTCGATGATTCCAAGCGAGGTCCAAAGGAGAAGAAGAGCCCAGACGGTCTTGCATATGGGAAGAAGCGCGATCTCGATTTTCATGGGGAGATCGAGACATTCGATTCCATAGAGGAGCATGGCAAATCCGAAGATGACCCGGATGGGTCCAAGTCTTTGGAAAACCGTGCCCCTGGGCAGGGTATTTCGCAATCTGGATAAACCAAAAAGCACGACCAGGTTGATGCACTGGGTTCCCAACCATCCGACAAGATACGATAGGACAAAGCAAAGGATCAGACCGACCCATTGCCATCGCTCGAGTCCAATGGTGATGTCGCCTATGGTCATGGCGCGCCAAAACGGACTCATTCTAAGGTGCATCCATACGGCGGGGCATTCGAAAAAGGTTGGGCCTTCACGGTACCAATAGGCGATTCGGTCTTTGGGATCACTTTCCCGGGGATACGCGTTAGCCACCTCGTCAAGGATATCAAGGCCGATGACTTTGTGGAAAAGCCTTTCACATCGGTCCAGGCTGTCCGCGGAGAAGAGCCATTTGTCTTTTCGTGGTCCATCCGCCATTCGGGATATCACCAGGGCATCGCCTCTCTCGTCGCGATAGGGTGACCAGCGTCTGCCATCGGGTAAATTGGATATCAGTTGGGGGATATTGAAACGCCTGGTGGTGGATCCGAGCGCCTGACCGGAATAGACATTTTCATGATCCATGATATAGCGGATTTTCCATGCAAGTCTGGGCGCGATGGTATCACGGGCGGCAAGTGGAACTCCCGAAAGGTCGAGGCAATCCACGGCAGCCTGGATTTCGGATGGATTGAATTTGCCCTGATACATCGACCATTCAAATGTGGTGAAAGTATTTCTTGGGGTGTCATAGTCGTGAAGCTTTTCCCGGGCATTTTTCATTCCCGGCCCAAGTTTGGAAAACATGTCTGGCATGCGGATCAGCGTGTCAAAATCAAATTTCCACGATCCGTCCTCGGTTCGCCTAAGGGTGACTTCGGCGCCGTTGGGGCCTTTGAGGGTTTGGGGGTCATCATTCCAAACATCCGACACGACGGTAGTGTCGAGTTCAAAGCTGCGAAGGATCGCGTCGAGCATGATTCCCGCGCGGCCAGCCCGGACATTGACACCAAGTCTTTTACGGGCGGGTTCAAGGTCGAGACACGCTTCGAGGGATGTGCTTGCTTTGCTTGTGACCCTTGTTCGCTCGATTTCCTTGAAGAATGTGTCCAGCGTTGCTTTGGGGGTTTCAAGACCGACTGGCAGGCCCTCTGGGCGCTTGTTGGATTCGAGGATTGCCTCGCCTTTTTTTGTCTTTTGTATAATCCTCTCGTCGCGAAGGATGGAGTCGTCGAGTGCCAGGCCCAACCGGGTCCATCTTGGGTCGGGAGGCATTTTCCTCATGGCCTGAAGCAGGGAAGGTAGTGATTGGATGGTTGTCCTGTCAAATACCCATCCCTCCTTGCCATCGGCGGAATTGGCGACCCTTACCAGCGAGATCATTCCCTGGGGTGAGGCGAACCAGGTATAGCGAGGTCCGTTGGAGTCGTTGGGAAATTCGTTGGCGAAAACAAAACCACATCGCTGGATGATCAAGGCGAGCTGCCGGGCGATGCCGGGCCCTTCCATGACCCAGCGCCTCGATGTGTAACCCGTGGAATCAATACAGGATGCAGCGTCAAGAAAATCTCCCCGGGCGATGGCGGCGCGGAAAGTCCGGGCGGTGGCTTCGGGACTTTGCCTGCCATCGACCATCCCTTTGACCTGACCACCCATCGCCGACCGCAAAGGAGTCAGGTCACGGCGCATTTCCGGAATCGCGATCACCGTTTCCGCATCGAATTTCCACCCATCACCGGGAATTTCACGCATGGTGATCTGGAATTCCTTCTCCTTGAGGAGAACGAACGAATTGCCGGCAGGTTTGTCGGGAGCAGCTATATGAGAGATGTCAAAATGGTCAAGAACCTCGCTGAGATGGACGGCGAAAAGCGCCAGATTGTTCGCATCCGCCATCAGAATCCGGTTGTCGAGACATTGGGCCGCGGTCGCAAGGAGATCCGGGCGGAAATCGGCGCCTTCGACCGCAAAGTAAAACGTTTCCAGCAATTTGCGTGGAGTTTCCCGGGAAAGGACCATGTCCATGTTGACTGGGAGCAGGGCCTTCGGAGCGGCAGGGACCGGCTTGGGGGTAGCACCCAAAGCAGGAGCACCATTCGATGTCCGAGCGGGCGATGTTTTGTTGGAATCCAAAGGGGGTACCTGGGTGGAAGGTACACTTGGTGCTGATGGGATATAACGAGGTGGATTGGTTGTGGGACTTGTCGGACCTTGGGCGCTCGCCAAGGCAATGTAGCTGCAACAGAGTACCAATAAACCGAGCGTCTGCGATTTGGCCAAACGCATTATATCACCTCGCATACTTTTAATATCCAAAGTCCCTTACCGGGTACCTGTGGAAATTGCCCTTTGGGCCTATTGGAACAAGTTCCCCTGTTCGCCGAAATACCGATCTGCGTTAGGATCTCTCTGGCGGCTTTACGTTCGTTTGGGGGAATGCGCTATGCTTCGACGGATTTGCGTTGCGATGGTTGCGATCGGTTCCGCCGTTTGCCTGGGGCTTTCAAATGGCGATTTATCGACTCAGGCTCAGGGGTATCCCGAGGCGGAAGGGTACAACTCCCCCTATTCGGTGAAGCTCCCCTGGTCGACTGAGGAGCTGATTCCGGACTTGCTTAAGGGACCGCGAGGCGAGGCCCACGAGGAGTCCGAGACCCCGTTTCGGGAATGGAATTCCCCAAGCCTTAAAAAAAAGCTTGGTTCCTGGGGTCCACGACCCCGCAAATATTCCCCGCCGGAGTATGCCAAAGGAAAATCGGGAGATTGGCAACGAGCCCGGATAATTGCCACGGCACTACGCTATAAGGGGTATGCCTATCGCCATCACCACATTCCTGACTGGAACCCGCCGGAGGGATACCACACGCCCGAAGCAGGCGAAACCAAACATGCCGGAAAAGGGCTGGACTGCTCGAATTTCACATCGTTCATTTACAATCAGGGACTGGGTATTTCCCTCAATTCGGATGTCCACAAACAAGCGGAAATCACCGAAGCACCGATTCATGGATCGGGGCGCACCATCCGGATCAAGACGATTCACGGACAAGGTTCCGTGGAAGAGTGGCAAAAGGCGCTCAAGCCCGCCGACCTGATTTATGTCCGAAGCAACGCAGGGAACATTTCCCATGTGATCATGTGGCTGGGAGAGTGGGGGCAATCGCCCGATGGGACGCCCCTCATCATCGATAGCCATGGATCCGGAGTAAAAGATTCCAACGGGGTGCAAATTCCAAGCGGCATCCAGGTCCGCCCATTCCGTCAGGGATCGTGGTATGCCAAGAGTTCCGACCACGCCCACCGGATTCTGGGGGAGTAGGACCAAAGGCGATCCAAAAAGGCTGTCGGTCTTTATTCTTCGCCAAACCCCTCATCGACGCGGACGATTTTTCCATCAAAGAGTTCGACCGCGCGTTTTACAACAGGGTTCAGTTCGGCGCGGGCCATCGCTTCGCGGGCGGCGCTTACTTGTTGTTTGTCGATGGTCGCGACAACAGGGGCATCCGGAACGGCCACCTCGGGGACGGAGCCATCGCGTTCGAAACGGATGGAGCATTCATCACCTGTAACGGATTTGAGCGCTTCTTCAACGCGTTTAATCCGTGGACCTTCGTTGCAATAGGACCAAGAATTTTCGAGCCCGGCGCCAAAGCTGAGCACGATGGCCCGCTCGCCCAGAAGCCTGGGTGTGCCACGGCGCAGTTCGCGTTCGTGGAGACCACCCACGGCGGAAAGGGTTTCGGCCCAGACGGAAATCAGCGAATCGGCTTCGAGCGCCAAACCCATTTGGCGGTGCATCGGGGCGGGTGCCGGGGGCGTGGAACGGGCGGAAGACACCGCAGGCGGGCTATCAGGTGGCTTCAGGTCGTTTTTTTTTACGGGGCCCGAGGCCGTATAGCTCATGGCGGTTGCCGCGGGGCGCTGTTGCGGCGGGGCGGTTTGCGCCGGGCTTGCGGTGCTGGCACGCATTGTTCCCTGGCTGACGGCCTGGGCCAGTTGGCTCAGGGGGATCAGGTCCTTCAGCCGGGCCAAGCGAACCAGTGCAACCTCGACCAAAGCCCTCGGCAAAGGCGAAAACTTGAGCTTTTGACGGGTGGCCGCCAACAAGTCCATCCCGGCGGTGATCTGGTCAAGCGATAGCCCCTTGGCCTGTTCGATGACCTTGGCTTTGAGTCCGGGCCCGATGGTAAGACCGGGAGCCTGATCGCCTGCCACCTGGATCGCCATCAGATCGCGCCAATAGGCGATGAGCTGATCGAGAAGCTCCACAAGGGGAAGTCCCTCGGAGGCGCAAAGCTCGACCAGACGCAAAAGCCCGGAAACATCATCGGCGATGATCGCCGCGGCGATCTGTCCCATCCGCTCATCATCGGCCGAGCCAAGGAGTTGGCGGACCGAATCGGTGGTCAGCTCGCCCCCGGAGAAGGCAAGGAGTTGGTCCAAAAGCGATTGCGCATCGCGCATCGATCCCGAAGCGCGACGGGCAATGAGACGCAGGGCATCCTCATCCGCCTTCATCTTTTCCTTGGTGACAATGCGCTTGAGATGTTCAAGGATCTTGTCCTGGGCGATGCCGGCGAGATTAAAGCGCTGGCATCGACTTAGGATGGTGATCGGGATTTCCTGGGGATCAGTCGTGGCGAAGAAAAACTTCACATGTGGGGGGGGTTCTTCGAGCGTTTTGAGGAGGGCGTTGAACGCCTCCTCGGTCAGCATGTGGACTTCGTCGATGATGTAGATTTTGAAACGGGCGCGACTGGGAAGGTATTGGACATTGGCCCGGATTTCGCGGATCCGGTCGATACCGCGATTGGAAGCGCCGTCGATCTCCAGGACATCGACATCCTCGCCCGCCGTGATGGCTTTGCAGATCTCACAAGTTCCACAAGGTTCGGGGGTTGGCCCTTTGACACAGTTGAGCGCCCGGGCCATGATCCGGGCGACTGAGGTCTTTCCGACTCCGCGCACGCCTGTGAACAGATACGCATGGGCAATGCGGCCGGAAGAGACCGCGTTTTTCAGGGCGTTGGCAACATGCTCCTGCCCGATCAAATCCTCAAAACCCACCGGGCGGTAACGGCGGGCGATGACGGTGTAATTGGAAGACGGATCGGCCAAGGTAACTCACACCCCTCAAAAGCTGTCCGCTTCAGGGAAAGTCAGACATTGGGGAACGGATGCAAACATCCGCATCAAAAAAGGTCGCTTGGGGAAATTGTAGGGAAGACAAAGAAGAAAAGGGGCCGCGGCGCGGCGCCGGAAGAGGATCATCCACTGCGCAAGGTACGGTCCCTTATGGCTGCTCCTTCCGGCCTGACCAGGTTCAAGACTTTCCTTCGCGTGGGTCCCCTCCCGGCGCCCCGACGCGGCCAAAAGGCCCCGTCCGTTGCCAGAATGGGTCGACCGGTCAGGGTTTGGGAAGAGTCGCACCCGGATTTGCCATTTCCTCAACCACCCGGAGAATCTCGACGGGCGTTTCAGGGGAGTAGCTACCAGGCGGCTCATCCTCCAAGACGATGACCGGCCTAAGACTTATCTTACGCACAATTTCCATTCCCTGCACCACCCGTCCGAAGAAAGTGCGATCATCCCCCTCGGCTCGTTGGGACTGTAACGACAGAAAGAAGCGGGTGGCACCGGAATCGGCCGGGCCATCGCGACAGGCGCCGACCAGACCCTCTCCCGCGGCCTCAGCTGGAACTTTTTCATCCCGAAGCCAATAACCGATGCATCCGGAGGGGATTTTTCCATCGCCCAATGGGCAGCCCGCTTCCAACCAGCTGACGCGGGGACCCTGGGGGGTTTCCATTTGGGTGATCCGCTCCACCCGAAGACCATCAAAATAGCCCACCCGGGCCAGCGCCAAGAAATTGCGCACATGATTGGGGGCCCAGTCTGGACGAAGCTCCAAAACGATTGGGCCCAACGAAGTTTCTATCCGGACGCGGATCGGGCGGGGTTTGCCCGCCGCATCGGTCAGGGAAATTTTGGGCCAGACCTCTTTAACCTGTTCGACCACCTTGAAGGCGGATTTTTTGGTCATTGTCTGATCGACCGGTTTGGGAGCATCCTTGGGTGGATCGTCCGCGGAGCGGGTCGCCTGTTCGAAAGACTGTCCCAGATCGGGGGCAGCAGCTTCGGGCTTTTCCGCCTTTTGATCAGGTTTCTTATCCGGACCACAACCCAAAAGGGGCAACAAACAGAGAACCAAAAGCATGCGGAACATTCCGGGCCCCCAAGTGCCAACCATAGCGGCAATTCGCGAAGCGTTAATCATCGGCCGAACCGCCCGTCGGGATCAAGCCGGGCCCTAATGAACCACAATTATTCCTCAACGGCAAGATCTTCGATCAGGGGGAGGTCTTCGATCAGGTCGGCTCGTGGAATGGCTCGTAAGAGGGAAAGGAGCTCGGGTTGGTCGAGGGAGGCAACTTTTTCGGAAGTTTCCACGGAGATGTTGTCAAAACGCCCTTCGAGCGAAGCCAGAACCGCGGTGATTAGCCCCTGTTGGACGCCTTTTTCATAACTGGTCTGGTTCATGTTTGCGATTTCCGCATAGGTTTCCGTGGCCAGGAGGTCTTTAAACGCCTGTTTTTGGGCATCGTACAGGGGGAGGTTCGCCTGAATGAACTCGCCCAGGAGGAATTTTTCCGCATCGGTCCGGTTGGACCGGGCAATGGTCCCAAGCGCTTCCGCCCCCAACCAAGCCACTTTATCGGGCGCAATGGTCATGAGTGGCGCCAAAGCGATTCCGATAGGGTTTCCGGTCGCCAGATAGTCTATTCCGCTTAGTCCGTTCAGAGCCACATAAAGATAGCGGACCACCTGGGTTTCCAGATCGAAGAAGGACTCCCGCCAGGAAAGGATGCC
>CAMBMH010000137.1 GCA_945868575.1 Singulisphaera sp. GP187 | reverse complement strand
CCCTTGGTGCGAAGCACGCGGTTGATCACCTGGAGGAACGCCATCGCCGAAGCCTCGATCACATCGGTCGACACGGCCCGACCGGTGAGGCTTCGCCCTTCGTGGTCGACCTCGACATGGGCCTCGCCTTGGGCATCTTCGCCCACGGTGACGCTTCGGAGTCGGTAATCCTTGAGCATTACATTAACGCCGGTGATCCGCTCGATGGCCTGGAACACCGCGTCAATCGGCCCATCGCCAATGGAGCTGTCACGGACGACCCGCCCATCCTGATGCCAAAGGCAAACCACGGCCGAGGGGATCGTCGCCGAACCCGCGTTGCAGGTGATCGCTTCAAGGGTCCAGGTATTGGATTGTGACTCTTCCTGGAGTTCGGCGCGATGGATCTGGTTTTCGCAAAGTGCTTCGATGTCTGCGTTGTAAATCGTTTTTTTCCGATCCGCCAAAACCTTGAATCCGTCGTAGATCTTTTCCAGCTGGGAATCGTTCAGGTGGTACCCCAGATCGAGGATTCGCTGCTTCAGGGCGTGGCGTCCCGAATGCTTGCCCAGGACCAGTTCGGTCTTGGGAACACCAACATCCTCGGGATTCATGATCTCATAGGTTGAACGCTCCTTGAGCATTCCGTCCTGATGGATTCCGGATTCGTGGGCGAAGGCGTTTTGGCCAACGATTGCCTTGTTGCGCTGAACCACGATCCCGGTGACATGGCTAACCAGGCGGCTGGTGGCGTAAAGCTTTTTGGTATGGATGGCGGTTTCGAGGCCGAAATAGTCCTTGCGCGTGCGAAGGGCCATGACGACCTCTTCCAACGCGCAGTTCCCCGCCCGCTCGCCAAGGCCGTTGATGGTGCATTCGATCTGCCGGGCGCCCTGTTCCAGCGCGGTCAGAGTGTTGGCGACGGCCATTCCAAGGTCGTTGTGACAATGCACGGAGATGATCGCTTTGTCGATGTTCGAGACATGGCGCTTGAGGTGGGAGATGGCGTTGGCGTATTGGCTCGGAACGGCATAGCCGACGGTGTCGGGAATGTTGACGGTGGTGGCGCCCGCCTCGATCGTCCGTTCGACCACTTCGGCCAAAAAGTCGAGTTCGGTTCGAGCGGCGTCCTCGGGGCTGAATTCGATATCAAACCCATGGTCCTTGGCTCGTTTGACGCCATCGACAGCCCGGCGAATGATCTCTTCCTTGGCCATGCGGAGTTTGAATTCGCGGTGGATGGCGCTGGTGGCGAGAAACACATGGATGCGTCCGCGTGGGTGTCCCTTGAGGGCTTCGGCGGCGCGATCGATGTCGCCGGCGTTACACCGCGCAAGACCACAAATGGTCGGCCTTTGTACCTGGCGGGCGATTTCACGAACGGCCTCAAAGTCCCCTGGTGAGGCAATGGGGAACCCGGCCTCGATGATGTCGACACCCAGTTCATCAAGGGCATGGGCCACCTGGAGCTTTTCCGCAAGGTTCATGCTGGCGCCGGGGGATTGCTCCCCATCGCGCAGAGTGGTATCGAAAATCAAAACGCGATTCGCTTCCATGGTCTCATCCCTTGGCTAGGAACGCCCCCCCAAAACCTGCAATTCATCCAACAAAAAAAGCCCCGGATCGTATTCCGGGGCCTGCTCGTTTCGCGAAAAAACACGCCCCGGACCCGGTTTCAGGGTTGAAGAAGGAGAAGTAGGCCAAGAAGGGGGTTGTTTCGCATTGAGTTATCTTAACTACAAACGGCTCTATTGCCAAGGAAAAAGGGGACTGGTTGGTCTCAAAGACACAATCCATGCCGGTTTTGCAAATGTTGGGAAAACAGAAGGAAAAGTTCCCATGCCACAAATCCCCCTGGTCCGGGAATCAGGTAGCACAATTGGGAAAAAAGGGAAAGGATAATCTGTTCCCGGGTTTAAAAAGGTAAAAAGAGGGAGGTGCCCGGGAAACCTGGGCCCTGCTCAAAGGTATTCTGACCAGAGGCCTGTCATGCATCCGGCCCTTCACCGAGTCGATCATCGCCCCTGGCCGGTTCCTTCCACCGCCTGGACTTGGCGACAACAGTGGAAAGACCTGCTTTTCGCCCACTATCCCGTCCCCGTTTCCCAATTGCGTCCCCTCGTCCCACCGGAATTGACCATTCAGGAATTCGGCGGCACTTCCTGGGTCGGAGTGGTTCCGTTCCGGATGACTGGCGTGATGCGCCGTCCATTTCCCGACATTCCCGGGATTTCCGCGTTCCCGGAACTCAATGTGAGGCTTTATGTCGAATATGAGGGGAAACCGGGCGTCTGGTTCCTGAGTCTGGATGCGTCCAATCTTTTGGCGGTGTTGGCGGCCCGGGCCCTGTTTCACCTCCCGTATTACCATGCCAAAATGGATATTCATTCCAATTACCGTTTCCCGTCCGGACCGGACGGATTTGGTTTTGTATCACGCCGAACCGGATCGGGCCCCAAGGCCCTCTTCGAGGCCCATTACCGACCAATATCCGAGGTGTTCGAGGCCCAACCCGGAACGCTTGAGGCGTTTCTGGTGGAGCGTTATTGCCTTTATGCCAAGTCACCCAAAGGCGGCTATTTTGGGGAAAAGCTCTTCCGGGGAGAGATCAATCATGCCCCCTGGCCGCTCCAACAAGCGGAAGGGTCGGTTTCCCCCAACCCCCTGTTGGAAACCCATGGGCTTTCCGTGGGCGACCAAACACCCCTGCTTCACTTCTCTTCCGGGGTGGATGTGGTTGTCTGGTCGATTGAAAGGGTTGGCTAGTGGGATGGATAGCCTGCTTACCGCCTGTTGGGTAGTTAGAAACTTTGTAATTGGTTAATGGATGGGAATACTGCAAATACTACTGTAAAGAGTCCGATTACCACATTAAGTTATCTGGGGAACTAAGCGAAAATCCCCAGCACCATTGCCCCTGGAGAGTTCAGATGTCAGGTGAGTCTCCTGAATTGCCCCAAAATCGCATCTGGTATTACGAAAAAAACGGCCAACACAATGGGCCCGTGACTCGGGAACGGATGGCCGAATTGGCCGAAATCGGCGAAGTCGATGCGGAAACCCTCGTCTGGAAGGAGGGCCTCCCTGATTGGGTTCCCGCAAGCCGCTTAAGGTTTTTGCCTTTCACACCCCCTGGCGGATCCACCCTTTCCGGAGATGATGCGGGGATGCGGCTGCTTGCTCCGGTGGGCGTTTCCGGATGGGCCATAGCGTCAGGCTACCTTGGCCTGATCTCGGTGTTGATATTGCCCGCGCCTTTTGCGATCCTGACAGGAGTCATTGCGATTCGGGATATTCGCCGAAATCCAAAAAATCATGGCATGGCCCGGGCCGTTTTTGGCATCATCATGGGGACACTATTTTCCATTCCCCTTTTGATTCTGATTGGATCCTTTGTCTTTGGCTTGATGATCCAACCCATTCGATAAAGGTGGATGGGTGAAGCGGATTGGGTCTGGTGTTGTGGTCTGTATCCACTTCGGGAAATCTTGTGGCTTGAGGTATATTGGTTCGCAGTACAATGATTGTTTCAGGGGGAGGGCACCGACCATGGAAATCGTTAGACCTTTTCCAAACCCTGATGCCAACAAGCCAACCCGATTCAGGCGCGATCCATGAACCTTTCCCCGTCCGAGTTTGATCGCCGAAAATTCCTTGCGACAGCCTCGGGTCTGGTTCCCGGGGTGATGGCCGGAGGGGCCTTGGGGAAAGCTTTTGCAGCTGGACCGGATACCAAGTCCCAATTCCTCCAAGGGATTTACGCTCCTGTCGATTCGGAACTTTCCATCGGCGGTGGGGACCCGCTCAGGGTTACGGGAAAGATTCCGGAAAACTTGAGGGGCGTTTACCTTCGCAATGGTCCCAATCCGCACTTTGCTCCCAAGGGGCGCTATCACTGGTTTGATGGCGATGGCATGGTTCATGGCGTGTGGCTTGATCCCACCGATACCCGTCACCCGGCGCGCTATGGTTGCCGCTGGGTCCAGACGGCAGGCTTTGTCGAGGAGCAAAAAGCGAACAAAGCGATCTATCCCGGCCTGATGGAGATGCCCGACCTTGCCAAGGTCGCTTTAGGACAAGACGGATATAAAAATGCTGCCAACACTTCGCTTTGTTGGCATCAGGGGAAGCTTCTTGCCCTCTGGGAGGGGGGATCACCGCACACGATCGATCCCAAAACTCTGAAAACCCTTGGCAGGGAAACCTTTCGCGACGCCTGGAAAGGATCCTTCACCGCCCACCCCAAGGTCGATCCGGTCACAGGCGAGATGGTCTTTTTTGGCTATGGACCCGTCAAACCTTACCTGCGCATGGGGATCATGGACGCCAAAGGGGTGCTAACCCGCCAGAGCGATATCGACCTCCCCCGTTCGATCATGATTCATGATTTCGCCATCACGCCCGATTACGCGGTCTTTCTCGATTTGCCCCAAACCTTTTCGTTCTCCAATCTCGCACTGGGCAAAGGGGTCATCGCCTGGGAGCCCCGGTTCCCTTCGCGCATCGGTCTGATTCCGCGAAAAGGTGGAAATGCACTTTGGTTTCCGATCACCACCGCCTCGGTCTTTCACACGCTTAACGCTTGGCAGGAACCGGGCAAAGTGGTCCTTGTTGCGTGTCGCATGCCGACTTATCCGGCGGATGTTCTCGCGGGAAAGGCAAACGATCCCGCGCCCGGAGACCGTCCCCAATTGTACAAGTATGAGATCGATATTTTGTCCGGAAAGGTCCGCGAGACCCAACTGGATGATCCAGGAACCGACATGCCCCGGGTCGCGGATTCACGAATCGGTCAACCAACCCGTTTCGGCTACACGATGGAGACGGACTTTGCTGGCTTGCGCAAACACGACCTGAAACAGGTTACGACAAGCCGTTTGCCCATGCCCAGCGGTTGGGCCTGTGGCGAGCCTGTTTTTGTCCCCGCCCCTAAATCTGCCACCGAATCCATCACAGAAGATGAGGGGCACCTGATCACCCTTGCCCAGCCCGAATCAGGCAAACCCGCGGAGCTTTGGATTGTGGACGCGAAAAGCTTTGACAAGGAACCGCTCGCGCGAATCCACCTGCCACGGCGCATTCCGGCGGGCTTTCACGGGATATTTGTGCCCGCCAAAGACCTAAATTAGCAATCATGAAGGAATTGAAAACGAGATTATCCGGACCCAGTTCATGGGAAGCCGTTAGCGCAACCAGTTAGGGAAGCTTGAGCGACTCGCGACGAAGCACCTCGATCGTGTCGACAAGTTGCTGGATCTGGGGTGGGCTTAGTTGACCGGATCCCTTGGTGCGCATGCGGGCCGAGTGGTCGATCACCACAAGATTCGGATGTCCTTCGACAATCCCCCAAGTATTTTTTAACCGATCTTCAAAGTCGAGCCAGACGGGTGTGTCGGACACGGCGGCTTTGAAGCGGTTCTGGATGAGTCCCTTCGCAAAGGAAGGTACGCGGCCAATCACCGCGACGGGTATGGCGTGCACTTCGGGTGTGCGGGAGCCTTGGGTTTGGCCTTTGACTCTGAGGGGTGGCGTCTTCGCCGCAGTGGCCTGTTTCCCACGCGATTCGGGATGAAACGCAAGATGGATTGTCTCGCCCAAAGCGCGGTTGGCATCGGCGCTGGCCCGGTCGCCATAAATCAGGACAAGAATATCTCCAGGAAATTCATTGATCCGATGGGTACGGGCAAATTGGTCTTCGAACGCAAGGGGAGGGGCAGGGGCGGGCTGAAGCGGGGAAAGTTGCCCTTTTCCCGGAGAATCAAAGCCCCGAATTCCCGTCCCGACTGTTTGTCCAAAGAAGGATTCCTTGAGATTGGAATCCTTGATGGGCGCCTCCCTGGGAGCTGCGGTGGTTGGACCTTGGGCCATTGCCTGGCCACGGAATAAACCCGTTGCACAAATCAAAACCATCGTAAGGACAACAAACCGGATCATGATTGTCCTTTCTCAAGGATTCCGTGGGTTTCCTGACGGGCCAGCCACCAAAAAGCAATCACCAGCGCGGCAACGCTATAGGCGGAAACAATCAGCGCGCAACGACAGGTTTCCCACAAATTGGCTCCGGTCCAAAAGATCCCCTCAAAACCGCGTAGGGCCCAGGTGGTCGGAAACGCCATCGAGCCGAGTTTCACCCATTCAGGCAACAGAAACGATGGGAGCCAATAGCCACCAATCATGGACATTCCCAATATGGCGACGATCGCCAGGTTGCGTGCCCTTGCTTCGGACTGTCCCATTACGGCGACCAGCATTCCCATCGTGGCGGCCATTAGCGAAGCGGAAAGCGCCATAATCACAAAACCAAGGTACGATCCCTGGAGGGTAACCCCACAAAACGCCCAAGCAAAGCCCATCGTCAAAAGGACCTGGGCGAAAGCGACAAGGGTCGTCGAGACGATCCGTCCCAAAAGGAGCAGCGAAAGTGGCACAGGGGCGGATCGGAGCCGCCTCCAGACGCCTCGTTTGCGCTCGCGCAACAAAAGTAGCCCGCTATCCATGCCCCAAAATAGGAGGTATTGCAGGCTCATTCCCGAAAAGCTGTGGGAATAGGAATTGAACGAAGCGCTCGATTTGGGAAACGCCTCCTGTTCCAGGGGAAAAGGGCGCTCGAATGACGGTGCCGCGCCCGGAGGCAATAAGCTCGCGAGCCATTTGCCAGCCAGTTCTTTCCATACGATCTCGGTCATCACCCCTTCGGCCCAGGACGCTTCAAGCAAAGCTTCGGGTGAATGGATGACACGCATGGCAGGTGTGACGGGTTCGGTTTCTTTTTGCCATAATTTGGACCGGATAAGCTGGGTTTTTTCGGAAAGGCTGGCGCCCATACCCGAGGGTATAATCACCGCGACATTTCCCCGTCTCGCGGTCAGTAGGGCCTGGGCCTCGGCGCGGGTTTCTTCGCGGATGCCGATTCGTGGCGATTGCCGTATCGCCTGGACCAGTTGCCGAGTGAGGGGGTGATCATCCTCAACGACAAGGATCATCGAAAGTTTTGTTTTGGCTACGTCCCTGGTCGACTCAAAAATCTTGCCAAAGCCGAGTCCAAGGATAATCGGGATGGCGAAACATAGAACCGCCGCGCGGGGATCCAGAAAAAACAGAAGCAGATCCTTGCGGGTCAGGTCCCAGACAAGTCGCGCCGAGTTAAACAAATTCGCGCGAGATACATTCGCGGGAGACGACTGGAAAACGGAATGGTTAATCACGGCGTTACCTCGCGGGCGTTGCTCTCGGCAAGAATGCGCGAAAGAACAGATTCCAGGTTCGTTCCTTGCGGCCCCCGCAACTCATGCGCAAAGTGGTGAACCGAATCGACCCGGCTCTCTTCCAATTCCGGATGAAGAGGCTTTTTGACGGGTTGTGGATTTTGCCGGGCCAACTCCGCAAGGGTCCCCTGGGCAATCAGAACCCCCTTGCGCAGGACGGCGACCTTGTCACAGAAACCTTCCGCCTCATGAAGTTGATGGGTGGTGAGGATGAACGCGCAGCCTCGGTCGCGAAGCGATTCGAGCAACTGGTAAATGGCGTCGCGACTGTTCATGTCCAGTCCCACGGTCGGCTCGTCCAGCAATAGTAGCACCGGATCATGAAGTACCGAACAGGCAAGATTGAGCCTTCGTTGCATGCCCCCTGAAAGCGTTCCTGCGGGACGATGTGCAACATCCGCCAAACGGACAAAGTCGAGAACTTCACGAACCTTCCGACGCAGCCTTGTCCCATGAAGACCATATAGTCTGCCAACAAACATCAGATTGTCCCGTCCGGACATCTCTTCATAAAAGGCGAAATCCTGGGGAACCACTCCCAACCGGGAACGGCATAATCCCGGGTTTTGGGTAAGGGAAATCCCATCAATTTGAATCGAACCCGAATCGGGTTGAACCAGACCGCAAAGTGCCGAAAGGGTGCTCGATTTGCCGGACCCGTTGGCGCCCAAAAGCGCAAGCGACTCCCCCCGCTTCAATCGAAGGGAGAGACCGCAAACCGCATGCAAATGGCCATAGCGCACATGCAGGTCATCAACTTCCAGGGCAAATCGGTCCGCCATGGACACTCCTTCTTCCCCAAAAAACCATAATTCTTTACCCCGCATAATCGGAGTGCCCGATGGGATTCAAGCCCGAAAGTTAACAGGCTGTAATAATGGAAAGGATGGGCAAGATCGCCCTGCGGCCCCATAAACCCGTTATTATCGATCAAATCACCGATTATTTCAGGAATCCTTGGGTTTACCGCTATGCGCCCCAGTTTCCGATAGGTAGCTTTACTGTTCTTGGGCTGATTTTAACTGCTTCACTTTAATTCTGGATGCATGGGTGCAGATTTATGATCTCAGGCGATGCCCTTAGGGACCGGGTCAATGAACTTTTGGGAAAAATCGAAGCACCCGCACAATACATCGGAGGCGAACTCAATTCCGTTGTCAAGGATCCAGCGCAGATCACCGCTCGTGTCTGTATGGCGTTTCCCGATGCCTACACCATTGGGCAAAGCCACCATGGCCTTCAGGTTCTCTATTCGATCATCAATGCAAACCCCAATTGGTGGTGCGAGCGGGTGTTCGCCCCCTGGCCCGACTTTGAGCTGGCCCTCAAGGAGGCGGACCTCCCCCTCTACTCCCTGGAATCTTTTACCCCGCTGATCCACTTTGACATCATCGGTTTCAGCCTCCAGTACGAAGTCTGTTACACCAACCTCCTTACGATTCTCAACTCGGGCCGTGTCCCGATGCACTCGACAGACAGGCGTCGTGAAGATCCCCTGATCATCGCCGGGGGGCCTGGCGCCCAAAATCCCGAGATCCTTGCCCCTTTTGTGGATCTTTTTGTTCTGGGAGACGGCGAGGAGAGCCTCCCCAAAGTCACCGACCTTTGGACCACCCTGCGCAGGGAGACCGATCTTTCGCGTGAGGAGATCCTCGCGAAAATCGCGGCCGAGTGTCCGTGGGCCTATGTTCCCCGCTTTTTTGAACCCGATTACAAAGCCGATGGAACCCTTGCGGCGATTCACCGCACCCGTTCGGATATCCCCGCCCAAATCGTCTCCTGCACCATCACCGGCGATTTTGACGCGATCCCACTCCCCACCAAACCGGTCGTCTCCCACATTCGCACGCCGCACGACCGTATCGCCCTTGAGATTATGCGCGGCTGCCCCTGGCAGTGTCGGTTCTGTCAATCGACCGTGATCAAAAGGCCGCTCCGTCTGCGCAAGGTTGAAACCATCGTCCAGGCGGCCCTCGAAGCCTATCGCAACACGGGCTATGACGAAATCAGCATCCTGAGCCTTTCCACTAGCGACTATCCCTACTTTGAAGAGCTGGTAAAGCGGATGCATGAGACTTTCCATCCGCTGGGAGTCAATGTCAGCCTCCCCAGTCTTCGTATCAACAACCAACTCAGGACCCTTCCCAAGCTGGTCAAGGGGATCCGCAAAGCGGGACTCACCCTGGCTCCCGAAGTCGCCCGGGACGATATGCGCGAGCAGATCCGCAAAAAGATCAAAAACGAAGACCTCTACGAAGGCTGCCGCGAGGCATTCAAAAACGGCTGGCAAAAAGTGAAGCTCTATTTCCTTATCGGGCTTCCTGGCGAGCGCAGCGCCGATCTGGACGGTATCATCGAGATGGCCGAAACCATCGCCCGCATCGGCAAGGAAGTCACCGGAAAGTGGCTGGAGGTTACCGCCTCGGTCAGCAACTTCGTTCCCAAGCCCCACACCCCGTACCAATGGAACGGGATGCAGACCCGGGAATATTTTGCCGAAGCCGGGCGCTACCTTCGCAGTCGGGTTCGTCTTCGCGCGGTGAGAATCAAGCACCACGATATTGAGACGAGCTTCCTCGAAGGAATCCTCACGAGGGGTGATCGGCGCACCGCCGCGCTTTTGGAATTGGCTTGGCGCAAGGGGGCCCGGTTTGATGGATGGCGGGAACATTTCCGCCCCCAGATCTGGCACGAGGCCGTCGCCGAACTGGGAATCGACACAGCGTTTTACGCCCAGCGAGAACGGCCAGTTTCGGAAATGCTCCCCTGGGACCATGTGAATGTGAAGCGGGGTCGTGATTTCCTCGAAGGCGAATACGGCAAAAGCCGCATCCAACTCAAGGTTATGGCCGAGGCTGGTCTAAATTAGTTTGGGATTGCCAACACCGCCGCAACTTCAGCCACCACCACAACCCCAGCCACTCCGGCAAGTTATTTGACCCTATCGGGTTATTCGAGCGCCTCCGGATCCGATCAGGGTCAGGGGACAGTCTCCGGAACCTATGACCTGATCCACGACACCCAAACGATCAACGATCACCTTTCCTACCAAT
>CAMBMH010000136.1 GCA_945868575.1 Singulisphaera sp. GP187 | reverse complement strand
AAAAGATGTCTTCCAAACCGGCACAAAGGTTTTGGAAAAATTATTTTTTTATCTTAGCCCAAGTTTCCCAAGTCTAAATGGTAAACCCAGGGTTCCCGCAGGGGTAGTAGAAGTGGGGATTTATCTGCTTTTGAAATGGCCTTATTTTATTATTATAAATAATAAATTATAATCTAATCATGATGATAAGGAAAAATCTTTGGCCAAATACGGTTTTTTTTGACCAAACTTGGTTGCTGGAGATGACTACCAATTTACCAAGGGGGTTGTTATGATATCCAGATGAAATCTATCGAACTTTTTGCTGGGGCTGGGGGGCTTGCGCTTGCGACCGCAAATGCAGGTTTTCACCACAAAGCCGTTCTTGAATGGAATGCAAACGCTTGTTCCACTCTGCGTCGAAACAAGGCTGGTGGACTAAAGCAGCTTGCTCAGGCGGACATTGTGGAGGGCGATATTAGTGATGTTGATTTCCGGCCATTTCAAGGGATTGTTGACTTAGTTTCCGGTGGACCGCCATGTCAACCTTTCTCAATTGGCGGCAAACATGGCGGTATGGATGACCGCCGAAACATGTTTCCTCATGCAATTAGGGCAGTAAAAGAGATTGCTCCAAAGGCTTTTATTTTTGAGAATGTAAAGGGGCTATTGCGGGAAAGTTTTTCCAATTACTATCAATACATCATTCACCAGTTAACCTATCCCGAGTTGCTTCGAAGAACCGGTGAGGAATGGATGGACCATGCTTCTAGGCTTGAAAAAGCGATAACCAAAGGTTCCCAAAGTGGGCTTAGATATAATGTCATATATCAGTTGATGAATGCGGCTGATTATGGTGTCCCTCAGCATCGCCATCGTGTATTAATTGTAGGTATTCGATCAGATCAGGAAGTTCAGTTTTCCTTTCCACAGCCCACTCACGAACAAGAAGGTCTACTCTTCGACAAGTGGGTTACAGGTGAGTACTGGGACCGGCACAAGATACCAAAATATAAGTGTATCCCGGCCCCCTTAAATCTTAAAAACCGAATTGCTGAATTGAAGGCGCTTATTCCGGGCATGCTCCTTCCAGCATGGAAAACGGTTCGAGACGCCATCTCAGATTTGCCTTCAATTGCTCCAGGAACCACTTGTGAGAAATACCCAAATCACTTTTGCAACCCGGGTGCAAAATCTTATCCGGGACATACAGGCAGTCCCTTCGACGAACCTTCCAAAGCCTTAAAGGCAGGTGATCATGGGGTTCCTGGAGGTGAAAATACCCTCCGCTTTGAGGATGGTTCCGTTCGCTATTTCAGTGTTCGCGAATGTGCTCGGATACAAACCTTTCCTGACGATTGGATTTTTGAAGGCTCATGGACCGAGTCTATGCGACAGTTGGGAAATGCGGTGCCTGTCACCATGTGTGAGGTTGTGGCCAAAAGGCTATGGGGCCTTTTGGCCACAAAAGAAGCAGTGATCTATGGCTAAGAAATCCTCCCAAGTTCAAAAAGTGCCGCCCAATAGGCGTGAACCGTTTGATCGATCAAAGCATGTTTATACCAACGATGCCTTTGTAGAGCTCGTCAAGGATGCGATTCGATTTTTTAATGGTACACCGGTTCATTGTCTTCCGGCACCTGAACGCTTTCTGGGGGCCGGAATTTACGCCCTTTATTACACCGGAAAGTCAAAACCTTACTCGAAATACGCCGAATTGAATCGGCTTGCGTACGACTTTCCAATTTATGTAGGCAAAGCGGTTCCGAAAGGCTGGCGTCAATCTCGTTGTGTTGATACCGTTGATAACCAATCATCAGAGCTTTACTCCCGACTGAGGGAGCATGCCCGAAGTGTTTCAGCGGCGAGCAATTTATCAATTGGTGATTTTTCATGTCGGTTTATGATTTTTGAAGGCCCAAGTTCCGATATGATTGGGACTCTAGAAGCTTCCATCATAAAGTGGAAAAGGCCTTTGTGGAACAGTTATCTCGATGGATTTGGAAATCATACACCCGGAATTGGCCGGTTTGAACAAGCTCCTTCAGAATGGGATGTCGTTCATCCAGGAAGACCTTGGGCCAAAAAGTGCAAAGGTAAAACACGCCCGAAACAATCCATTCTTGAAGGAATCGAGCAATATTTAACGGAGGTAGGAAAACTATCAAGTTCGACAATGGACCCAAGTGGTGGGGCGGCGTTTACCTAGGTAAACATTTTTTTGCCTTTACTTGTTTTGTAATGTTTGAATATTTTTTTGGTTTGCAGATTTTTTGTAAAAAAGGATTATTGTTAATTATTTTGTTTTGTTTTTCATCTTGTCCGGGTTGAATTGCCTTTAGGGCGTTTTCAAAGCTTCAACCCGGAGTTGCCAGGGTGTCCCCTATTTCGTTTCGGGCTTCTGTCCTTCGGGCTCGGGAGGGGCTTTGCCAAACTTGGCGACATATTCCGCACCAAATTTGTCTTTCAGGGCAGGGGTGCAAATGAAACATTGCGATTTGGCCCGATCATGAAGCTTGCACCAATCCCCCTTGTCCTGGAAGGCTTTGGCCACCTTCGCATTGCACATGCTGCATTCTTCCTCCTTGATTCCATGCTCATCACACCACCAGCCTGAGTGTTTGCTGTCGCTGGCATCGGCAACCTTTTTGGACTCCTTTTCCGATTTGGAACCCTTTGCCGATTTGGTTTCGGCCGTTTTGCCGGATTCCTTTTTGGGTGGGGAGGAATCGCCGCACCCTATCAGGGCCAACACAATCACCAAGGCACCCAGCAAACCCAAACGGCCACTAAATGAAAACATCATCTTTTCTCCTTGTTAATAGGTCAGTTTGCTGACCCTACCAAAACCGTCTGCGACCGGCCCATTGCTGGTCGCTTTTCCGGCAATCGAAACACCACAAAAAGGACCCGCAAAACCAGTAACGACATGAACATGGCGGAAATCACCCCGCCTATCACCACCGTCGCCAGGGGCCTTTGGACCTCGGCCCCCATTCCTGTCCCAAACGCCATCGGCAAAAAGCCGAGGCTTGCCACCAGAGTGGTCATCAACACGGGGCGCAGTCGTGTGACTGCCGCCGCCTCGACCGCGTTCTCCAGGGGCATTCCTGCCCTTAGGAATTGTCGAACGGTACTTACCAGGAGCATGTCATCCAGCACCGCAACGCCTGAAAGCGCAATGAAACCAATGGCGGCGGAAATCGAAAAAGGCATATCGCGAAGCCAAAGGGCAAGGATGCCACCCACCCAGGCAAAAGGAACCCCTGTGAATACGCGCAGGGTATCCATGACGCTTCCATAAGTGGCAAAAAGGAGGATAAAAATGAGGAATATGGCCAGAGGGACCACAATCATCAGACGCGTTTGTGCCCGTTCCAGTTGTTCAAACTGCCCGCCGTAAGCGACATGGTAACGGCCAATAGGCATGGTGACCTCCTTCTTGACTCGCTGCTTGAGATCCTCCACAAAGCTTCCCAGGTCGCGGCCCCGAACATTGCAGGTGATGGTGATTCGTCTTTGACCCCATTCCCGCGTGATTGTCGAGGGGCCATCGATAATGGTGATATCGGCGACCCGGGAAAGGGGAATTCGTTCCCCGCTGGCGGTGGGAAGCTGTATCGAGCCAAGGGCCTCGGGGCTTTGTCGCCATTTGTCAGGAAGCCGGACCACCAGGGGGAACCGGAATGGGTTATCCACAATTTCGCCTATGTGTTTGGAACCGATCGATTCGATCAGATCAAGCACCGCCCGGGCGGGAATTCCATAGCGGGCGATCTGTTCCTGTTTGACTTTAACCTGAAGGACAGGCTGACCGGTGATCTGTTCGACGGCCAGGTCGGCGACTCCGGGAATTTCCTGCATTACCGCGCGGATTTCTTCCGCTTTTTTCTTGAGGATATCCAGGTCGTCGCCAAAGAGTTTCACGGCCAGATCCTGGCGGGTTCCCGCCAACATCTCATTGATCCGCATTTCGATGGGCTGGGAAAACGCAAACTTCAGTCCCGGAATGCTGCGCAGTTCGCGTTCCACAAAGACAGTCAATTCCTCCTGGGTGGTTGCTTTTGTCCATTGCCCACGGGGTTTGAGACTGAGAAAGATGTCCGTGAGTTCCACGCCCATGGGATCGGTCGCCACCTCGGCGGTTCCCGCGCGGCTCCAGACATGTTTGATCTCATCGGGAAATGCCGCCAGGAGGACTTTCTCGACCTGGGTATTCGTGCGAACGACCTCTTCCAGGCTGGTTCCGGCCAGTCGGACGGTTCCAAGAGCCATGGCGCCTTCCGAAAGTCGGGGAATAAATTCCGATCCGAGATTCGGCGCGATCACACCAAAAGCAAAAACCAAAACCACGACTGCAAACCCCAAAACAGCCATCCGAAAGCGCATGGTAAAGCGCAGTATTGGAAGGTAGATTGCTTTGATCATGCGAAAGAGCAGGGGCTCACGCTCCATGATCCGGGTGGGAAGCAAAAGGCTTGCCAAAGCGGGCATCAGGGTCATTGAGAGTACCATCGACCCCGCCAAGGCAAAAATGATGGTTAGCGCCATCGGACGAAACAGTTTCCCCTCGATCCCCTCAAGGGTCAAAATGGGGAGATAAACGATCAGGATTATCAGTTCACCAAAAAGTGTCGGCCGACGGACTTCGACTGCGGCCTCGCGGATCACTTCGCGCCTATCCCGCCCCTCCACATTTTTGGAAAGATGCCTTACACAGTTTTCGATCATGACGACGCTGCTGTCGACCACCATTCCAAAATCGATCGCGCCCAGGGAAAGGAGGCTGGCCGCAATAGAAAACTGGAGCATGCCCGAAAAAGCAAAAAGCATCGAAAGGGGAATGGCCAAAGCCACAATCAGCGCGGCCCTCAGGTTGCCCAGGAAAAGGAAAAGGACCGAGATCACAAAAAGGCCACCCTCGAAAAGGTTGGCCCGGACCGTGTCCATCACATGGCCCACCAGTTCGGTACGGTCATAGACGGGAATCGCGGAAACATTTCCTGGCAAGGACGCCATAATAGAATCGAGTTGGCGTTTGAGTCCCCAGGTGACCTCGTGGGAGTTTTCGCCCATGGTCATAAAGCCAAGGCCCAACACCACCTCGCCTTTTCCATCTGCGGTGACGGCGCCACGGCGAACCTCATGGCCGATCAAAACTTCCGCGACATCACCCAAAAGGACAGGCACTCCGTCATTGACGGCAATTTGTATGTTTTTTATCTGTTCGATATTGGTGGTACGGCCAAGTCCATGGACAAGTAGCATTCCGCTGCCCCGTTCCATAACGCCGCCACCCACATTGTGGTTGTTCTCACGGATGGCCGCGGTCACCAGATCAAAGGTCAGGCCATGTTTGGCAAGTTTGCCCGGATCGATTCGCGCCTGGAACTGCTTTTCAAATCCGCCCCAGGAATTGACCTCGGCCACACCACGGACTTTGCGCATTTGAGGACGGATCAGCCAATCGTGGACGGTGCGAAGCTGGGTGACATCGTCGCCTTTGCCCGTAACTACATAATGAAACACTTCGCCCAGGCCGGTGGATACGGGGCCCATTTTGGGGCGTTCCTGTCCCTGGGGGAGTTGAACTCCCGTGAGGCGCTCGTTCACCAGTTGGCGGGCGAAATAGATATCGGTTCCGTCTTCGAAAATGACCACTACCTGGGACAGGCCGAATTTGGAAATCGAACGCATCTGCTCGATTTTGGGAAGGCCCGATAGTGCCTGTTCCACCGGGTAGGTGATTTGCTGTTCCACCTCGGCCGGGCCGAGGGTCGGGGCGACCGTGTTGATTTGCACCTGGACGGGGGTTGTGTCAGGGAATGCATCAATATCCAAAAAACGAAGCGAGACAGCGCCAAAAATTGCTGCGCAAAGTGAGCCTGCGAGGACCACCCACCTGTATCTCAGGGAAAAATCAATGATTGCGTTCAACATGGAATTGGGGCTCTGGCTATCGGCCTGAGAAGATTCGTCCAAACCTCTCAGTGAGAGGAATTGTCGAAATTGTGGATAAATAGGGTCGGATTATTTTTTGGAGTGGCAAGCGCACCCTTCGCCAAGGTTGCCTCGCAACAATTCCGTCAAAAGGAGGCCGCTCCCTTTTGTGACGACAATCTCCCCCGGAAGAACCCCGGCGGGGATCTCGGTCCATTTCTCGTCTCTGGCGCCAATCCGGACCTTGCGTACATGGAAAACCTTTGGGGATCCCTCTTTTAGGTAGTTTTTGTCCCGGACAAAAACCACATGGCAGCACCCCTCCCATTGAACCGCATCATTGGGAACGGAAACCACTTCTGCTTCCTCGCGAAGGATCACCCGGCCCGATCCAAAAGTATTTCCCTTGAGATCGCCATTGGGGTTAGATACATCGGCACGGCCTTTAATCGTGCGAGTTTTTGGATCGAGTTTGGTACTGATCCAATTGATTTTTGCGGAGAGTTCCCCCGGGGATCCATCGGGGCGGAAACGGACCTCCTGGCCCATCTTGAACCAACGGGCATCCTCGCCCCGGACATCGATGGTTAGCCATAATTTTCGACTTTCCACCACTTCGAACAGGATCCGGTTGGTATCGACGACCTCCCCTGCGACCACTTCGCGAGAGCTGACAACTCCAGAAATGGGAGACACGATGGGCATGAGGTTTGTGGTTGTGGTTTGGGGATCCAGTTTTGTGGCCAAATCCGGGGCCAGGGAAAGAAACTGGAGGGTGGTCCGGAGTTTTTCCGGAGTGGTGTTTTTGATGTCCTGTTCCTGGATGGTTAATCCAAGGTTAACAAGGGATTGTCTTGCCGCATCCAGACGGATTCGCGCCGCCTGGACGGCCGATTCTGCCTCGCGAATTTTCAAATCGGCTATGGTTCCCGCCGAACCGCGTGCGCTTGCGAGGGTTTGGTTCATCAAATCGAGTTGGGCAAAGGCCTGAAGTAGTTCCGACTTGGCTTTGCCCACATCCGCCGCATCCACAAGAGCCAAGACTTCACCCGCAGTGACCCAATCCCCAAGATGCCTGAAAACACGCCATACAGTTCCATGGGCCCGTGAGGAAAGATGGGCAACTCCAGTTTGGTCAAAGCCCAATTCGCCTGCAACCGCAATGGATTCCAAGGCAGGAGCTGTCCAGACCGGAGCGACCTCAATTCCCGCTTTGTCGACATCCTGAATGGAGGCGAATTGGATACGCCTTTTGTGGGTTTTGCAAATGGGGTTGTTTGCGGGGCGTTCCTGAAAATTAAGAGACCGTAGGCTCCGTTCCTTATCGGAAGGGGTCAATTTCGGAGTTGTACCTAATTGGGCTACTTCGGGATTGCAAATGGAACATTGGGGAATTCCGTGGATCCTGCACCAGCCAAAATCTTTCCCTTTTGGGAAAAGCTCTTCGTTGCATTCAATACATTCCGATTCGGGAACACTATGGTCCCCACACCATTGCCCGGGATTTTCCCCGACGGCCCCACTCCAAATTCCCACGGGAAACTTCCAATGGTGGAGATGTCCTTGCCACCCGAGAAATCCTGCCAAACCAAGGAATAAAACAAGGACAAGGAATTCCGCGAGGGAAGCAAGGAGGCCTCGTCGGGGAAGTTCGAGGCCACCCTGTGGGATATTTGGGATATCGACCGCGATGGCTCCCCCGGATTTTGAATGGGAAGGAATTTCCACGAAGATTCTCCCGGCAAGACAGGTGTTTCTGGCAAATGGCAAATAAAAAACAGGGTTTAAGGCGAAAATACGACCCATGAACAGGCCAATGGCGAAAGGGCTTTACCCCTCCCAAAAAACCATTTGAAAGATTAAAAAGATGGTTAAATAAGAATACAGAGCTGAATCAAAAAGAGTGGACCGCGGGCATCAAAACAAAAGAGTTGGCTTTTTCGGGGTTGGTTCGTGGTACCGGAAAACGGGCAAATCCAAAAGGTTTCAAAATTGTGCGCAAGCGTGCCGTTTGTGCCGGAATTGGAACCGAATTCCGTTCCACCTTCCCACATGGAGTCGGGTGGCAAATGGCTGCATAAGGGGCAGTTCACGGGTGTTTTTTCTGGATTGCCTGAGTTGGGTAAAGCACTCCAAGAAGTGTCCAGGAGTATGCTGTTCACGGAAGCATCCTGGGATCGATTTTTCCCAGCTTCGTGATGATCCGGGGTTTCGCGATCCGCTTGGCATGTTTCGGCCAAGTCCGCCTCGCAACACCCACCCGTGCAGCCGGTTGCGATTTCGCAATTGGTGCTATTTTTGCACGGACAAAAAGCCACCGGGAATGTGGCCGGCAACCATGCCAAAAGAATCAGGATTTGGGAAATATGCGGGTTCAAGAATGAATACTCGTTTAATCGCCTATTCCAGTCAACTCTAACAAGCTAATGAAGTCGAGTCAATTCGACCAAAGTAATACGCTTAACCGGCTTGTCTGCTTTTTTGCGCAGGGACCTGGTTGTTTGTATCAAAGGATATTTGCGCGCACTACTTCCCCAAAACCTGGACATGGACTTTGCGATTGCGTGGACCATCAAACTCACAAAAGAAGATTCCCTGCCAGGTTCCCAGCACAAGTTTTCCCTTTTCGATAATCAGGTGAACCGAGGGGCCAACCAAGGCTGCCTTGATGTGGCTGTCGCTGTTGCCTTCGCCATGGAGGAATCCATGTTGGATTCGGGGAATGGAACGCTCCATCCACAAGAGCATGTCGTGTACCACATCCGGATCGCAATTTTCATTTACCGTGACTGCGGCTGTCGTGTGAGGGCAAAACACAACCGCAATCCCGGAGGTGATACCCGAATTGGCAACGAAAGTCTCAACATCTCTGGTGATGTCGACCAGTTCAGAGTTTTTGCGGGTAATAACGGCAAGGCTATTCATGGCGAGTTGGTTCCGGGTTCCCCGATGGTTGGGGCCAAAGGTTGCGGGCACGGAAAAAATTTCCCGGCCTGGATTCGGGAATTTCATGCCAGGCGGCGGTTGAAAATTCTTTCCAAGCTGGGTTGTCTTGGGATTGGATCAAAGGCCAATATAGGGGCAATTCGGGAGTCTGTGCCATGTTCCTTGTGTTATTGCTTTCATTGGTTTCCCCGCAATGGATTTCTGCACAGGATGCAAGAAGTGCCCAGGGCGCGCAGTCTTCCCAGGATTCCCAGAATGTGAAACCTTTTGAGGGGCAGGAATTTCCCGGACAGGGCGCTCCCGCAGGAATTGATCTTTCCGAAACCGCAAAAAAAGTGGTTGCCCGGGCGATCCAGGCCCATGGTGGCAGGGAATTGCTAACCAAAAATCGGGCCGACAAGGTCAAGCTTCAGGGGAAAATGGTTGTAGGCAAAGTGGAAATCCCCTATACCGCAGAAACACTTGTCCAACTTCCCGGACAATTCAAAAATACGATCCAGTTCAACCAAGGGAAAAAAGAGGTCGCCTTGACCCAGGTGATCGATGGGACCCGGGCTGCAATTTGGGTTAATGGGGACAGGCAAAAGCTGTCCACGGCCCAGGCCCTCGACCTTCGCCAAACCCTGGACCTCAATCGGGCCATGCGTCTGGTGGGGCTTTTGGAAGATTCGGCGTATAATCTAAAGTATCTGGGACAGACCGAAGAGGGTGAGCAGAAGACCCATGTCGTGCGTGTACTCCGAAAGGATATGCGCGAACTGCGAATGTTCTTTGACGCAAAAACGGGCCTGCTGGTTAAGACCGAGCACCCGGTCGATTTCCAAGGAAAACAGATGCTCCAGGAGGAGCACTACAGTGACTTTCGGGATCTCTCGGGATTCCGGAGGCCGGTCAGGATGACCGTATACCGCGGGGGTCAAAAGATCCTCGAATCGGCTTTGACGCAAGTCAGCTATTTCGAGTCGATCGAGCCCTCCCGCTTTGACCCGGAACAAATGCCGTGAATCCGATTGCCTGGCGCACCAGTGTCCCCGCAGGAGAAGGTGGCCAACCCCTTGATACCTGGATCGCAAACAAAGCCCGGTTGACCAAGAATGCTGTCCTGGTTGCTTTCAAAGAGAAAAGGGTCCTTCAGGGGAAAATCAACGCCAAACCCGATTCGAAAACGGTTGTAGGACAAGTGGTTGTTCTCATGGCCCGCCGAGATGTCATGGCCCAGGCCAAGCGCGAAGCCATCAAAGCGAATCCGCCGCCACCAAAGCCCGTACCAGTACTGAAAATCGTTTACCAGGACGATGATCTTGTGATTGTGGACAAGCCTTCCGGCCTGACAACCAATCGAAATGTCTCGGAGGTTCGGGAATTCGGCGATCGGGCCAAGAAGTTCCTCCCGGACACAGTTGCGGACCTGCTGCCAACCTACATACCCCGGATGAGGGATGGGCGCACCCGCCAGGTGTTTCCCATTCACCGCACG
>CAMBMH010000135.1 GCA_945868575.1 Singulisphaera sp. GP187 | reverse complement strand
CGGAAAGAATCTCAACACGCTTGATCGAGTCAATTCCCAAATCCGTGTCCAGCGCCATGTCCGGCTCGAGCGTCTCTTCCGGATAACCGGTCTTCTCCGCAACAACCCGCGTCAAAACCGCCAGAGCCTGGGATTTGTTACTTGTCACCGGGACGGAAGCGGGAGCCTTCAGCGATTCGGGTTTGGGTGCTTCGACTTTTGCGGGCGGGGTATTGAAAGCGGGCTGTGCACCACCCGAAAGGTGGTCGGCCAATTGCCTGAGCGTCCGAAGCGTCCCCATGTGTTCCGCGCCAACAGCAGGCGCGCCTGGAAGCGCTTCCTGGACCGCGGAAAGAATCTCAACACGCTTGATCGAGTCAATTCCCAAATCCGTGTCCAGCGCCATGTCCGGCTCGAGCGTCTCTTCCGGATAACCGGTCTTCTCCGCAACAACCCGCGTCAAAACCTTGAGCGCGCCAGAATTTACCGGAGCAGAAACAACGGGAGTAGCGATCTCAACAGGCTTGGACGCAGCAACCACGACAGGGGTGGGTGCCACTGGAGTCGCAACGGGCTTTGGGGCCACAACCAACGGAACGACGGCCGCAACAGGTGCCGCTGGAACCGCGGTAGGAGCCGCTTGGACAACCGGGGCCGACTGGTAGGTGACCTGGGGAGCCGCGACTGGTGCTACCGAAACGAATGCAGATCCACCACGCAATTGGGTTTCAATAAGCGATTGGAGTGTGCGCTGGGCGAGTTCCTGACCTTCAAGGAATTGACGGTGCAGTCGCGCGGTCTGTTCCTGAAGCTGTTGAAGAGCCGCAAGCGTCTCGCGGCTAAAAGCCAGGGTGCCCGATGAAGCTACCCTTGACTGTTGTGTGTTGTGTTGGGAATCCATGGATGCAACCGGGTGGTATGCCTTTCTGGGGGGAACAAGTCCGGCATCGCGGTGATTACCAGTAGGGGAATCCACGATGGTGGGTTTAACAGGGTTCAAAACAGGCGCTTGGGCCTTGGGAAGTTCAACGGGATTTTTGGGTTCCGCCGTGGTCGTCTCGACCTTGGGCCGCTCGACTTTTGGCCGCTCAGTTTTGGGGCGAACAAGCCCGCCGGCGACCGGAACCACAAACGCGGATTTGGTGGGAATACGCTGCTCCCATTCCCCGGCATCCCACGCTTCCAGATTCACAGCGTGTCCGCATGAAGCAAGATGGGCGAGTATGTGGGCCAGGGGCGCAAGCCCGATCCCGCCCGAAGGATCGATCGCAAGCGGCGTCGCAGCATCACCCAGGGTCGCCGCAACAAGGCCGGAAAGTTTGCGGCTGGGACCACACTCGATAAAGGTGTCGACACCCTTTGCCGCCAAGTTCGCCAGAGTCTCGGCCCACTGGACCGGTTGGGCGAGTTGACTCGCCAACAGGGCGCGTGCGCTGCCGGATTCGGCGGGATATTCCCGTGCCGTGACATTGGCAAAGACGGGAAAGGCACCAGGACCAAAGGGCTGGGATTCAAGGGCCTCCTCCAGTGGAGCAACCGCATGGACCATCGCCTGGGTGTGAAAAGCATCCGCGACATCAAGGATCACACTTCGGATCCCTTGTTGGGTAAGAAGCACATGGGCCCGGTCGACCATTTCGCGCGGCCCGGCAAAAACAACCTGCGTAGGTGAATTCCGGTTGGCAAGGCTCAAAGGCGAGCGGATTGTTTCAAGCACCTGACGGGCCTGTTCTTCTGGGGCAAGCACAGCGAGCATGGCCCCGCGAACCTTGACCCCGGGGGAACCCGATTGACTCATGAGTGAGGCGCGCTGGGCAACAAGTTCGAGCATCGCATCCGGAGTGATTCGCCCCGCCGCCGCCAAAGCGGTCCATTCCCCAAGACTATGCCCCGCCGCTGCCTGGGCCTTGACCCCAAAGCGCTCGAGCACCCGGAAAGCGCCCAGCGAAAGCCCGGCCAAACCCACCTGGGCATAGCGGGTATCGCGGATCCTGGATCGCCAAATTTCCATTTCGTTTTCAGCGAACGCACGGATCGGATAAACCACCCTGGAAAGTGGTTCATTACCGGGAAAGCGGTTGGCAAAATGACTCTCGGTGCGGGCGAGCATCTCCCTCATTTCGGGGAAGCGGATCGCCAGCCGAAGGAGCATGTCCGGTTCCTGGGAACCCTGACCGGGGAAAAGAAGCGCAACCGCTCCACGCACCGGACCGCTGCCACGGTGGATTCCGGGATCGTTTTCATTTCGAAGGGCCTTGGCAACCAGATCGGCAGGAGATGCCGTGCGCGCACGGCCCCGATTATGGACCGATCCGACCAGGCTGATGCGAAAGGGATCGGCCGACCGGAACGCGCCGCGCGTTTCCCGCGCCACAATTTGGGCCCATTCGTGCTCAAGCAGGCTCGGGTGCCGTTCGCCGAGGCGTTTTTGGAGTCCGGTCAACTTTTCGACCAGGCCCGCTTCGGTGGGGGAGCTTAGTGCCGCAAACCAGACATCCGGATCCCAAGTTACGGGTGTTTCAACCGAGGTGGGTGATTGTTCCAGAATCAGGTGATAGTTGCTGCCGCCAAATCCAAAGGCGCTAACACCCGCCCGACGGGGAAAAACCGAAGCATTCGCCGCGGTCGCCTGGACCCAGGGGCGGGCCCGATCCGCGATATAAAAAGGACACCTGGGATCCCTGAGTGCTGGCTGGGGTTCGCGCACCTTGACCGTTGGCGGAATCACACCCAAACGGACCGCCAGCAGCGCCTTGATCAGGCCCGCAGCTCCGGCAGCCGCCTTGGTATGGCCAATTTGCGACTTTACCGATCCCAAAGCACACCAGTGGGATCTCTTCGCAGAATTTGTGGCAGAGAAAACATCAATCAGACCGGCCAGTTCTGTCGCGTCGCCCACCTTGGTTCCGGTGCCGTGCGCCTCGACCAGCCCGATGGTGGCCGGATCGATTCCCGCCGAGGCGTGAGCCGCGCGCAGACATGCGATTTGCCCTTCCTTGCGAGGGGCATGAACAGCGCTGCCCAAGCCGTCGCTTGACGCGCCCATGCCTTTGATGACACCAAGGATGTTGTCCCCGTCGCGCTGGGCCTTGTCCAATCGCTTGAGCAGAACAAGCCCAACACCCTCGCCGAGGATGGTCCCGTCGGCGTCCTTGTCGAATGGGCGGGCAGCGCCTGTCTTTGAAAGCGCGGGGGTTTTGCTGAAACAGGCATACATGAACGGGTCATTGAAGGTGTCGACACCTCCGCTGATCACCAGGTCCGACTTGCCCGCCTGAAGTTCCATGACCGCCATGTGAATCGCTGCCAGCGAACTTGCGCACGCGGCATCGACGACACAGTTGCTGCCACCAAGATTGAACCGGTGAGCGATACGACCAGCGACCACATTTCCCAAAAGACCAGGAAACGAATTTTCCAGCCAAGGCGGATAGAGGTCAAGCATCGAACCGACGACACGGTTGGCGACCGACCCATCGACTCCTTCCTCTTCGAGGATCTTTTTCCAGCGGTTCCCATCAAGCCTTGTCCCAAGCGGAAGCATTAGTTGCTGGGCGCCTGTGACACCGAGTATCACCGATGTGCGGGTGCGATCCCAAGAACGACCCGGGATCCCCTCGCCAAGGGAAAATCCCGCCTCGAGAATTAGCCGACGAGTCGCCCATAGCGAAAGGAGCTGTGAGGTATCGGTGGCTTGAAGGCCTGTGGGGCTAAGACCAAATTCGGCAGGTGTAAGCGGGATTTCGCTCAGGAATCCACCTTTGTCCGCATATACACGATCAGGAGCGGCGGGATCGGGATCGTAATGGTCTTTTGGATCCCAACGGCCTGCGGGAATCGGCCCAATCCGATCTTCGGCATGACAGATGGATGCCCAATAGGACTCCCGGTCGGGGCTACCCGGAAACAGGGCGCCGGCTCCGATAATGGCAATCGGTTCGAAAGTCTCCTGGGTCATGCGGTCCTCCCGACCGTGTGAGCCAATGCATTCGCGGCGGAATCTCCCGCCCCGATCAACCGACCAAGGGTCTGTGGATCGAACGGGGCCACCCGAGGCAGCGGAACAGGCGCACCCTGAAGTGTAAGCATTCGCCACCTTGAAATCACAGCCGCCCCAGCGAGGATTTGTTGGTTGACCTCGCCTGCATGGCGGTTTTCGGGAACCTCAAGATGGCTGCCCTTCACCCAGGCATTAAACGCGCCCATGGCCGGACCAGCCCAGATCTGGAAATCCGCTTGGCGATCGGTTACGCCCGAATTGGCCCAGCGCGATGCCAAGCCAAGGTACCAACGGAAGACCAGGGCCATTTTGTGCTTGGGGTCACGCTCGGCCCGTTCGACCTGCGCCGGATCGCGATTGGTGAAAAAGGCCCGGGTTTCCTCCCAAATTTTGGATAGAGGCGCCCGGAAAATCTTGGCCTCGATCGCTTCGCGTTCGGAAACGGGAATCGATTCCATGTCAGGGTATTGGCGATAAAGATCGTAAAGCTTTTGGGCCCGGGGGGCGAAAAGCGTTCCGCGTTTTAATACCTGAAGTTTGATCCCCATTTCAAACATGTCGGCCGCAGGGGCCATGATCACATCAGCGGGATCCGCTTGGGATAGCATGCGCCGGGCAATATCCGAGCTGCCGGATTGGACGCAGGCCTGGTTGATACTTCCGGTGACGACATACGCCGCACCCATGGCAAACGCCGCGGCTACGGAGTGGGGAGTCGCAATTCCTCCCGCTGCGCCTACCCGAGTTCGCCGGGAGTAAGGAATTTGGGTCTGGATACGATCACGGAGAGCCAAAAGCGAAGGGAAAAGCCCTACCAGGGGGCGGTTGTCGGTATGCCCACCCGAATCGGCCTCGGCGGTGAGATCATCTGCAACAGGGATTTGCGCTGCCATGTCGGCTTGGTCTGGTCGGATTTTCCCTTGGGCGACAAGGCGCTCGAGAATTGCGGCGGGAGCGGGTTGGAAAAACTTGGTCGCGACTTCACCCCGCGAGACCTTGGCCATAACCCGGTTATGGGCAATGATTTCGCCTTGGGCGTCACGGGTCAAACCGCTGGCCCGATAGTGAACGATCGAGGGTGTCAGATCCAGAAACGCCGACGCTTCGACCCGGCGAACGCGATGTTTTAGGAAAAGGTCGACCATCGCCTCTTCGCGGTCGGTTTCGGCGGGGCTGTGGATCAGGTTGATCCCCCAGGGGCGATCAGGAAGTTCGCGGGAAAGCCGTTCGACCGCTTGTTCAACCCGCTCCATGGAGCAACCTGCCGCGCCGAAGTAGCCCGCCATCCCAGCCCGGGCCATTGCGATCGCCAAATCTGTTGAGGCAATCCCGTTGGCCATCGCGCCACTTACCAAAGCAAAACGAACGCCATGATCCGACTTAAACGATGCATCACCAAGCTGTTGAGGAAAAAGAGAAGGGGTCCAGGCGTGTGAGGGTGCGGGAAATAGAAGGGGCTGTGGCTCGGGCCGGACCACGCCGTCCTTATCCCAATGGACGAAAAAGGGGCGATCCAGGGCCAAAAGGAACTGGTCCAACGCCGATTCGGAGGTGGCAATCGCGGTTGTCATGGTGTCCAAGCAAGCGGTGCGCCCAGGCGAACGACGCCAAGGAGTCGTCCTGTTAATTTAGAGAAACCCGCCATTTCGATCCAGCGGACTAAAGACGAACCGGGCGAGTTGGTAATTTGGTTGTCGGTTCAACCGGAACTTGTGCCGATCCGGCTGACTCCGGCAAGAAAACCGGCATTGAGGAACCCTCAGGACGCATCGGAAATGCTACGCCTTTACCCGGCTGGAGGGGATTCCCTCTGCCAGCTGGAGACCCTGATAAAAGTAACTGAATATTTCCTCGTGTTTTTTTATTTTATTTATTATAGATATTTTAATAAATTAAAATCTTATGATTTCACATGCTTTAAAAATTCGACCACCTCCCGCACGACCTCCTTGGCGATCAGAATTCGGCGGTGTCCGTAGCGATGGGTGATCAATTGCCTGGCTCCGGGCCATCCCTTTGCCATCCGGATCCCCTCCTCCATGGGAACATCATCATCACCACGGTCATGAATAATGAGTGCGGGGGCTTTTAAATGGGGAGCAAGCTTTGCCAGATCCAGGTTTTCCATTGCCACTCCAACTTCGCCTGCAACCAGATCAAGAAAGCCGGGCAAATCGGATTCCGGTATCCCTTGGCCGCGCCCCCAGCGCTCAATGAGTAGCGGAAGATTCGATGGGCCGCTAATGAGCACAGCCCCTTTGACCACGAGCCCTTTAAACAGGGCGACCGAGATGGCGCCCGCTCCGAAGGAGTGGCCGATGATCCCCGCAAGCGGGCCGATCTCGTTTCCAACTTCCACAAGACCTTTGCCATATTGAAGGACATTCACCCTTTCCCCAGGCGAATCACCATGAGCGGGGGCATCGATCGCGACCACCCTGTGGCCTGACTCCACCAGCGCAGGAATAAACGCGGGCCAGTGGCTTCGCCTGCTTTCCCAACCGTGGGCCAGCAGGACGGTCGGTCCTTCCCCCCAGGCCGTCGCCGCCAACCCGCAGGTCAAACCTAGTCCTGTTCCCTTTTCCAAAATTTCCAGATCCCGCGGCGTGGCGGGGATGGGACGGGGCGTGAGGAAACGGATCGCCGCCTGATGAAGGGTATCGGAATCCTTTCGATGCAATTGGGGGTCCATTCCTGAATCATTGCCTTTCGCTTGGAAAATTACCCTTGCCAGGAAAACCTTAGGCATACCAAGGTTGGTTTTTTAACCCTGATAATCAAGCAACGCATAAGCGTTTCCTAAAGGTTCCTCGCGCCCTTCCTTTTGCACCTACCAAACAGCCCTGATAAGATATGATCAGATCGAGGGTATCAGTGAACTTGCTCCGTTCCCGAATTCTGACTTTCCTGCTCCTGGCCTGCTTTTTGCTGGACAAGGGGAGCTTCTGGATTGCCCTGTTGCCTGCGGGAACCAAAGAAAAAGACGCACCTACCTCCCACCCTTGCGCCTGTTCCGGTGCGCCGGTCTGCAATTGTGGTCCCGGCGGTTGTTGTGATACCGCCAAACCCTCGAAATTGGCCTCGCTTCTTGGCTTGAACAATCTGGGCGCGAACAAAACAGGCTCAGACAAAAAATCGGACACCAAACCCGAACTGCACACTCCGAATGTTTGCGGGCACTTTGGGTTGGGAATGGGCCCGGTGGGTGAAGGGGCGGGTCTGGTCACGGCAATGGAAACGGTTTACATAGAGGAACTTCTCTCCGAACGGTTGCCCTCTCTTTTTGTTGTCGCTCTGATTTCCCGCTTTGAAACCCCCGATTCGCCCCCTCCCCGATCCTGATCCTAATCCTTTCGACATCGTTTCTTTTGCCCATCCTTATTAGGGCAATTGCCTGATCACGAATGGAAACAGGTCACCCGCCGCATTTTCGCAGGCGACCTTTTTCATGATTATGCGCGCCCTTGGGTTGGGGTGGTCGCATCAAAACGGCAGGGGGGAGTGTTCCATGCGAAATGCCTTGAAGTGGTGCACAACCATTTTGCTTGTCCTTGGGTTCTGTGGAACCGCCACAGCCCTTGAACCTCAGGTGGCTTTCAAAGTCCGCAAGGGCTTTGTGGAACTGCAACTTCAAAAAGAAGGACATCCGGTACCCAACGCCGCCATCACTGTTCGGGATCATCTTGGGGTAATCTTTGCCGAGGGAGAAACAGGCGCAAAAGGAGAGGGGAGCTTTCCGTTGCCGAAGTCCCCTTCGTTTTCGCTGGAATTCCGGGTGGATGAACGGCTTTCCCAGCCGGTCACCCTGACACTGGTCGGGGGCGAGGTGGTTCCCATTGAGGTCCTGCTCAATTTTGAACTCAGGGCCTGCTGCCGGATTCCAAGCCGTTTAAAGATGCTTGAAGACTCCCAAATCGGGGATGGTGAGGACTATCTCCACTCCTTCGAGAATTGGGTGCTACTTGGAGGAGGAGCACTGCTTCTGATCCTTGGCACTTCCACAATGTATTACCTGGACAGCTCCCATCAGAATGAGTCCAGACATTCACAAAACAACGCTCGCAAAGCAAGGAACAAGAGGATAAGAAATGGAAAATGAAAACGGGTTGTCCACAGCCGAAACCCATCTGCCTCCCCAGGAATCCATCTGGATCCCATGGGTGGTCAAAGGATTGATTCTTGGCGCAATTGTTGGGATTTGGTGGTATCAGCAATCGGGAGAAAAACCGTCCGCGAACCTCGCCGGTCAGGCCAATGCCGATCTTGAGGCAAGGAATTTCAAACCCTTGTCCGGATCGGTCCAGGCCCTGATCGCGGACAAATCGAAGCCATCCATTCCGACCCAATCCCACCCCCTGTTATTTATGGAGGCACCGGATTTCACTCTCGCGGATGTTGAAGGCGCCGATTTCCACCTGGCAAAGGAGGCAGAAGGCGCGCCGATCGTTCTGGTGTTCTACTACGGCTATTCCTGCAGCCATTGTGTCAGCCAGCTGTTTGGATTGGCAAAGGACATTGAGATTTTTCGCGAACTGGGGGCCAAGGTTATTGCTATCAGTCCCGATACGAAGGAGTTGACCAGGGAACGCTACGCGGAATATGGCACATTCCCCTTCCGGGTTTTGTCGGATCCGGGCAACAAGGTGGCCCAACTCTATTCGACTTACATCCCTGCGAAAAACCCGATGGATGATGGGGAACTTATGCATGGGACCTTTGTCATTTTTCCTGGCGGGAAAGTGATTTGGGCCAACCGGGGGGATGAGCCTTTCACCAACAACCTGACCCTGATCCGGGCCTTGGCCGCCAAGCACCCCAACCTGAAGGAGCCGAAAAATTAAATCGAAAAACCCGGCGAGACTCACGGCTTGATTTTGTTTTTTGAATTCGGTTTGGTTCCGTGGTATGTTAATGGGATGGAAAGCGGGGTAATGAAAAGTTTCTTGGTAAAGTCATCTGTCCTTTTGGTGCTTGCCTCGTTTGTCGTGGCCAAGGCCCTGTTTTGGATTGCCCTTTTGCCTATCGGAAACTCCACATCCACTTCCGGGAATTGGTCCTCATCTATTCCAGCCGAAATCTCCCACCCTTGCGCCTGTACTGGCGCGGCGATTTGCAATTGCGGACCGGGAGGCTGTTGTGAAGGTGAAGCTTCCCCCGAAATTGCCCAAACGGAATCGGGTCCCCAAATCCATTCCCCCACATTTTGTGGTCGTTTGTCCCATGGGGCCGGGTTTTTTGGTGAAATGCCTTGTTTGACCCAATCTCCTGGAATTTGCCACTTCGTTGCAATCCCATCGAACCCCTGTTTTGTTGTTGTCGTTGATCTCCTTTCAGGGCGGACCGATTGTCCCGCCGCTCCTCCTCCCAAAGTCTGATCGGGCCTGAAGTCCCGTGTGGGACTTTCGGGTCCATTTCGATCCCCTTTGCGATTTTGAACGGATGTATGGGAGCGCGATTGGCTCCCCGGCATGGTCTTATCGTTTGGCCTTTGCCGTCTATAGGAGATCTCACAATGGTTTATAATGTGGTGGGCAATTCCGCCCGGAGCCGCAAAGGCTTCACCCTGATTGAGCTTTTGGTTGTTATCGCGATCATTGCCGTTTTGATTGGCCTCCTTTTGCCTGCGGTGCAAAAAGTCCGCGAGGCGTCCAACCGGATGGCCTGTCAAAACAACCTGAAACAGATTGGCTTGGCCCTGCAAAATCACCACAGCACTCTGGGGGTGTTTCCCCAGGGACGAAATGGCTATCCCAAAGTGGTTTCCGCCCATGCCCGACTTCTGGATTATCTGGAACAGGACAACCTGAAAAAGCTGGTCGATCCCGATGGCACGCTGGCTGTGGGTGGTGTCAATGACACGGCGGCAAAAAATTCCGTGAAAATGTTCGTTTGCCCCAGCGATTCAGGAAGCGGACAGGTTCCCGGCAGTGTTTATTTCGGTACGAGCTATGTCGCAAACAACGGCACCGGAGTCGCTTTTGACACCGCGGGAAACATTGCCGGTTTTCTCAAAATCGCCGATGGTAACGGCGTTTTCGCCCAGATCCCCCAGCGGATCGCCGACATCCTCGACGGTACCTCCAACACCGCAGCTTTCAGTGAAAGCATGATCGGCACCGGCATCCCCATCACCGGAGTTCCCACCGACGAAAACACACGGCGCCGCGCGGTGCTTGAGGTGGCAGGAGGCGCGGATCCCACTCCGGCCGACTGTGCCGCTGGCAACGGCGTCTGGAATCCCAAACGAAGTGAACAGTGGATCAACGGCCACTATGGCAACACCCTTTACAACCACTTTTACACCCCCAACCAATCCGGAGTGTGGGATTGCGGAAACGGCAGCCACAACAAGGGGCTGACCGCCGCGCGCAGCAACCACACAGGCGGGGTCAACCTCCTCTTGTGTGATGGCTCTGTCCGCTTTGCTCCAAATTCCATTTCTCCGGTTGTCTGGCGTGGCCTGGCCACCCGAATGGGCGGTGAGCTGCTCGCGGATTGGTGATCCGCCTGAATCTTCAGAAATTGTGCCAATCCAGACACTCCAAGGAGAATGTTCCATGCGTCGATCTTTCATCCGTTGGGCGGTTGTTTCCCTGTTTTTCCTCGGATCCCTGAAGGCTCATGATACCTGGGTCCAAACCAACACGAACCTGGTACGAACAGGCGATGTCGTCCACATCGACCTGATGCTGGGCAATCATGGCAATGAACACCGTGATTTCAAACTCGCCTCCAAAATCGGACTGGATGGG
>CAMBMH010000134.1 GCA_945868575.1 Singulisphaera sp. GP187 | reverse complement strand
AAACTTGATCGGGCCAACTCAACGGAAATTGATCCAGATTCTCCGCACCCTGTTGTATGCCTCCTGGACGCCCAGCAGTCGATTACGAACATGGGGGGAACAATGCGGCTAGGGAGTTATCCCTGTACCCTCAAGGCGCCTTCCCGCGCAAGGGAAGCGTATGGAAGCGATAAAATCCAGGAACGCCATCGCCACCGGTATGAATTCAACAACGACTACCGGGATAACTTTGAGAAATTGGGTATGGTCTTTTCAGGATTAAGCCCGGATTCGAAACTCGTCGAGATTGTGGAAATACCTTCCCATCCTTGGTTTTTGGCGGTCCAATTTCATCCGGAATTCAAATCCAAACCGACTCAGAGTCACCCGTTATTCAATGCGTTTGTGGCAGCGGCTCTCCGGAAATCCCAAAGTCATCGGGGATAAGATTTCCTGGTTTTTGGATTTTCCCAAATCCAAAAAATCTATTCCGGTGACAAGAGAAAAAAAGCCCATGGAATTCCAGGGGCTTTTTCATTGATTCAGTTAATCCATTTCGAGCTTACTTGCTGGGCTTAAGGTCGACCTGAACTTCGGTCGTGTCGCCAGCTTTGATCTTGACGGGGATACCGGTGCGGCCACCTTTCACAAAACCAGTTTCTTCTTGCCAAATCACAAGGTTGAATTCGCCAGCAGGGGCGTTTTTCAGGGTAAATTTGCCATCAGTATCGGTCACTGCAAAGTAAGGTGTCGCAAAGGTCCAGACATAAGCACCCATCCAGGGGTGGATTGTACACTCGACGCGACTTGGTGTACGACCCTGGAACCAATCGGGAATCTTTACTTCCTTGCCGGCGGGCACAATCTGGTTGGTGTTCGGGTTTTTGCCAGTGCTGATAATGCTTACATTGTGGGTGATCGGGGAGCTGTTCTTGGTGACAAGGGTTTGTCCTTCACGAAGGCCAAGCACATGGGGTTCAAATTTGCAACAGGGTTGATCAATTGCGACTTCGGTTTCGGTGACTTTTTCCAAGCTTGGGTGGACAGGCACTTTCGCCTTGGGATCCTTCGAGTCGGTCAGCCACACCACTACCCAGCGAACGCCTTTGTTCTTGGGATTGACCACAAACTTTTCAGATTCGATGTCGCCTTTGGAAAGGCAATGATCCTGGTCCTTGTTGACATTGGCCTTGCCGGTTTGGGGCAGGGCAGCATCGGCCCAAATGACCTGACCGCTGAGGTTGCCCCACTCCTGAGCGTTTGCGCCCGTAATACCAAGAAGCGCGGCGGTAAGTGCAAATGAAATCTTGCGAAACATGGAAAGGTTCCTCACGAAAGGTCGCGGTTTTGCATCCGCAAAAACTATGGAATTATCCTATGGCCATGAATAGTATAGTGTCATTAATTTCCAGCCAGAACCCGCGCGATATTGGCCCCAGTGACCGGTTCAATCCGACCCTTTTCCGTGATAATCCCCCGGATCAATTCCGCCGTGGTCACATCAAATGCAGGGTTGTAGACATCAATATCTGCGGGGGCGCATTGCACACCCTGAAAACTCGATACTTCCGTCGATTTTCGCTGTTCGATTGGAATACCGGAACCATCTGCCAAGGTCAGATCAAAGGTGGATGAAGGTGCCGCAACATAAAAAGGGATGTTGTGGGCCTTGGCAAGGCAAGCTACCCCATATGTCCCAATTTTGTTCGCGGTGTCGCCATTTGCTGCAATTCGGTCCGCTCCAACGATAACCATTTGGATTTTGCCTTCCTTCATCACTTGTGCTGCCATGTTGTCGCAGATCAATGTGACTGGGATCCCCGCTTTGGAAAGTTCCCATGCGGTGAGCCTGGCTCCCTGAAGCAAAGGTCGGGTTTCATCAGCAAAAACGCGAAAATTTCGCCCTTGTTCATGGGCCCGGTACATTACCGCCAAAGCTGTACCATAGGCGGCCGTTGCCAAGCCTCCCGCATTGCAATGGGTCAGTACCCCAAATCCATCCTTGATGAGTTCCTGACCATGGTCGCCCATGGCCCGGCACATTTCATGATCCTCGGTTTGGATGAGTGAGGCTTCTTCAAGAAGGAGGGCTTGCCACTGTTCAAATGGGAGTAGAGAAACTGAATCTCCGAAATGTTTGAGCATCCTTCCGATGGCCCAGGAAAGATTGACGGCGGTAGGGCGGCTAGCGTTGAGCCTTATGGCGGAGGCTTTCAGAATTTCCTGAAAATGGTCAGTTGAGGTTGCCTCCCGGGTTCCAACCAAAAGGCCAAAAGCACCGGCGATACCAATAGCAGGAGCCCCACGAACCCTCAGGGATACAATTGCCTCAAAAACTGACTCTACATCCGCAAGATCAATCTCCTCAAGCCGCGACGGGAGGAGGGTTTGATCAATCAAACGCAGATGTCCTTTTGGGCCACCAACCCAAGTTACGCTAAGGGGAACCTTGTATCCGCTCATGATTACTTGCCTTTGATTTGATAATTTTCAAAATAAGATAGTAATTTTTCGTGTACTAATCCATTAGAGGCTAAAACATCGCTTCGGGACAGGTCGATCGTTCCTGACCAATTCGACATTTTGCCTCCAGCTTCTTCCACTATGGGAAAAAGGGCGGCAATATCCCAGGCTTTAACACCATATTCAACCATTGCTTCGCCTGAACCCTGGGCAATCAGGGCAAATCCATAAAAGTCGCCGAAGCCCCTAAGTTGTGGGCAGTCGTGGGAAAGTCGGATAAAACCCTCCTCTACCCCAGCCTGACGAAACCATTTCATACCGGAGTAATAAATTTGACCTTTGGAAATCTCGGTTTTATCCGAAACCCGGATTCGTTTGGAATCGACAAAGGCGCCTTCACCCCGCGCTGCATGCCATGTTTTTCCAAGGGCTGGCGCATGGGCAATTCCGGCGACCATTGAACCGTTGAATTCCAACCCAACCAACATTCCCCAAAGGGGAATACCCCGGGTGAAAGAACGGGTTCCATCAATAGGGTCAATGATCCAGCGAAAACCGGATGAACCGGGTTGGTCGCCATATTCTTCCCCGAGCAGGCCATCTCCCGGAAAATACTTGGATATGGCGTCCCGAAGGGTTTTTTCCGCTTCCTTGTCCGCAATGGTAACAGGGCTCTGATCCGACTTCCATTCTATATCCGTGCCTTTTTCAAACCAGTTGAGGGTGCTTTTCCCAACAGGCTGAATCCAATCCAGCGCACGGAGGTAGCGGTCCTTGATGTTTGTTTCCATTACTTGTCCTGGGTTTTGGAAATACGATATTTTACGGAATTAGGGGTCTGTTTAGGGGGAAGCTCAAAGGGCAGGGCCTTTAGGAACTCAACCAGTTCTTCCAGTTCCGCCTTTTTGAGGTTACTGGTTTTCCCATGTCTGTCCCCCTTGTTGGATGTGGTCAAGACATCCATGAGGGTGGGGGCTTTTCCGTGGTGAAGGTAGGGCGCCGTTCGGTACACGCCGATCAGTGACGGTGTATCATACTTGGGTCCCATCCGTTCCGATTTGTCATCCAAGCCTGTTCCAACATCATGGAGTTTTGGAACAGCAAGGGTACTATCGGTGTAGTAAGGGCCTTGATGACAGGTTACGCAGCCTACAGCGGGGTTTTCAAAGTGGATTTTTCCCCTCTGCGCCTTTTCGTTGAGTTTCCCTGATTCCAAGGCGTGGGGAGAGAGCGTCTCAACTTCAAAAGAATTTGAATAGATGGCCAACGCGTCCAGGTCTTCGGATTTTCCGGCCAGGTTAGCATTTCGTTCGGTTGGTTCAAATCCCCGCTTTTGCGGAATCGGACCATTAATTAACCCGTGGCCTTGCATCAGTCTGCCCCGGATCGTGTATTCAAAATCCTGTACCTCATCCCGATCCGCTGACCAGTGGAGAGGGTGGGTGTGGGCCATACCAAAAAACGCTGGAGTCTTTCGCAAACCCTCGGGATTGTGCCAAACCCTTCCGTCTGTCAGGCCATCCGGATGGCAGGAAAAACAAGAAACCCAACGGGGACCACTCATGGGGTTTTTGGCTGAACCAAACAGATATTTCCCAAGGACCCACCGCTCGTCAGGAAGGGTTTCACAAGTTTTGATTCGTGCAACATTGCGCAAGGATTGGATATCGAATCCGTTTACGGAAAAATCCATGGCCGCATAAACCCAAGCAGTTTTGCCATCTGGGCTTACCCTGACCGCCCGTGGATTTTTGCCCACCGGAATGGGACCACCACGACCTTCGATCTCCTTGTAATCATCATCGATGACCTTGCAGGCGTTCATATCATCTGTGGCGGAATAGACAACGAAAAGCCCTGAACCATCCGGGGTGATAGCAGCTTCCCAAGGATTGGTGACCACAAGTACCCCGTTAAAAGTGTCCATGGCAATGGATGTGCGTCTGGACCCCGAAGTTTCACTGTCGGTGGAATAGACAGTGATTTGGGGGAAAATCGAGCCACTTCCATCAATTACTTCAATTCGAGAGCGAATATGGGGAAGATAGGCTTTTTGCCTTTTGGGATTGAGGACGACAGAGCGGCTCAAATTGTCGGTTGAATGCCCCTTCCATTGATCGACTATTTTTGCGGTTTCCAGATCGATCTTGTGAAGACGGCCGTTGTAAAAACCTGTGACAAAAAGGGATTTTTCATCAGGGCTGATTGCGAGGCCACGTACAAACGGGGCAACATGGAAGTTGGAGGTGTTTGTCCAGGTCCGGGTATCCCACGCGCTAACCAGGCCAGGGTAGTCATGGGTTGTATAAACACGATCGCCAGATGCTGAGGAAACCACTCCATAGGGCTCATCCGCGCAGGAAATTCGCTTGATCACCTTTTGTTGGGTTGTGTCAACAACAACAAGTGTGTCTTCCGCGAACAAGGTAACCACCAGGGTGTCGTTGGACCCAACAAAGCTGACCCCCTCGGGTTTTTTGCCCACAGGGATTTCAGCCAGTTTTTTCTTTGTGGAAAGGTCAATCAGGGTGACTGTGCCACAATCGGGGTTGGCCACTGCCAAAAGTTTCCCGTAGGGGTGAATATCCATCAGGCTGTTAGAAGATCCCCCCAAGGCAGGGAAAGTGGTCCCCAACATCCAAAAAAGTGTAAAGGATAGACAGAAATAATGATTCAGGCGCTTATTTCGCTTCATTTGTGTCTCCGGTTGCGGTCCAAAACAGGCCCAAATCATTCATCACCCGTTCATCCCACTCCAGCCAATCTTCGGGGCTTTGAGGGGTTCCCACAAGGGTCAAATTCGAGGGAATTTCCCGAACGCCCTCTGTTTGAGGGTGGAGATTGATGGAATTGGACACGGATTTGGAGCAGCCAAAGTTTATGGAGCATTGGTGCGTGTGTTTTGTCCCGTTCTCCGATTGACCTGGGTTAGCAGGGATTCTTCCCCATTCTGTGTGGTGGGGCCACAGGGATTTCACAATATGCCTTAGGGGCTTAACCAACTGTTCCCAATCGGCCCCCGGCTTTTCAAGGAGAACCCATTGGGCTTCGAGATCCCAAGGGCCACGATCCAGATGCACGGTTTCCAACAAAGAAAGTATCCAGCCCAAAGCCATCGCGCCCATGCGCCCCGGACAACCCTTGGCCCAAAATTGCCAATCCAGTGCAATTGGATCCCAAATCAGATTCCAACTTAGGAATGGGCGAAGGACAGTGGATTGTTCCCTTCCAAAATAAAGGAGTTCGCCTTGGTTCCATTTCCAGGAAAAAAGGTTGTTGGATTCCCCAATCCAAATCAGTTCGGAGGGTAACAGATTTTCCAGGGTTCCTTTGGGTACAAGCGTTTCCAAGCCGCCTTCCTGTTGGTTTTCATAATTCTGCCGCGATTCCCAAACCAGGCAATTTCCCAACAGGCGGTGTTGTGGAGGGGATTTTCTCCATTGAAGAAACCACTGCTTGGCGGAATAAACTTCCGAAAACCATTGCCGTTCGGATGGGCTCCAATTCGCTCCTCCTGATTCCAAAAGGGCCAAATCTGTATCGTTCAGGGCAAAGCGTGGGGCTTCCATTGCCTCAATGGTTTCAGTGCCCCAGGGGGGCCAGGGCATCTCGCCGTGTGTTTTTGTGGAAATTGACACTTTATCAAGACTCTGGTGGGCCTGTTGGAACTGGGCCTGTTGGAGCTGGCGAATTTGCCCAGGGCTGATTTCCAATAGTGGAAGGGGCAGGTTTTCCCCGGCCCGGTTTAGAATAAATGCCAGATTTTCCGGTAATGCTCCGTTAGGAAGGTTGGCAATAAAAAGCATTGCCTTGTCAAAAATGGGGTCAGTGTAGCGCCGCTCCTGAACGGTTCGCCTTGTTGTGTCCTGAAAACTATCAGCCCGATGTTCCAAAGTGCGGCTTGGATTGGGCCGGACTTCCTCGATTAACGCCTGGACCAAGAAGGGGCAGGGGAGGGTTTCTCCAAAAGCAAGGGTTTGGAGAAGGGTTTTTTGCCAAAGCTTGTAAGTGCCCAGCTGGATTGGTGCAGCTTTTGAGAGGTAGAATTGTATATCATTTTGGGTTGGATTGGGTGGTTTGGGAAACATGGGTGATATTTGTGCCCCGTGACTCTTCTAGCGAATTTGCTTTTCTTTCGATCCCCTCAATACCGGGCGCACCGGATCCGATGATTGTATCAAGCATAGGATCTTTGCGGATTTTGGCTTTCTCACGGGTGGGCGGGACATGATCAAATCCTGGAAAGCGGCGTTTCTCTTGGTTTTAGGGTTCGCCGTGTTCCAAGCCGGGAAAGTTGACGCGCAAGACAGCGCTCCTTACCAGGCTTGGAGAGGTTATAGCGAAGGGGAAGCGGCCTCGGATGAGGGCGGAGCCCGAATTATCGGGAGGCGTTCCCTTTCTGATTGGATTATCAGGCCCGGAGATACGGATTCCAAAGAAGGCCTTGGCCTCAATGGTCCGATAGGCTGGGAAATTTACACCATGGTAGGTCCATCTTTCCCTGTTTCAAACGGGGCGCTCGCCAAAAACCTGCAGGTAGGTTGGGATATTACAGGCGGTGGTCGAAGCCTTTTTTTCAATCAGGAAGCAACCAAAGCTTGGGTTCTGGATGTTGGTGTGACCAATATTTTTCAAAATGCAAAAACAAGAGATCCTATCGTCCAGGTGAAGAATTTTGGCAAGCAGAATTTTGATAACAACTTTGATCCGCAAATACATGATGTAAGGGTTTACGGAAAATACACCGGCCCTTTGGCCCTTCAGTATGTTAACCGTACATCCGCCAATCTCTCATTGGGGCGTGAATGGTATTTGTGGGGAAGCGCAGAAGAGCAGGATAAAGCCGACAACTTCAGATTCGGAATGGATATTGGTGGCCGTTGGGGCTCGATGAAAATTCAGCCCGTCGAGGTAACCATGTCTACTGCGATATTTGGATCACTCTTTGGGGCATTTCACGCGGATTGGGAGATCCCATGGATGGGAGTATTGTGGCAGCACGGCGTGCGCCTCGAAATTGACCAGACATGGAACAAAATCCTCCAGGATCAAAATAATTCGGACATCCTTTCGCTGAACTTGCTTTATCGGTTTGGCCTAAGGTTCTAAAAGGCAAAGTTCCCCTGGAACATCTTTCAGGGAATTATGGTTCCGAAAAGTTCCTATTTGTCGGCAATACAAAATAGTCGGGAATCTGTGCGATAAATAAGCCGGTTCCCTGTGATTGCGGGTGAAGCGGATATTCTTTCACCCAGTGGATTGGTCGCCAACAACCTGAATTTCCTACCTGCCTCGACCACATAGGTATCACCATTGTTATCGCTCAAATAGATACGGCCATCGCAAGCGATAGGGGATGAATTGGCGGCCTTACCCAGGCGCTCACGGTAAAGCTCATCGCCATTGTTTCCATCGAGACAAACAAGAACTCCATTGTCCAGCCAGGAATAGACAAGGCCACGGTAATAAAGGATCGAGGATTCCACTGGTCCTGGTTTTTTGCTTTTCCAAACAGTTATGGGTGGTTTGCCTTCTCCAAGCAGCCTCAATGCCTGAATTTTTGTGTCTCTCCACAATTGAAAGAAAACCATGCCATCGCCATAAACCGGGCTCGAAATAATTTCCCCGTTGTAAGGCCCCTCTCCTTCGCCATAGGCCCATAATTCGCGTCTGGTGTTGGCATCAAATGCAGTCAATCGGTTTTGGCCAGAAATCAAAATGTCCTTTTGTCCATTATGGTCCACCAAAAGTGGAGTGGCGTGGGCCGTCCCGATAGGCCTATCTTTCTTCCAGTTGATTTGACCAATTTTCTTGTCGATTCCAACCAAAAAACAAGGGCCTTTGTGGTGATTCCATGGAAACAGCACAGAATCCTCAAGTACCATTGGGCTAACCGCATATCCCCAAGCCATTTTCGGATCGCCAAATTCCTCCATATAACGTTTCATCCAAACAAGCTTGCCATCGTGACTATAGCAGGCGATGTCGGCATTTCCAAAAGCCACATAAACCGAATCGTGGGTGATGGCTGGTGTGTTTACCGCAAGGGACGACTTTTCGTGGGTCCTTTGGTTGACACCAAACCCGAAGTCATGGCGCCAAAGTTCCTTGCCGGTGTTTTTATCGAAACACATTGTCAAAAGGCAATTCGGATTTTTTTTATGGGTTGTTATGAAAACACGGTCCTTGTGCACCACGGGGGAGCTATTTCCCCATCCAGGCAATTGGACCGACCAGACAATATTTCGGTCCGGGCTCCAATGGACAGGAAGTTTGCGCCCTTCGGCAATTCCATTGGCATTGGGGCCTCGCCACCTAGGCCAATCCTCGGTATTTGCAAAAGCACTCTCTTGAGCCGCTATCGGACAGCTCAAAAGTATCATGCTCGCGGTAGTAATGAAAAAGTATTTCATAATTATTTTATTTTCGTGTGTAAATTTGTATTTTTCATGACTATATATATTATTTTAAAAATATAATCAATTACCCGCCAGTTTGCTTTATTCTTTCTCCATAACGACCATAAGGCCCGATCGGTCAAGGCTTTCCAAGGTTCGGCGAATACCATCGCAGGAGTCGTGAAGTGGTTCATATTCAATCAGATACACCCCTTGAAAATCCATTTGGGATAATAACTTCCCATAATTGAGATCATCATCCCCCACGCCGCATGCTTCCCAACCATCACCCGTCCGCTTCCAATCTTTCAAATGGCAATAGTTGATGCGGTCGTTGAGCAGATCCAGGTGAAGTTGGCTGGAATTTCCCTCGGCAGCTTTGATATTTCCCGGGTCATAGTTGATGCCAATTTTCATGGGCATCTCCCGTAGTAATCTGGCCAGGGCCTCGCGGTTTGTCGTGACCGTGGGAATATGGATTGCCGAACCATGGGGCCCATGGTCAATCGCTCCGTGCGTTTCGATGGCAATCGTCAAACCCGATTTGGAGGCTTCGATTTGGCATTCAGCCAATGCTGCAAAGAGTTGTTGCCACAAGGATTCTGTCATTTTGGAAAGTGGTGCAAACCCAGCAAACAAACGGACATGAGTGGCCCCGCATTTTACGGCGGCTTTCATTTGCCTCAGGACTTTGGTAACCATCGCCTTGTGGGTTTGGAAATCAGTCAGGGTGAAATCATTTTCAATGCAGCAAAAAGGGGTAGCTATCTGAAAACTTTCCCGAAGGTTAACAAAGTCCTTGATCTCTGCTTCAGATGGGTCTTCGGATAGTCGGCCAATCTTTCCACCGCCAATCCCAAATTCCAGGTATTTGAAACCGAAATCCCGGGCAATTTCAAAATGGCGCGTTATGGGCATTTCACGAAAGCCCCACTCGCCACAACCAACCAAAATCTTCTTTTGTCCCAATTTCAAAGTCATGAATCAATCTCCTAATCGTTTGGACGCAAAACTGAGTATTTCCAGAAAGTGCAATTGGACTGAGAGATGGGGAAAGGGGGGGGCTTAGCGGTTTTTAGGAATCCCAAGAAAGTCATTGGATGAATTTCTTGCTTTGGTGGACCGGGCGTACCCCCACGAATTCCACTTAGCCTTCGCGAAGCATAATCCGTTCAAATCTGGCGAGGGTGATCGAGCATTTCCCGCTTAAAGAAGGATTAACGAAAAGTCTTTTTTACAAATTTTGGGAGCTGGTTAGAAAAACGGGGGGTGCGGATTTGCCCCAAATCAATTAGGTATCGATTCGCCAATCGGTGGACCCAAATGCCCAGAAATTTTGTTTAGTAGGCGTTTTTGTGAATAAAGCCCCGGAGGGCGGTCAGGAAAAGGATCCGAAGGTCCAGCCAGGGAGTCCAGTGGGTGATGTAGTAAAGGTCGTATTGGAGCCTTTTGCGAAGGGAAGTATTTCCCCTCCATCCATGAACTTGGGCCCAGCCCGTGATCCCAACTTTGACCGAGTGCCGTGTCATATAGTTCGGAATGCTTCGGGAAAACTTCTTGATAAAGACCGGACGCTCAGGGCGGGGCCCCACAAGGCTCATATCGCCCATTAGCACATTAAAAAGCTGTGGCAATTCATCGAGGCTGGTTTTCCTCAGGAATGCACCGAATAGTGTTTTCCGATTGTCTTCTTTTTGTGCCCAAACAGCGCCCGTTATTTGTTCCGCATCCGTTCTCATTGAACGAAATTTGTACATGTCAAAAGCTTTGCCATTCAGGCCACACCGCTCCTGACGGTAAAGGATTGGGCCAGGGCTTGTGAGTTTCACCGCCAATGCGATGATTGCCATGATGGGACTGATCAAAATCAAAACGACCGAAGCAATAATGAAATCCATTAAACGCTTTACGAGCACATTGATCCCGTGGTGGGGACTTTCGCGAAGGCCCAAAACG
>CAMBMH010000133.1 GCA_945868575.1 Singulisphaera sp. GP187 | reverse complement strand
CTACCAGTGCCAGTTTTTCTTCCCATGCGGCGGTCGCCTTGGCCAGTACCTTTTCAAAATCCTGATCATTAACTTCGGTCTGGAGGTTGTTTCGTGCATTTTCAATGCTGACATGGGAAATTGCCAGCTTGACGGTGATGGATTGGGATTGGTTTGTGGGGACAAATCCCAAATCGACGGCAATTCCCTCACCCTGAACAAGGGGTTGATTTTGCGTAATGATATCATCTTTCCAGGTCTGGTAACTTGCAAAAGGTTGGCTGAATCTGGCGACAAAATAGACTCGCAAACCCCCATAGCGTCCGGCAAAGGTTCCAAAGGTTTGGACTGCGCCTTCCAGTTCATTGGCCTTGGGCAAAACATGGAGTTTACCCCCGGTGCTTTTTTTGCCCCCAAGGGTATTCATCACATCGATCAGAATGTGCGGGTTTTCGTTAGGATTAAAGGTGTATCGGTGAACTCCAACCCGTGGACTCGCAGTGATTTCCGCCAGAACACCCGCAGTTGGGAGTTTGACGGCGTAATATCCTGGTGAAGCGAATTCCTCTTGATGGGAAAACGGTATGCCCTTTCCCAATCGGTGGTTTTTTGGATCAATCGGTTTGTTCGTTGGAACAACGAGGAAGTGTCCACCGTCGGTGGCCCCTGTACCATTTAACCGTGTGTGATTAAACCCCAGAATTTGATCGTCGCCAAAATAATACCCTGAGGTATTCAGGGCCCGCTTGCGAAGGAAAGTAGAGTTGGTTTCCGGGCCCAAACGGACCATTCCGAATGGCGTCATCGCACCTGGAAAATTGTTTCCACATACCCAGGATACTCCGCCTGTGCCAATGAAGGGATTGACCCATTGGCCCCGGGAGCCAGGCATTACTTTGGTCAGAGGATTGTTACGCTCCGCCCCGGGATTGGTTCCTAGCAAAAGGGTTGCAAGTGCAAAAAGCATCAGTTGGTTGAGCATTGATTTCCACCCAAAACTGCCGGCAGGGCAAAGGCAAGAATCCAAAAGAGCGAAGGTTTGCTTTGGAAAACTACTATTCCTGCAGTTTCCGCGAAAGCGTTTTCCCAAGCCACGATTTCCAGGCACCCTTGTGGGGAGGGGTTGATGACCCTATCATAAATATTGTGATGGGGCCGTAGCTCAATTGGGAGAGCGCTGCGTTCGCAATGCAGAGGTTGAGGGTTCGATCCCCTTCGGCTCCACTGTTGTAAATCCTTTAAGAATTAGCACTTAAGTCGCGTTAAAATACTAATCAAGTGTTTTGCAATCTGGAAAAGGGTATGGCTCCTACAACATTTTAGGGGTGATGCTGATAATTGAATGGTTTTTGTTTTTGGAGCAATTAAACATTATGGAAATGGTACACTTTCAAAAGCGAGCATCCAAAAGGTGATCCAATACTTCCTGGTTGAATCAAGCTTCTTTGGCCAACATCTCTAACCGTGAACCATCGACTTTCAACTGCCCCCCAAGGGGCGCACTGGCCTGGGTTCTTACCTCCAACAAGTGCCCAATTCATTGACGGGCAGATATCCTTATACAGGTTTTGGCAGCGCCGGTCCTGGGATCTCCTGGCGCTTGGAGACCATCCGGTTTTCCGGGTCAACAAAGACCACCGTTGGGATGTGGTTCAACGCATCAGCCTGGGGCATCCAACCATATGTGGCAACAATAATCAGGTCACCCACATTCGCAAGGTGGGCCGCAGCACCGTTTATGCAAACAACCTTTGACCCTGAGGGGGCGCGCATCGCATAGGTGCGAAAGCGGGTTCCCCGGGTTACATTCCAGACATGTATTTCCTCGAAAGGGAGGATTCCTGCGGCCTGGAGGAGATTATCGTCCAAGGTCAGACTGCCTTCGTAATGAAGGTCGGCCTGTGTGACCGTGGCACGATGAATCTTGGACTTCAGCATCGAAACCAAACCTGAACTCATCACCCTTCGCGCTCCTTGCATTGAAAAGGTATTTTAGCTGGTTTGGGTCAACGGTTCCGCCCCAAAATCATTTTTTATCCTCATCTGGATTTGGGAAAGGTTGCGTAGTCCCTTTTGTGGACATTGGTTTAGTTCGCCGGAAAACCATTAGGGTGTGGTCGCTTCCTTTCGGGGAAGTGAATTCCAATGGCCGTGGTTTCCCTATGTCTGCCATACAAATGGTTAGAGTGTCGCTTTCCTGTTTGTAGATTCCCGGTATCTTGTCTCCCTTGCCCGGGCCCCCATCAGGCAACACATCAATCCACTTGGGGTTCTTCGAATCGTCCAAGACGATTTTGGTACCGGCAAAGGCTTTGCCATTGCGCTTCCAGACGACATGGTCTTTTTCCACGATTCGTATGATGGAATCGGTGATTTCTTTTGGTGTCATGGTTTCATTTCGGTTAAAGGAAACCACATTCCAAATCCCCTGGTGATTGGCCAGGGAATTTGGCGTGACTTCCTCTGCTCTGCAAAGGATTGCAAGCAAGGCGCAAAGGATCAGACTCGAACCAGTTCCAATTGTTTTGATCCAGCCGATTTTTTTCACCCATGGTGTCTGCATTAGTTCACCCCGTAGGCCGAACCATTTGATGAAATATATCCAACCTTCAGTTTGGCTCGAAGGTCATTGGCTTCCTGACTCCACCATGAGGGGCTGGCCACTGAAACTTCCGTGCGGTTTTCTACATGACCATCCAAAAAGCCCACAATGGCAATTTCACCTGAATGACGAAAATGAACGGATGGAGTTGGGCTTCCCGGAAAGGGGAGTTTGGGGCTGCTGATACCAAAAGACTCCTCGGCGGTGGGCGGGGAATTCCAGGCACCAATCAGGGCGCTGTCGGCAAAGAGCATGGTGGAAGAAGTAGAAGGGAAATCGGCCATTCTTCGGATAAAAAAGATTGGTGTAGACCAATTTCCCGAATTCCAGTAAGTCGTTCCACAGGAGGTGTTATATCCGTATCCTCCTGTAAGACCGCCATATACCCCTGTAAGCAGGTTGGAGGGAAGAGAAGGGCATTTAAGGGTTGAGGTGTTGTTTTCGTAAAAGTTGGTCAAGCTTCCTTTTGTGGAGTCCGTCTCCCCGGCGGCGTTGACTGTGGCGAACCAATATTTCGTATCGTAAGGCCAGTTGGATGGATTGGGGACCTGGAAATTCAGCGGGAGAGTCTGAAAGCTCGACTCGTAATTGAGTGTTGCCAAAACAAGTTGTTTGATGTTGTTGGAACAGCTCATTCGATTGGCCGCTTCCCGGACCTTTTGCACCGCAGGCAAAAGTAGCCCGATCAGGACCGCAATTATCGCAATAACCACCAGTAATTCGATAAGAGTAAAACCTTTTCGCGCAACAGACCTGAACATGTGACACACACCTTTTGCCCCGGATCCGGGGGCAATAGGGATGACCCAACCAAAACAGGTAGCCTGTCGGCACGAATTGGGGGATGCCCCTTCGTGGTGCGATTGGCTGGTTCCTGCCCGGGTCCGGGGCATCCAACTCCAACGGAAACATTCAGGCAGGTCTTCTGGCTTCCGGAGGGAAACATTTTCCATGTTTCCTTCCACTCCCCCTTCCCGGCCGGAGCCAGTGGTTTACAGGAGTGGGATGACCCGGTTACAGCGGCGGCCCCGCGACGGAATTTCACCGTCTTCCCTCTTCGCCCCGCATTTGTCTTTCACAAACCGGGGACCTGAAATGATGTGGTAGGGATAGATTAAGCCAGGCGATTTGTCCAGAAAAAACGAAATCCCCATCAATTCTCTTTTTAATTTGGGAGGTGGACGGGAAGCCTTTACGCTTTGGTTTTTAAAACCTTACCTGTTTGTATTTGGAACCCTAAGAACCTATCTCGTAATTGCTTAGGGTAAAAATAATGGACTCAAGTGAAGGATTGGTTAACCCAGGCGGCTTTTTTCCTGGGCTAGCCTGCCATTTACAAAAACCTGTTCCGCACGACCTTTGACTTTCCAACCGCCGTAAGGGGTGTTTCGGCTTTTGGAAAGGAATTTGGAGGGATCAATCGTCCACTCCACACCTGGATCGATTACGGTAACATCCGCCCATGCGCCCACTTTGAGTGTACCCCGGTCAATGCTAAGCACCTTGGCGGGCTCGATCGTCATTTTCTGTATCATTTGGGACCAGGTCAGGATACCCGGGTCGATCAGGGCCTTGATGCAAATGGGTATGAAAGTTTCCAGGCCGAGAATGCCATTGGGAGCGGCGTCGAGTTCTCGTGCTTTTTTCTCTGGGGAGTGAGGAGCGTGATCGGTTGCCAGGACATCAATTGTTCCATCTTTTAGGCCAGCAAGTAGGGCCTCGATATCCGCCTGAGTGCGCAGGGGAGGGGACATTTTAAAATTGCTGTCAAAAGTCCGGAGGCTGGCATCGGTTAGGGTAAGGTGATGGGGTGAGGCTTCCCCTGTAACCCGGATACCATCGGCTTTTGCTCGCCGTATCAGCTCAACACCACCAGCAGAGGAAACATGAAGGATGTGAACCCGCGCGCCCGTCAACCTTGCAAGGGCGATTTCCCGGTAAATAAAGATCTCTTCCGCGGCTGCCGGATAACCCCGCAATCCAAGACGCATGCTTTCGACGCCCTCGTTCATGATGGCGCCTTTGGTTAATTCGAGATCTTCCGAGTGGCTAAGAATGGCTTTGTCAAAAGCCTTGCTATATTCCATGGCCCGGCGCATAATTTCGCTGTTGACGACGGGTGTTCCATCATCCGTAAAGGCGACTGCTCCACCCTCCACCAGACCACCAATCTCGGCCAATTCCTGTCCCGCGCGCCCCTTTGTGATTGACCCAATAGGGAAAACATGAGCGTTTCCGGCCCTTTGGGCCTGCAGGATCACAAATTCAGCCGCTGCCTGGCTATCGAGGGCTGGTTCGGTGTTGGGCATACATGCGACACTGGTGACCCCACCCGAAATTGCGGATGCGGTGCCCGTAGCAATGGTTTCGTCTTCTTCGCGGCCAGGCTCACGAAGGTGGACGTGCATGTCGATTAGTCCAGGACAAACAATACGCCCTGAGACATCAATGATTCGATCAGGGCTAAGGTGGGGAGCATCGCCTACGGCGGCAATTTTTTCGCCTTCAATCCAAAGGTCGGTAACCCGATCGATCGCTTGTGAAGGATCAATGACCCTTCCACCCTTTAGCAGCGTAATCGTCATACCCCAATCCGCCTTCCCGAGGTAGCCCCATCCGCAAGGTAGGAGCTTTGATCCTGGTCGTCTTTTGTAAAAGCCTTCAGCAGGCATTATAACGAATTGGCATGGATCAGCCCCGTCCGAGAATGACCCGGGCGGCGTTGTATCCTGGGGCTCCGGTAACTCCGCCTCCCGGATGTGCCGCCGAGCCACAAAGGAATAGTCCCGGAATAGGCGTTTTATAACCCGCCTGGCCCACAACAGGGCGCAGGGCGTGAAGTCGGTTAAGCCCCATGGATCCCTGAAAAATGTTGCCGCCTGTCAGACCAAATTGCCGTTCCATGTCGAGGGGTGAAATCACCTGTCGGGCAAGGACGGATGCTTTGAATCCTGGCGCATAGGTTTCAAGCAGATCAAAACAGCGGTCAGCGAAGACATCACGCTCGGTTTCCCATGTGGTTCCACGAAGTGAGTAGGGGGCGTATTGGATAAACATGGACATGAGGTGATTTCCAGGTGGCGCGATACCCGGATCGACTATGGAAGGGAGGGTGCATTCAAGGATCGGCACCTTTGAAGTTTGCCCATATTTGGCATCATCAAATCCGCGCTCGATGGTATCCATGTCGGGGCAAATATGGACTGTACCCCGCAGGTGCATGTTGTTTGCAAGATGCTTTGAGGCAAGAAAAATAGGCGCGCGGTCAAGAGCAACATTGATTTTCAGAGATGCGCTATCGTAGCGAATGGACTGTATCCCTGATAGGAATTCCGGAGGCAGTTGGCCGGGATCGAGCAATTTTTGAAAAGTCACATTGGCATCGGCATTGCTGATCACGCGCTTGGCCGAATATTCAGTTCCATTCGAGCAAGCCACTCCAACAGCCTTGCCGCCCTTGACGAGGATTTTTTCAACACCTGTTCCTGTTTGAATTATGGCGCCATGAGATTTGGCAATATCGGCCAAAATTCGGGTGATTTCTCCCATTCCTCCTTTTACATATCCCCAAACGCCTTTTTTTCCGTTGGTTTCCCCCATCACATGGTGAAAAAGCACATATCCGGTTCCAGGGGCGCTTGGCGCGGAAAAGGCGCCGATTACGGCATCGGTCGCAAGGGTTCCACGAAGTGGCTCGGATTCAAACCAATGCTCAAGGATATCCCTGGCAGGCCCCGCCAAAAGATCAATAGCTTCAGAAAGCTTTGGGCCCATCGAGCGGAAATTCAGGGCGAGCTTTGCCAACTTCCACAAATCGCCAATCGAGGGACGAATGAGGTTGGGAGGGATTTGGGTGAGGAGTGGTTCGACAACATTGCCGATCCTTTCCAGCATGGCCTCATATTTGGGATAATTTTCAGCATCCCTTTTGCTAAATTTGGCGATTTCGGAATGGGTCAGTTTGGCATCCGGGCCCAGTAGCAGGTGTCGGCCATCGGGGAGAGGTGTGTAGCTGGAGGGGCTTCTTTCCAACATTTCAAATCCATGCCTTGCCATCTGAAGGTCATGAATGATTTCTTTACGAAACAGGCTGTTTACATAAGCCAAGGTAGACACCCGGAAACCCGGAAACGTATCAGTTTCGGTGACACAGGCGCCTCCGACAATGGAGCGGTTTTCCAAAACCAGGACCCGCATACCCGCTTTGGCCAGGTAACAGGCCGTTACGAGCCCGTTGTGGCCAGCCCCGATGATGACTGCATCAAAGATTTCCGCCATGTTAGGTATTCCTTCCTTGTGGTTTTGGACAGCCCATAAGCTATCGTAGTTCTGGGGGCAAGGCGCAAGCGAATTTGGGAATATACGCACCAGATGAATGCAATTTTGGATGTTAAGAGCTGGTATTCCCTTCTTGAGGGATTTGATTCGCCTGAGCGCGTTGTGGAGCGGGCGGCGGCTTTGGGCTATGAATCCGTTGCTCTGACTGATGTGAACAGCCTTATGGGGATTCCATCCTTTGTGGAAGCCGCAAGCAGGTTTGGAATTCGCCCTATTACCGGAGCCACTTTGGCCCATCCGGGATTCCCTCGCCTCTCCCGTGTGGTTGTCCTTGCGGGATCGATGGTCGGATATGGCGAATTGTGCTCCCTGATCACCCAGGTCAAACGGCTTGAGGAATCTGAAACGACAAACGCGGAAGATTTTCTTGGCCTTTTGTGTCAGCCCTGTTGCGATTTGCGTTTCCTTATTGAAGACTTGGACTGGCTTGGGCCCTTGAAGAAAAGTCATGGGGATCGGGTTTACGCCTTGGTTGTTCGACCAAACATGAGTTTTGGCGCTAAACGGAGCCATGACGAGGGGTGGGAAAAATCCCGGAGCAAATATGCGGAATCCCTTCTTTTGGAACGGGCCCGGGAGTTGGGAATTTCAAGTGTTGTATCCGGCCGGGTACTGATGGCGGAGCCTGATCGTGCCAGGTTTGAACCCATTTTGCGGGCTATCCGCAATCGGGGTTTGGTGGATGGGTATTCGGAACCTGTATCTGTAGTGCCGGAACAGGCATTGTGCGAACCTGCGGCAATGGGCAGTCGATTTTCCGACCTGCCCGAATCGGTGGCAAACACAATCCATTTGGCAAGGGAATTGGAGTCCAATGTTTTGCCCAAAGGGATCATATTCCCCAACCCCCGAAAAAAATGGGGATTGACCGATGCGGTTCGGCTTCGGCACCTTTGCAATAGAGGAATTGCTCGTCGTGGTTTTGGAAATGATCTCCCGGCAAAAAACCGATTGACCCAGGAATTGGAGCTTGTTGAAAAACTAGGATTTGTCGGATACTTTTTAGTGGTTCGGGCAATTGCCAAAAAATCCAGACGAATGGGGTTGAGCATGGCCCTTCGGGGCTCTGCCGGGAATTCACTTGTTTGCTATTTGCTTGAGATCACCGATGTGGATCCACTTCGGTTTGAACTCCCCCTTGAACGATTTTTGCATGAGGGAAGAACGGACCTTCCTGATATTGATCTCGATTTTGATTGGAAAACCAGAGATCAAATTATCGATTGGGCGATCAGACATTTTGGAAGGGGCCGAACCTGCCGGATCTCTTCGCATCTCTTCTTTCAGCCTCGCGTTGCCCTTCGCGAGTCTTGCCGGGCCCATGGACTTTCCAACGACCAAACCACCAATTTGCTAAAATCAATCACGCAATCCGCCGAGGAGCTCCTCTCCGATCCCGAGGGAGCAAAAAAGCATGGGGTGCCTTTTTCCTTTCCTCTTGAAAGGGATCGGTGGTGGCGAATTCTTGAGGATGCTAGTGGCCTTTTGGGTATGCCTCATCACCTCTCCATTCATCCTGGAGGAATCGTGATGGTTCCGGACAGGATCGACAGGCATGTTCCCATACAAAGATCTGCAAAGGGAGTTGATGTCACCCAGTTCGACAAGTTTTCCATTGAGTCGACCGGCCTGGTAAAAATTGACTTGCTGGGCAACAGGGCGCTTTCCACCGTGGATGAGGTCGCCCGGCGCCTGGAATCAAAGGGAAAAAAAACGCCTTCAATCGCCGAAGATGACCAGAGTGTCGTGGATTTGTTGAGGGCTGGGCAAAGCCTTGGCGTGGGACAACTGGAATCGCCCGGGATGAGGCATCTCCTGGTTCAATTGGCACCCCGAACTATCGAAGATGTCATTATTGCTTTGGCTCTGATTCGCCCGGGAGCAGCCGGGGTCGGTATGAAGGCAAAATTTTGCGCGTACCGCAGGGGATTGGAAATACCCTCCAAACAGCATCCATTGGTGGGCAAATTGCTTAAGGGAACAGAAGGGATGATGGTTTTCGAGGATGATGGACTCCGATTGCTGCAGGGACTTTGCCAATTAAGCGCTCCCGAGGCGGACCGTTTTCGGAAAAGGATCGCCAAAAATCATGATCCCGCAATCGCGATAGCACTTCGACAGGAATTTCTTGGGCTGGCTGGTCCTTCCGGGGTTTCCCGCAAGGAATTGGAGGATATTTGGGTCCAGTTGGAAAAATTCAACAAGTATTCGTTCTGCAAAAGTCATGCGGTTAGCTATGGGCTGATCGCGTGGCGAAGTGCGTGGTGCAAGGCAAATGAACCGGTGCTTTTTTGGACAGCGGCACTAAACAACAACGCGGGTATGTATCCAATAAGAGTTTATATTGGGGAAATAATAAGGTCGGGTATTGCGGTTCTTACACCCTGCGTCAACCGTTCACTGGAAACTTTTGAGCCTGAGGGAAATGCAATTCGGACAGGGTTGGGGGCAATTTCCGGCCTTGCCGGGGATATTGTTGCCAAAATTCTCGGCGAGCGAAATGCAAACGGGCCCTTTGCGAATCCGGATTCGTTTCGGCTACGGACAGGAATCCCAAGCGAGGCCATGGATCGTTTAAGAAAAGGAGGGGCGTTGGATGGTTTTGGTCATTCCCGTCCCACCCTGGCGCTTCAGGGGGAACTCAAGCGTTTGGCGGGTTGGCAAACAAAAGGATTTGAGCTTTTTGAACAGGTTCCTGATTTGGAATGGGTTATGCCCAAGATAGATCCCGTGGAGAAATCGCGCGAGGAATATCCCCTTTTAGGAATGACCATCAGTTGTCCCTTGCAGGAATTGATGGCCCCCGTTATCGGGTCCGGTTTGGAAAAGGCAGGGTTCGATCCGGCCAGACTTTGCCCAAGTTCGGAAATTGGAAAATTATTGGGTAAGGAGGTTTTGGTTGCCGGGATGGTAGCCGCCGCCAGGGGAACCCAAACAAAATTGGGAAAACCAATGCAGTTTTTGACCCTCGAGGATAAGACTGGTTTTGTTGATTTGACGCTCTTCCCCGGAGATTGTGAGTTACTCCAACATATTACCGAAGGGCCTTATGTGGGAATTGGGATGGTGGAAGAAGATATGGGTGTCTTTACCGTCCGGGCCAAATGCGTGTTTCCTCTTCATGGACGGGGAAATGTGATTCCCATTCGGGATGAAACCACATCAGTCGGGTATTTGGAGGAAGTACTTTGAGCGAGATCTATCGTGCCGGGGCGGTTTGGACCGGAATGGAATTCGTTTTCCATTCCGCTTTGGTAATTGCCAATGGAAAGGTTCAGGCTGTTTCTAACGAACGATCAGAAGGCGAAATCGACCTTGGCCCGGATAGCGTGATTCTCCCCGGGTTGGTGAATTCGCATGTCCACCTTGATCTTTCATTTGCCCGGATCGACCCGACAACCGATTTCGTTGGCTGGATCCTAGAAGTAATTCGGCATCGGCAGGAACTGTCCCAGAAATTGACCCTTGAAGCGATCCGGATTGGTGTTCGGGAAAGCCTTCAGGCGGGGGTAACCACCTTGGGCGACATTTCACCAGATGGGGCCAGTTGGGAGATTCTCGAGGAGGAGGGCATGGGTGGAATCATTTATTTCGAGTGTTTGGGGCTAACTCCCGAGCGGGCGGAAGGTTCGATTTCCCGCTTTGAAGATTGGTTGCTTCAACATCAGGCGACCCAGGCAATTCAGCCGGGGATTAGTCCCCATGCCCCGCAGACGACCTCCCGAAAGATCTACGAATATGCTGATTTGTGTGGGTTACCGGTTGCCACACACCTGGGGGAGACTTCCGGGGAAATCCAATTCCTTGCGGATCGAAGTGGCCCTTTTTCCGATTTGCTGCGAGGTATGCGAATTGATCCATCACTTTGCGGATTCAAGGATTGTGGGGATGTATTACATTTGCTTTCGCATG
>CAMBMH010000132.1 GCA_945868575.1 Singulisphaera sp. GP187 | reverse complement strand
CAGTCCGTTGGCGATTTCCTCCGCCCTTGCCGCCTCGGGATTTACCGCAGTGGCCATGTTGGGCCTCAATCGCCTCAAAGGAAACGATAACTGGGCGATTGTCGCCCACTTTTCGGCCGTCGCAATGGCGACCTGTTTGGTCATGCTCTTGCCTCAGGGAAATTGGCTTGGGCAGCTTTGGAACACGGTCAGTTCAAAACAGGGATGGATGTTGGTCGGTGTGGGGGTTGGTGCTTTGCTCGGGCAATGGTGTTTAACCCTGGCGTTTACCCGTGGGGTAGCCGCCAGGGTCTCTATCGTTGGTTTAAGTCAGGTTGTTTTTGGTTTGGTGATTGACACGCTTCTTTTTGATCGCACATGGAACCAGTTGACACTATTGGGTATGTTCATGGTGCTGTTGCCCACGGCATGGGTCATGAGCCGAAGAAAATCCTAGATACTGGATTTGGCCCCTCCTTTTCTTGTAATTTTTACCAATTTTGGAGCTTACTCATGAAAACTTCCTATGCGTTTGTCGGGCTTTTTTTTGGTTTCCTGGTTATTGCGTCGTTTTTGGGAAAGTTGGCACCATGGATTTTGGCATGGTATGTGATCATGAGTCTGATCACATTTGTGGCTTATGGATTGGATAAATCCGCCTCGAAAAAAGACCAATGGCGTACACCGGAAAAGTCACTTCAATTGTTGGGTGTAATTGGGGGGTGGCCAGGAGGGTTACTGGCCCAACAAACATTTCGTCACAAGACCAGTAAAAAGAGTTTTCAGTGGGTGTTTTGGGTGTGTGTTGCCGCCAATTGCCTCTGTGTTGCCTGGTTTGCCTTGTCCAGGTGAGGTTGAATAGGGAACTTTCGCTAATCCTTTAGGCCCGTTTTGCCATTTGAAGAGCTTCCTTTCAAGTAGGTCTTGCTCCTGCAAGCCCATCGGGTTATTAAATCGCCCGGACATCCATTTGGGCTGGGGGATTTGAAAAGTGGATATGGGCTCGGTCTTTGGAAATTGGCTTCCGCTTGGGATTTTTCTTGCGGAATTGACCGTGGTGACACTCTCCACCATCCGAATCATTTTTGTTTCGCGGGGCCAGAAAACCCTGGCCGCCTGTTTGGGATTCTTTGAAATCCTCCTTTGGCTTTTTGCCATTGGGCAAATCATGAAAAACCTCGATTCGCCCCTTTGTCACCTTGCGTTTGCAGGTGGATTCACCATGGGAAATTACCTTGGTGTGTGGCTTGAAGGTGTTTTGGCGATGGGAAAACTTGCGGTTAAAATTGTGTCTCCCCAGGTAATCGATCCTTTGGTGGAAGCGTTTTCCGTCCGCGGATTTGGACTTACTGTCATGGAGGGGATGGGAAAACAGGGGCCGGTCCAGGTGATCAATATGATCATAAATCGCCGGGATATGGATCGTGTGTCCGACTTGGTGAAAACTGTGGACCCACTGGCGTTTTATGCGGTTTCTGAAATTCAGGACACCGAGCGTGGCGTGTTTCCTGCCTCGCAGGGGATGGTTCAACATATTTACGAGACTATTAAAAGGTCCTTTATTGGAGTAAAGGTAATTCGCGCTCACGAAATCGCCCCGAATAACAAGGCAGTTGGCTGGGGTGCCTGATGGATTTATGTCCATAGCGCATCTTCCCCTCAAAACTGGTGGTGGAATGTATTGCTGTTGTTAGGATAAATTTGTTCTTGCGCGTTTGGGGGCTGATCGGCCCCTGAATTGCTTTTTGTCCGAAATTCGAAACAAGTTCTGGTGTCTCACATGGCGAAAATCGTTGTACTTTATGATTCCCATTCAGGCAATACCGCGAAAATGGCGGCTTTGGTCGGTGAAGGGGCCCTGAAAATTCCCCAAACAGAAGTGCGGGTTCGATCCATAGAGGACCCATCCGCCAAAGAAGATGTCCTTTGGTGTGATGGAATCGCTGTGGGAAGTCCAACCAATATGGGACTATTATCCTGGAAGATGAAACGCTTCTGGGATGAAACCATGTTCGATGTCTGGATGAAGCTGGATGGAAAGGTCGGTTGCGCCTTTTCCTCCGAGGGTGGTTCCAGTGGCGGGGCGGAAATCACCTGCCAGTCGCTTTGCACTGTATTGATCAACTTTGGGATTCTGGTTTTCGGCGTAACGGATTATGTAAGCAAAACGGCCACATGTCATTATGGTGCGGCAATCCTTCGGGAGCCCAGAGGCGACGAAGACAGGGATGTTTGCCAGATATTGGGTAAGCGATTGGCGGAATGGTCAGCAATCATGGCTGAAGGACGAAGGGACCAGCATCCGGATGCCAAACCGGATCTGCGACTCAAGCCGAGCTAGGTGCTCCACAGTTCTTATTTTATTCTTATTGGGCCAGGGTCTTTTTTGGCAGCCTATGAGTTTTTTGGACCCGGAGGCTGACCTAACTTGGGACCGAATGGTTTCCCAATATTCTTTAAGCGCAGGTTTTGTTGACTAGATGATTTTTTTAAACTGGCCATGTTTTTAAAATTGCAATTAAATTAATTTATATTGTTTAAAACAGTTTCTATAAAGCACAAAAAATAATGCAAGGAATATTGTTGATTCGAACGAAAAAAGCCTCTGTCCTATGGACAAAGGCTTAATCGCAAAAACTCATTTTTCAAGTGCCGAAGGTGGGACTCGAACCCACACGCCGTTGAGGACAATGGATTTTGAGTCCATCGCGTCTGCCATTCCGCCACTTCGGCAAATTTATCAAATCATTCGGCGAACCGAATCACCCGATGGATTAATCTTACCACCGGGATTTGGAGTGTCCACCTTTTGCGACCGCTATCCCTGAAACATGTTTTGTTTGTCAGCCTTCCAATGTAAAAACATTCCTTCGCGGGAAGCCTCAAGGGCCATCCATTCCGCCTTTTCCCTTGGACAGCGAAGGATTTCCACCTCGCCGACCTGGTGCGCTTCAAAAACCATCCTGTTAATTTCGCTCGGAGTGATGCTTGTCAATGCACGCAAAATCCTTGTGGATCGTTGAATATCCAGTATTGGTGCCAAAAGGACCATGCTGCCCATAATTCCGGGAATAAGACAGGATGGAGTTGTCGCGTTCATTCGAGTTTCTGGTCCAAAGTCGCATAAGAGGTGGATTGAGTGTTGATGGTCAATCATTCCCCATTGCCGGAATTTGGAGGAGATAACTAAAGCCAATCAAGGAGAAAAGAATTAGCGAGGGTGTGGTTTTTAAGGGTTATTGGATTTGCGCGGGGGACAGGCAATAAGCCGGGTTCTGTTCGGAGCAAAAATGCCCCGTGGTGATCATGTGTCTTGCCCATCAGTTGCCTGATGGGTCTAGCAGCCTACCCGAAGGGGATATAGCCGGACAGGCTACCCTTCTGCTTGGCCTTGCTCCCGGTGGGGTTTGCCGAGCCGGTTTGTCACCAAACCGCTGGTGGGCTCTTGCATTAAGCAGCTGAGCTGCCCCACCTTTTCACCCTTACCACCCGGATTTCTCCGGGACGGCGGTTCACTTTCTGTTGCACTTTCCCGGTCTTTTGGCGGCCAAAATGGTCGCCTGAGACGGTGGGTGTTACCCACCACCGTGTCCTATGGAGCCCGGACTTTCCTCCCCCGGGTTTCCCCAGGGGCGATCACCTGCCTGCCTCCCGCAATTCTATTAAAGGCAGGGGGGGTGTATTCCGTTAGTGCGTTGGTGGGAATTTTGAACTTTACTTTGAGGATTTTAGGGACCCGAATGAATTGGAGAATGGATTTGCCGAGCTGGAGAATTGGCATACAGCTTTTTTGGGCAATGATGGTGTGGCGGGTGATAATGAATTGTATTACCAATTAAGCAATCTCGGGATTGCTTTGGATTTACCCGGTGGTTTGACTTTGCCGAATGGAAATCCAGATTTGGCCATCGTTCAGCTGATTTTCCTCCATTCTTTTGACGGGTTCTTTATCCATCTTCGGCCCCATTTTCCATCCTGGAGGCTTTCGGTTGCCTTGATTTTGCCCCTCAGGAAACGATTTGGGTACGAAAACCCAGCAACTGTTTGGTTGGCTTGGGTTTTTCAAAGCCGGGAACCCAAACCGCCGATCATAAATTAGTTCGTCCCTTGGCGGGATGCCTTGGGTTGCAGTGGGAATCTGATCAGATTTTCACAATTTCTTTGTCAGGAGGACACACTGGGAATGACCGGGCTTGGCCTGATCCTTGTCGGTTTGCTTGCTGGACAACCGCAATCCGATCGCAATATGGGGCATCTTTGGGTTCCCTCGGAATCTGCGGCTTACCGTCGCATGGACCCGATGGAATACCATCCCATGGAAGGCGACATATTTTTCTTCACGGATGAGAAGTGGGCTCGTCGGGTCATATTCTGGTTTGCTGGAACTGGCCGTCCTTATCATGTGGGACTTGTTGTCAAAGACGAACATGGGAAACTTTCCACACTTGAGGCCCGTCCTCATTCGGAATCCTGGGTTTTTCTTTTGGACCTCAAGGAGCGAATGACGACATATCACGGGTCCATTTGGGTTCGTCGTTTGCGAAAACCTATTACCGCCGAAGAATCCAAAAGGTTAACGCAGTTTGCCCATTCCCAGCAAGGTAAACCCTTTGCGATGGTTCGACTTGCTTTTGAGGGAACTCCCCTAAATGTGCGGGCGGGATTGGGCCAGTTTCTGTTCGCCAGTCAAGGTACGGAAAAAACGAACTGGTTTTGTTCCGAGTTGACCACTGCGGCGCTTATTGAATGTGGTGTATTTGAGGGGCGGGGCTTGAAACCAAACCGGGTTTACCCTCGCGATCTTTTTTATGATCGGGCGTTCAAGGTTGGTGATATTTATGAAGGCCCGCTCCTTTGGGGGCCCAACCTCGATGAAGGGCCGCCGCCGCCAAGGTTGGTTGGTTTGCCAACACCCGAGCCAATTAGCAAACTTGGGCCGGCTCGTCGTACACCTACTGCCATTGTGGAAAACCCAGTCGATAAACCTCCCCTACCTGAATCAAGCCAGTACATTGGAAAAGAACTACTTAACGATCAGGGGTTAGAAAATGAACGAGCCAAGCGCCACAGGGAAATCTCGCCGCCAATGGTTGTCCCGAGTGGGAACAGCGGGCCTCCTGCCCCTGGTACCCGGAATCGCTAGTGCGTCCTCCGAAAAATCCTTGGAACCAAACGGGTCCCCTTCCAAAATTCGCTTTTGCTTTAATACCGCAACTTTGCGTGGTCAAAAAAAACCTATTTCGGAACTTGTTGATGTCGTTTCCAAGGCAGGTTATCAAGCAATTGAGCCCTGGATTGGCGAACTTGAAGCGCATAAGAGCTCGGGAAAATCGCTTAAGGATCTTGCCAAGCAAATTCGTGATGCAGGTCTTGAGGTCCCCAGCGCAATCGGCTTCGCGGAATGGATCGTCGATGATAATGGGAAACGAAAGAAAGGTCTCGAGCAAGCCAGGCGGGATATGGATTTGGTCAAGGAGATTGGTGGAACCCGGATCGCTGCGCCCCCGGCCGGAGCCACCCAGGCCCCTATGCTTGACCTGGGAGCCGTAAGCGAGCGTTATGCTGCTTTGTTAAAGTTGGGTCGCGAAACCGGAATCGTTCCCCAGCTCGAAATGTGGGGTTTCTCCAAAAACCTGAGCCGGACTTACGAAGTGGCGCAAGTGGCGCTGAATACCGGCGATTCGACGGCCTGTATACTTGCTGATATTTATCACATCCACAAGGGTGGATCCTCCCTGGAAACCATTCAGCTCCTGAGCGGCCAGGCCCTCCAGGTTTTTCACATGAACGATTTTCCCGCAAATCCCCCAAGGGAAAAAATCGGCGATGCGGACCGGGTGTATCCCGGGGATGGAATTGCGCCAATTGGCCAAATTCTGGGCCGCATGATTCAGGCCGGTTTCAAGGGGTACCTCTCCCTCGAGCTTTTTAATCCCAATTACTACAAGCTTGACGCTTTTTTGGTGGCGAAAACCGGCCTTGAGAAGATGAAGGCTGTTGTTCCAAACGCTTAAGTTTTCCATCGATGAAATGATTGGTTGCCCCTGGTCCTTTTTCAGGACCAAGGGTAGCTTTAATTTGGACTCTTGAGTAGGGAATTATTGGGAAAAAGCTACTGCGATAGTTTTCCGCTCAATTCGAGAAGGCGGAGAAGCTCCTTGACGGGTTCGGGATGGTCATCCACACGAAGGTCGACCCAGCGATCCCCAAAACCATTTGGGCCACCATTGGGTTTGACCACGAGAATTGCGGCAGATTGCCTGCCCCGCTTATCTCCCCCCGCATCATCGCCTGCTTTTAGGGCTTCATAAAGCCGTTTGGCAAGAGATCCCTTTGTCTCCTCGAAAGCTTTGGCCATATTCCCGACGACCTCCGGGCCAGCCAGCAGATTTCCCTGAGCGGCAAAATGTTTTCCTGTTTTGTGGCCTGCCCAAGGCATACATTTCGGTCCGGTAAATGCGACCGGCTCGCTTTTTATATTCAAAAGTCCCACCTGTCGGAAATCCTTTCCCGAATCTTTCGCCAACAAAAGGTCCAGGGTTTCCTTGGGCGAATTTCCCTTGGTCAAAAGCGCCAATCCCTCCGGGCCAAAGGTTACATTGACATAGCTTTGGGTTGCGATGGCCCCAACCTTGGCGTCTGCCCAAGGCACAGCACTTCCTACCGCAAGGTATTTTGAAGCAACAACCACTCCTAATTCCCCTGTTGCGGGATCTCGTCCAACCAGGGAAAAGGTACTGGCAAGGTCTTTGGGCCGTGGGTTAATCCCATCCGTTGACTGGGCAAAAGAGAACGGAAGGACAAAAACGGCAAAGGTCGAAAAACCCAATAAAGAACCTAAATTTCGAAGTCGCATCCCTTTACTCCCGCTGGTTGGTTAATGATCCAAAAGTAGGTTATTTAGCAAGTGAAGCTCTAGCAAGAAAAAAAGTAAAGAAAATCGTTTTTGATTTTTTTTAAAGTGGTCGAAATGAATGTTGAAAATATTTGTAAAATTAGAAAGTTGGGATCCTTTGAGTCCCAGGGCGTATTGCTTCCAGTCCATATCGTTTATGCTTCCCAACCCGTTTTCATGCGCCTCGTTAGAAAAGGCCGTAAAAAGAATATTCGGCTGAAAATTGGTTTCCAGGAACGGCAACATGTGGCTCATTCGGGCATCGCTGCGCAATCCCTACATGGTGGCAGCGTTCGTGCTTATGATTGTAATTCTTGGTGGCCTTTCCTTGTTTGCCATTGCCATTGATATTTTGCCGGTGTTCAAGGCCCCTGCGGTTCAGGTACTTACTTACTATCCAGGGATGCCTGCCGCATCCATTGAAAAAACTATCACCAACAGGATTGAACGCTGGGTAAATCAAGCGCCCGGGGCGAGGTTGGTGGAGTCGCGATCGGTCCCCGGGGTTAGTGTTGTAAAAGTTTATTTTCGCGAAGACATCGATCCGAATGAGGCCCTAACCCTGGTCAATTCGCTTGCTCTGGGGGCGCTTCCCAATTTGCCTCCCAATACTTTGCCCCCGGTGGCGCTTCCTTTTGATGCGACGGGTACTTTGCCCGTAGGCATTTTGACGGTTCGTAATCCGTTTTTGGATGATGCCCGGCAGAAGGACATCGCGCGCATAAATGTGAGGAACATGTTGGGTGCTGTGCCTGGAGCAATCGCACCGGTGGTTGTGGGTGGGCGGGACCGAAGCGTGATGGTTTACCTCGATCCCGCCAAAATGGAGGCGCGAAACCTTGTGCCTATGGATGTGGTTTCCGCCCTAAGGCGGGGAAACATGATGGTTACCCCGGGAACCGCATATTTTGGCGGAGAACAGTTGCTGCTTGACAGCAATTCGATGGTGGAAAATGTTGAAGACCTGAATGATCTTCCGATTTCCCTGGGCGGTCGGACCAACCTTTACCTGAAGGATGTGGGAAAGGCTACCGATGGTTCGGCGATCCAGACATCCCGCGTGCGAATTGATGGCGCCAACGAAGTTTTTGTGCCTGTTTACCGTCAGCGGGGCTCCAGCAGCCTTAGGGTGGTCGACAAAACAAGGGAAAACTTTCCATCGATGGAGGAACAGTTGCCCAAGGGCACAAAACTAGACCTTGTAATGGACCAGACGGTTTCGGTTCGCTCGGCTTTGTGGTCATTGCTAGAGGAGGGGGCTACGGGCGCGGTGTTGGTGTCGGCCATGATTTTGATGTTTTTGGGCAATTGGCGCATGACCCTGATTGCCGCGTTTTCCATTCCATTAGCCTTATTAGGATCGATTATTGGTCTTTTTGCCTCGGGCAACACAATCAACACAATGACCCTGGCAGGACTGGCATTGGCCATTGGACCTTTGGTGGATGATGCGATCGTGGAGTTGGAAAACAATCACCGGAACTATCAATTGGGCAAATCGCGCATTAGGGCTGCTTTGGATGGGTGTGCCGAAGTGATGGTCCCTGTTCTTGTGGCGACCTGTACCACTGTGATCGTTTTGGCACCTTTGGCTTTATTGCCAGGAATGGGGGGCTTCCTCTTTCGACCACTAACAATCGCGGTTGGTTTTGCCATGCTTACATCTTTTGTCCTTTCGCGTACCCTGGTGCCAACGCTTTGCGCCTATTTCCTGCCGGACGAACCTCGCGATGAAAGCAAAATGTCCAAAGGTAGGCAATCAGGTTTTTTCGCGAGACTCAACTTTGCAATTCAATCCGGATTGCAATGGATTTCGGGCCAATACATGGGAATGCTGGATTGGTGTCTTGAGAGACGATTGCGTGTGATATTTTTCATGGGTATGCTGTTTGTGGTTTCCATGATCCTGCTTGGAAGCATTGGACGGGAATTCTTTCCACAGGTCGATGCTGGTCAAATAACCATGCGGGTCAGGGCGCCGTCCAACCTCGGACTTGATTCGACTGAAAAACGCGTAAAAGCCGTCGAGGCGTTTATCAAGGAAATGATTCCTGCCACGGACCGGGAAATGATAGTTTCAGAAATCGGTCTTAATCCCGATTGGTCGGCCGCATACACCACCAATGCGGGCCAACAAGATGCGATTATCCGGATCCAGTTAACAACAAAACGCCCCCGAAGTGCCCAGGAGTACGCAGCGATGTTGCGAAATGGGTTTAACACAAAGCCCGAATTCAACGATCTTCGTGCTGATTTTGATACAGGTGGAATGATATCCACGGCGCTGAATATGGGGTCCTCGTCGCCTTTGGACATCGAAGTCGAAGGGGGTAGCCAGGAGGAATCGTCAAAACTTGCAAGAAATATCCGTGATCAGGTCAGCACCATTATGGGTTCTGCAGATGTTCGTGTTCAACAACGCAACGATGCTTCTTATTTGGTTCTTGATGTGGATAGGCAAAAAGCCGCGGAGCTTGGCCTATCCATGGAGGATGTCATTTTACAAGTGGTGGTTGCACTAAATTCAAGCGTTTCTGTCCAGCGAAATTTCTGGGTCGATTCGCAATCAGGCAATCAATACTTTGTGGGTGTTCAATATCCGGAAGATATGGAGCGTCGGCTCGAGGATGTATTGGCGCTTCCGGTAAAGGGTGCATTGCAATCGATGTCTGTAAACCTGGGGACGGTGGTTTCCCCCAGACGGAAATCGGGCGCTGTCGAAATCCACCACGCGGGTTTGAGGAGGGTTTCCAATGTGTTGGTGAACACGGATGGCCTTGATATTGGAACGCTGGCGAAACATGTGGAAAAGAAAATCGCCGGACTCAACATCCCCGAAGGTATGCGTGTGCGTCTGAAGGGGGAATTTGAGCGGATGAATGAATCGTTTGCCATGTTGGCGGTTGGTCTTTCCCTTGCCGCGGTGCTTGTGTACCTGCTTCAGGTGGCGCTCTTTCGTTCCTGGATTGGCCCGTGCGTGATCATGTTCACGGTTCCCCTTGGGTTTATTGGTGTGGCCTGGATGCTTTTTTTCACTGGTACCACGGTAAACACCCAATCCCTTATGGGTGTGATTTTCCTTGTTGGAATCGCGGTAAATAACGGAGTTCTGCTTGTGGAATTTGCCAACCGGTTGCGCATAAATGGCATGGACGCGAAAGCAGCGATTCGGTTGGCGGCTGCAACCAGATTTCGTCCGATCCTTATGACTTTTCTGGCAACTGTATTGGCGTTATTACCGATGGCTATTGGCGGTGGAAGGGGGAACGAGGCTAATGTGCCATTGGCTCGGGCGGTTGTGGGCGGATTGATCAGCTCAACCAGTCTCACACTTTTGCTTGTCCCTATTTTGTATACTCTATTTGTGCGAAAAAATCCGGTTGTTGACCCGCGTTTGGAAATCGAACTGGCTTAGGGAGTAGAGCGAATGCGAAAGCAAAGCTGGTTGTTTTTGTTTGCCATAGCGATTGGAGGCGCCATTACCGGGCTTTGGACCCAATGGAAAAGTGGACCAGGCTTTGCTTTGGGGCAATCCGCGGAGAAATACGCCTCAGATGAGCCAATCATCCGTGTCAAAACGACTCATCCAAAATTTGACACCGATTTGGAATTGGGTGTTGAGCAGCCAGCGGATGTGGCGCCCTATTATCGGGTGGAGCTCCAATCGCAGGTTGCGGGTACCCTGAGATTTCTTGAAAAGGATATTGGCCATAAGGTTGTCGCTGGGGAACGGCTTGCGGAGATCGCGCCCCTCGTTGTGGATCCCGATGGGAAATCGAAATCCGTAGTAACCGCCCCATTTGACGGGGTGATAGCCCAGCGATCAGCGGATCCGGGAACATTTGTGGCAAATCCTGCTGTCGTGCCTGGGGTGATTCCCCTGCTTGTCCTTGAGCGAACCGACATCGTAACGGTATCTATGCGGGTTCCCGAGGCTTTTGTTGCTCATGTGAATCGAGAAACTGAGGCGGAGTTGCGGCTGGATGCGTTGCCTGGAAAGGTCCTTCGATTCAAACTTTCCAGGATCGCCCCATCACTTGATCCGATGGACCGGACCCTTCGAGTGGAGGTTGACCTTTTTAATGGAACGGCCATGGAATATGGCAAATTTTTGGAACGGGCCCAACTTAGCCAAAAGTCTGATTTGAAGGGTAGGATGCTTCCGGAACTACCCAAAGGACTTGAGGGGGAGGTTTGGCCTCAAT
>CAMBMH010000131.1 GCA_945868575.1 Singulisphaera sp. GP187 | reverse complement strand
TCACACGCATGGGAACATCCGCCGGGGAACTTGCTTTCCCGCCATTTGGGCAAGAACTGTTTGTCCACGGTAAGGAGGTTCCACCAGGCGGCCAGAACGCACTCGGCATCCGTTTCCAGATTGGTCCGCCGTGCGACCAGATCCAGGTTGGGCATGTTCGAACCGTGCCCGTTCAAAAGAATAATCTTTTTGAATCCGTGATAGGCAAGGGACTTGGTGATATCGAGCACATGGTGCATGAAGTGTTCGAAGTCCTGGTTGATCGTTCCAGGGAAATCCATCACATGCCCGGTGTAGCCATAAGCCACCACCGGAAGGACCAGAATCTTGTCGGAGATTTCCCGCCCTGCCCCTGTGGCAATTCCCACCGGACAGACCAGATCCACATCCAAAGGCAAATGGGGGCCATGTTGCTCCACCGCCCCGCAGGGGATGATGCACACCTTTCCGAGATCCACCGCATCGTTGATCTCCGGCCAGGTCAATTTTTCGTAGCGATACTCGGTTTTCGCACGGCTCATCATCAATTCTCCCCGATCCCTTGACCCTGTTGGGGCCAGGGGATCAGACTTCGCCTGGACTTAGCGCGACTCGGACACCAGGTACTTGAGGACAAATTCCTCATCGAGCGTGACCCCCAGTCCCGGACGATCGGGCACATCAATCCATCCACCCTTCGACTGAACCTTTTCCAGGGTAAGCTCGTGGCGAAGGGGAGAATCCTCGACACAGTCCTCAAAGAGAAACGCATCGCGACAGGTGGCAACCCAATGGAGGCTGGCCGCGACGGTAAGGGGACTGGTGTAACAGTGGTTGCAAAGTCTCGCGCCGATTTCCTCGACGCGGGCGCGGATGTAGGCGGCATCGGTGAAACCGCACCGCGAAATATCGACCTGATACACATCAAGGGCCCGCTGGTCGATCAGTGGGCGGAACGATTCCCGGCCACATTCCCCCTCGCCTGCGGCGATAGGGATGGGCGAACGATCCCGCAGCCAGACATACCCTTCGACATCATCCTCACGGAGCGGTTCCTCGAACCACTCGGGGGAATATTCGGCAAAAGCATGGGCCCGGCGAAGCGCGGTCCGGGCGTCATAGACACATCCCGCATCAATAAGCAGGGTCGCATCACCCAGCCCTTCACGGGCGCCCCGAACCAGGTCGATATCCACCGCTTCGGAAGTCCCCATCGGTTCCCAACCGAATTTTACTGCGCTGTAACCCGCTTCGACCCATTTGCGGGCGATATCCGCGGTTTCCTTGCCATCACGGCCAAACAGGATCGAGGCATACCCCTTGAGGCGCTTGTGGTGCGCGCCTCCCAACAGTCGATGGATCGGTTGGCCAAGGGCTTTTCCTTTGAGGTCCCAAAGGGCCATATCGATCGCGGCCATGGCGGTGATTCCGGCGCCCTTGCGGCCAAAATACATCGTTTGACGATACATTTTGTTCCACAATCGTTCGGTCTCAAGCGGATTTTCGCCAATCAGGATTTTTCTCAAGCCACAAGCAATGTTGTGGCTGAAGGGGGCATCCACGATCGCTTTGACCACCTCGGGCGAGGAATCCGCCTCGCCTACCCCCTCTAGCCCGGTATCGGTGCGGATACGAACCAGAACCGAATCCTGACTGCTGGCGGTCTTCGCCATGATGTTGGGAATACGGAGAATTTGACAAACGATTTCGGTTATCTTCATGGGAGTTTCCTCGGATCAACTTCATGGGCAATCACCGCGACACAATCTCCCTGGTTTACTACAGAGGGAGCTCGAGTTGCGATCAAAACACCATCACTTTGGGCCTTGATTTCTACGGGCGCGCGATCAGGACGCTCAAGGAAATGGATCGCTCCAACCGTTTGTCCGGCTCGGACTTGGTGCCCCAGTGGGACGATATTTTCGTGAATTCCCGACTCGGGAGCGAAACGATAATCCTCCCAATCGAGTGCCTGAACCCAACGGGTGGGGGCAAGTCCCTGAGCTTCGCGGCTGACCGTTTTCCCTTCGAGGACGCCAAAGTGAATCAGGACATTGCGCAGGCCGGTTTGGGTTGCCGCATGGACCTGTGCGGTGACATTTTCGCTCCCACCCATTTCCGTGGTGATTACCACTTTCCCCTGGCTTTCCGCCTCGACGGGGAGAAGACCCGTCCCGGCGATGTCCGCGTAAAGGAAAGAAAAATCGGTGTTAAACGCTTCGGTTCCAACAAGCATGGCCTCCCGCTGGGGCCCTTTGGGAACCAGGTGCATGTGGGCGCAAGGATAAAAATCCACGCCCCGGCCACCCGTGTGGAGATCCACCACGATGTCCGCCATGGGGAACAGGACCTTTGTCAAATAATCGGCCAGAACATCACAAGGAGTACCATTAGGGTTGCCGGGAAAGGATCGGTTGAAGTTTTTCCCATCCAAAGGCGATAGCCTTGTTCCCGCTTTGGCCGCCGGCATGGTGAGAGTGGGGATCAGGATCAGACGACCCAAAACATGACCGGGATCGATCTCCCGCAAAAGGCGCATGATGGCGACCTGGCCTGGATACTCATCTCCGTGGTTCCCCGCCATCACCAAAGCAGTGGGCCCATTTCCCCGTTTGATCACGGTAATCGGGACCATCAGGTTGGCCCAACCGGCCAGATTGTACGAATACGGGATGTACAAATGCCCGTTTTGCTTACCATCTTTGGTGTAATCAACGGAGGATCGAATCATGAAAACACTCCGGGGCCTGGGTTGAAGGCCAAGCGAATTTGAGGCAAATTCCAAGGTGGTGGGCAGGCTCGAAGCCTGTTGAAGAAATCTTAGAGAAGGGCCAAGGTTCCACCCACCCAATGGTCAACCACAAGAAGCGTTTTCGGGGAAAAGATTTTGGGTTTTCCGGTGATTTTTTTGATCAAACCGGGGCTGGGCCCGTTTATCCGCGAGAAAAATCGCTGATCCAACCCAAAATCCAGGTAGGGATACACAATCGCGCCGGGCTTCAATGCAAAAGTTTGCTTTTCTTAAAACCGCTGTTAAACCAACTCAAAAACCCCGATGCCTAAGGGTGCCCAGCAATCTGTTTTGGACGCAAAAAGGACTTTTCAGGATTCGGATTTTTTGAATCAGTCGTTAGCCAAACGATTTGCCATCCAATCATGGTTTGCCTGCAATTGTTTCAATGAAAACCAATCGCCCATCAGATACCTAGACTAAAATTGGGCCACTTCCCCACAAGGTTATTGGACAAAAAGGGCAAAAATAATGTCATTACTTCAAATATATGACCGAATTCGTCCGGGATCGAAATTTTTTGCCCTATTTGCCATAATGAATTTATTTCTATCGTCATCTGAAGTCCAATCTTTCGATCACACGATCAAAAATCCGGACCATGGTTGGATACCCGTTTCCCCACGAGGGGAGATTCGCCCCAATTTTAGTCAGCAACCGGGAAAGGCCCCGACAGAAGAACCCATTTGGGTTATCCAAACAGGCGCATCCATCGCCGACCACGGATGGTTTCAAAGGTCTTTCCCGGTAAAAGGCGGATCCTGGTACCAGTTTGGCGCCATCAAAAAGACCAAGGATGTCGAATCACCCAACCGTAGCGCGCCGGCTCGAATTGTTTGGCAAGACGCGCAGGGCAAACCGGTTCGTGCCAATGTTCCTCCAAACAAGTCGGGCGAGAAAGCCTACATCCCCCTGGCGGAGCCCGAGCATCCCATGGATGGCTCCACCAATGCAGAGGGGTGGACCGAAGTCCGCGGAGTATATCAGGCTCCCGATTCCGCTACACAGGCCCTTGTGGAACTCCACCTCCAATGGGCGCCAAAAGGCACGGTCCAATGGAGCCGGATCTCCCTGATGGAGAGCACAGCTCCTGCCCCTCGAAAGGTTCGATTGGCAACGGCCCACTATGTCCCCACGGGAAAATCTGTGGAGCGAAATCGGGAGGAATATTGGCACCTGATCCTTGCGGCGAAAGCAAAAGGAGCGGACCTGATCGTTCTGGGAGAAACGATCAACCATACCAACCTTGGAAAAAAACCGCATGAGGTCGCCGAACCAATTCCCGGCCCCACCACAAACTATTTTTCCGATCTTGCAAAGAATCAAAAAATCCACATCGTTGTCGGACTTTATGAGCGCCATGACACGGTGGTTTACAATTCTGCTTGTCTGATTGGGCCTGATGGAATGCTGGTGGGCACCTACCGGAAGGTCTGTCTTCCCCATTCGGAAATCGAGGATGGAGTCACACCAGGGAAAAATTTTCCCGTTTTCTACACCAAGCTGGGCAAAGTGGGGATGATGATCTGTTATGACGGATTCTTTCCGGAAGTTGCACGGGGACTTGCCCTAAACGGCGCCGAGATTGTCGCCTGGCCCGTCGCGGGTTGCAACCCACTCCTCTCCCGCGCAAGGGCTTGCGAAAATCATATTTTCCTTGTGAGCAGCACATACACAGACTCCAAGGCGAACTGGACCATATCGGCCATTTATGACCGGGATGGAACGCCTTTGGCCCAGGCGGACAAATGGAATACTATCGCGATTTCCGAAGTAGACTTGAGCCGGCCCCATTTTTGGCGAAACAATCTGGGCGACTTTCGATCGATGATTCCAAGACACCGCCCCTGATCCGGTTTTTTGATTTCCGCCTTCCTTTTACACCTTTCTCTGACCCCGGATTATGAGGCTAATCCGGGATTTCCTTTTCAAAATCCTCCGGATTCACCCAATCTGTCCGCATCTTTTCGCCTTTCCTGTAGCGTTCGTAAAAATGGACATGGGCCTTGTTGGCGTGCGGATATTGGTCAAAGATATCCCCTTTTCCGAACATCCGCGGATCGCCCTGGGTCTTCAGCTCGGATACCATTTGCCCGGATAATTTTGCCATCTTTTCTTTAAGGGGATCGGCCCCTGCAAGATTGACGACACAATCAGGATCCTTTTTCAGATCATAAAACTCCTCGGATGGTCGCTTGCCAAAACAGAGCGCCCAAAATGGATCCGATGAATTCTTTCTGTGTTCGGCAAGAATCCAAGTTTTTGTGGCTCCACCATCGACATTGAGATATCCTGTTTCCGGATTGCACGCAGGCCACCGTGATGGCTCATAATTTTTCAGATAAAGATATTGATCGTTAACGATGCCACGAATCGGATAACCCGCATCATTGGGTCGGCCTATGTCATGGCGCTCCATGCCGATCAGGACATGGTCCCGGGACGGATGAATACGCCCGGATTTTGCGGATCGAAAGATATCCCCAATAGACTTGCCGGTCACTTCCGCCAAACCCGACCGTTCCCACGGAATCCCCGCGTATTCCAGAAAGGTTGGGGCTAGGTCGATGAAGCTAACAAAATCCGTGGCCACGCGCCCTTTCCCCATGATCCCTTTTGGCCACATCATCGCCAACGGAACATGATTGGAATATTCGTACGCGCCACCCTTTCCCCGGGGAAAAGGCATCCCATGATCCGATGTCACCACAACCAGCGTGTTTTCCAAAAGCCCCCGCTTTTCCAGCGACGCAAGCATTCGCCCCAGGTGGGTATCAAAATGTTCCACCTCAAGGGCATAATCGAGCATGTCATGACGAACCGTATTGTTATCAGGCCAAAAGCGCGGAACCCGGTCGATATCGGTTAGATTCTTTCCACCTTTGGCCACTCCGGAACCAAACTCATAGCCTCTGTGAGGCTCGATGGCACCATACCAAAAAGCCCAGGGGGCGCCGGGAGGAGCCGCGTTCAGAAAGTCATCAAAATTGCCTGCATAGTCGGAATTTCCAATCCCATTTGTCGTAGGTATAGCCGTTCGCGCATTGAACGGTTGCCCGGTCATTTGCCGGTTCTTGCCCTGGGCATTGATGGCAACACCGGGGCCCCAACCCTTCATGGTGTGCCCAACAAACCAACCGTTTTCATTTAGGGCTTCAGGCCACCCCTTGAACTCGGCAGGAAAATAACAGAGATGATTTGCCGCTTCTTTTAATTGCCACGAATTTCGCCCCGTAAGGATACAGGCACGGGATGGGGCGCATTTGGCATTGGGGGTATAGGCGTTTTGAAAAAGGATCCCATCCCTGGCGACCCGGTCAAAATGCGGGGTTTGAACCCAACGCGTTCCATAGGCACCCGCATGCAAACCCCAATCATCCGCGATCGCAAAAAGGATATTGGGCGGCTGGATCTTCCCCCGGACAGATTCCCTTTGGGAATCTTCGGGCCCCAACTTCCCTGAAAGAACCGACAAAATAACAAGGAGTTGCAACATGGACCGATCCGTGAAAATGGAAACAAACCAATCCCCGACAGTTACCCGAATTTTATCTTAATCCTTAAATCATTCCCTCTCAACAAAATGAAAATCCAAAACCATTTCCTTCGGATTTTACTCGCCAGGACAAGGAGCCTTCCGACCTCAAAGAACTTTATCCTTCAACGAAAAAACCTGTAAAAAGATGACAGAAACTCTTCCCTAATTCTGGGCTTTTTTCCATGAAAACCCTGAACGGTCTCATCCTGATTTCCCTTTGCTGGACCACCATAAGCGTTCCAATCCCAGGGGTAGAAGATGGGGCCCGCCCCATTCTTCGAACCGAAGATGTCATCTATGGTCGAAAATCCGGCATGGCGCTTACCATGGATGTGTTTCAGCCCGCCAAGCCAAACAAAGCGGGGATTCTTTTTTTGGTCAACGGCGGCTGGCTTTCCAGCAAATCCACCCCCCTTATGGTGACGATTGATCCCAGAAATTACCAACCTTATCTGGACAAGGGTTATACCGTTTTTGCGGTGGTCACCAGCTCCCAACCAGTATTCACCATTTCCGACATCATGGGGGATGTCCAGCGGGCGACTCGCTATATCCGGACCCACGCCGAGCGATTCGGAGTCGATTCCAACCGCCTTGGTGTCCTTGGTTCGAGTTCGGGTGGACAATTGACGCTTATGCTTGCCACCCAGGGAGGCCCGGGAAAACCGGATGCGCCCGACCCGGTCGATCGTGCGAGCAGCGCGGTCCAGGCGGCAGCCTGTTTTTTCCCTCCGACCGATTTTCTCAATTATGGAGCCCCGGGCAAAGACGGAGTGGGCATGGGCCCCATGGAACCTTTGAAGGTGGCGTTTGGGCCACGATCCCTTTCGGAAGCCGGGCGGAAATCCCTGGGGAGAGAAATCTCTCCCATTTATCACATCACAAGCAAATTACCCCCCACGCTGATCATCTCCGGGGACAACGACCCGGTTGTGCCACTCCAACAATCCGAAAGCTTTATGACCAAAGCCAAATCCCTGGGCGCCAAGGACCTTCGGCTTGTGATTCGTCCGGGAAAAGGACATGGTTGGGGGAATTTTTGGAAATCCAAAGAGGATACCGATGAGTTCGTTCTTTGGTTCGACAAATTTCTGGCAAATGAAAACCTATCTATCCCGGTTCCAATCCGATAACCATTTTCAAGTTGGATCAACCATCGATTGATCCCATTCGTTTTAAACGATTCCATTTATGACAGAAAACCACATTCAAATTCGCCGGGCAACCGAGACAGACCTCCAGGGAATTGATCTTTTGCAGGCCGCAAATCAACAAAATGTTGGCGGCACGCTATCCGCCTACATGTCAAGGGATTGGATCCTCGAAGCCATACGAACCATGCCTGTAATTGTCGCCCAACAAGATAATACCCTGGTGGGGTTTCTGTTTATTAGCACACCCGGGATGAATCGGGGCATTCCGATTGTAAAGGCGATGCTTGATGCCTTTCCCCTACCCGCTGACACCCTGATCTCGGGCCCAATTTGCATTAGCGCATCGATGCGAGGCCAGGGGTTGGCGCATCAACTTTTCCTGGAATTGGGACGAATCCGGCCTGGACTTAAATGTGCGTGTTTCATTCGCAGGGACAATACCCCATCGATTCGGGCCCATGAAAAAATGGGAATGAAAGAGGTTGCCTCATTTCCATTTCATGATGCCGACCACGCCATTTTTACCTATACAGCCATTTGATCCAACCACCATAAAGCAAATCCAATTTAATTGTAGAAAATTGATTTAACTACAACACAAATTTCATTGCATTTGACAAAATCGGGTTAGAACAGATAGGGAATATTATGGCTCAATCTGGTTAGTCAGTCGTTTCAGTTCGGCATTAGCATATCCAGCTTGGTCTTTCTTTTTTCCATTCCCCATAGCCTTTGAAGCTCTCCGCCTTGAAGCGCTTGGCATCCTCAAACTGGTCGGCCTTGTCGGCGGCGTTCGCCTTTTTGGCCAGTTCACGATAGGCTTTATCGAGCTGATCCACTCTTGGCTGAATGGCCGCAATAGATTCCTTAATTGGCGTGATCTTTTTTTGGATGGCCATGTTTTCGGCCTTCTTTATAGCGGCCCTTTCCAAAGATTTTTTTCATCCATTTTTTTTTGCTCTTTTTTATCCCCTTCGGTCCGTTTTTTGTCCTGTTGCGCCTCGCGGTTTTCAAGGGTTAGGTCTTTTCCATTTTGGTTGATGAGAAAAACGACTTCTGGCCCGATGAATCCAGGAGCCGATTCGGATTGAATGATGCCCCATGGATGTTTTGGCTTGGCGATCTGAAAAACAGAGCGATGTATGCCGAGGGTGCGATCCTGAAAGCGATAAAACCAAAGGGGAACTTGGCCAATTACTCCACCAAGATCCCTTTTATCGTGAAAATCAATGTCCTGTCTCAATCTCAAAAGAAATGATCTTTCAAGAAATCCTTGACAACTGAAAAGACTCCTACGCCAACCTTATCAGCCCAGGCACCTTAAAAAGCGGCAATATGCTTGCCCTGTTTTGGGATCAATATAACCCCTGTCCAACTCTTGAAATTCAAATCTTTTATACAGAGAAATTGCCGCGCCATTGTCAGGATGAACCAAAAGGCCAAGAATGTTGTTTTCACTATTTCGTAATTTTGCATCGCATATCAGATGATTCATAATTTGATTGGAATATTTGCATGACTTTTCTTCAATTTTGGGCTTCCCCTGAAATTCCAATTTCATGGCAATGGCATAAAGCAAAACGATTTTTTTTTTGTGGCCCCCTCAATCTTCCAGTGGCCCAGGCAGATAGCCCCGAAACCAACCAGGGCCCCGTCCTGATTGTGATATCCCCAAATGTCCCCATGACCTTTATCCAAAAACTCTTCTGACTCCTCTTCAAGAAACTTGTTCAATTCTTTTTGATAGTCTGCCTCTCCAAAATTTGCCTTGGAAAGCTCAAACGCAACTTTTTATTTAATTTCTTGAATACCAAAACATCTGGGCATCTAAACAAAACTAGACTCCAACAAAAAATCCCCATAAAGGGGATTTGATTTTGAAAATTTAATTTGCTTGCGCGGCCATTTTCTGTGCTCTTCCTTTTTCAATAAACTCCATAAATTTATTGGCGCTTTCGCCGCCAATCACCTGGTCCCTCATTCCAGGCAAAGCATAAAGCTTCGGTGTTTTCCATCCATAATAAATTTTCGCAATTTTATAGATAACAATCCCGAAGTCCATTTTTTTAAGGACATCCTTTTTTTCAACGCCCAAAGACTCGATATATTTTATTGTCAAATCACAGGTTTCAACATACTTCTTGCAGAGGTCTTTCATTTCATTTTCGAACTTCGGCTCAAGCGGACGCTCGCCTCTTTTTACGGATTCCGCCCATCTGTCATGGCACGAAAACAGCCTATCTCCCGTTCTGACCAATTTTTCAATAAGCCTCACGACTTTGCCATCCTTGAAATCGGGTGATTCGGGATCGACCCGCGATACGATGTCGCATTCTTCGGCCAGCTCATCGACCTCGTGAGAGGGCAAAGAAATTTGGCCGTACCCAGATGTCAAGACTTCGATTTCCAGATCACCCTCAAGTTGGGTAGCCATTCTAGGTCCCTCCCTTTTCTATCTCACTCAGCCACAGGCTCTATCGGCCTCTATGCCAATCCTTTTCCAGTCCTTCAACAAGCACTTCTGATCCGTTCCCGAAAACGCCGGCCAATTCTTTTGAATTTGCCGGACTCAATGGAAAAAAGAGGCGCGGAGCTGCCCGCCTCAAAGCAATTTAAAACCTTTTTGAAAAATCATAGCAACATTTACACGATATACTCCATGTCCCTTGGGGTCAAACTATTTCCCCTCAACCATGTTGGCCGCATCCTGGGCCCGTCGAACATGCCGCTCCAGATTAAACCGCCTGGTGACTTCCGAATCGGCGGGTCCGACGAATCCGGTTGATGGAGAAATGATTCCACTCCTGGTCCTTGGAATCCGTCCAGAACGGATTTTCCCCTCGACCTTCCGCTTGGACTCGATGGGGGGGGGACGACAAACCACTGCTGAATTCGGCGCAACTTGACCGGTCCAAAGTCGCTGGCCGCCTTTTTGCCAAACAGACCAAGGACGGGCACGGGGATGGCACTGTTGCTCTGGCGCTCCTCTGCTCTAAGTTCCGATTCGGCCCAATAAAGAAAAATTGAGCAGCGTTCGCCGACCGTAGTTTCGGCCACCTTTTTGGCGTTGGGGACCTCTCCGCCGATCAGCTTCGCGACGAGAGCCCCATAGGCTTCCCTGACGGGCTTTGGCGCCGCTTTGCCCTCGGGCAACACCCAAAATAGATCTCTTTGCCATGCCAAGTGGCATAGCCCAACCCACAACTTTTGTGACAACTCAACTTTGGCAGTTTCATTTTTCCGTATTCGAACGGAATTCACACGACAATTAACACCACAGCAATCCGCACCAACTCGCCGTAATTCGTTTCCTGCAAGCAGCTTACAGAATACACCCGGTAGGATTCGAACCTACGACCCCCGGTTTAGGAAGGTGGTTTCCAGCTGACGATGCCCTAAGTTTTTTTACGTCGCAAATCCATATTATCAAAGCACTTATGCTAAATTCTTTGGCAAGGAAAAATTGCTCATTTTTTTGCAAAAGATGGCCTTTTTGGCCCACCCCAAGTGTTGAAAGTGTTGGTATTCTCTAAATGCCATGGACAATATCCGAATTAGTTGGTTCAGGTTGAAGGTTAATGGCGGATGTGGTGTTGTGCTGGTGAGACACAGCAAGCCCAAAGTGCCTTGGGCTAGATCGCCAGATGGCAA
>CAMBMH010000130.1 GCA_945868575.1 Singulisphaera sp. GP187 | reverse complement strand
CATCCTAATAGGGACCATAGTTGACAATCCGGTAATAGGGCGGAGACCCCGAAGCCAAATAAGGCATGATGGCCCAATGGGGGGAGGATTTTTCCGTCCCATCCATGGTGTCCCCATTGGCGCGGGAAGACTCCCATCATCCTGGCTGGCGACCTGATGCATAGCCAGGATGATCTGCTTCAGTTTGTTTTTGTCTTCCAGTCCGCTCGCGGCGGACCGGACCTTTTGGATAGCGCCCAGCAACAGGCCCAGCAAAATTGCCACAATGGCGATAACGATAAGGAGCTCAATCAGAGTAAATCCCGGGCGATTTCGGTTCATAAGCGGCTCAGGATTTGAATTGATAGACGGCACAATTTTGAAGCCAGGGAAAATTATCCGCTTTTTGTTATGGTGCCCATGTAGGGAAAGGTTGTCAATAGAAAACTGATAGTAGCAAAGGAAATCAGGCAGACTCTCACCAGGTGCAAAGTCTTTGCCGCAGCCTTTTCTTGTGGTTGGTGATTTTGCAATTCGTTCGGTCAATCGTTTTCAACCAAACCCTGTTCATGGGCTTTTGCATGGACTTTTGCCGGGAGGGTCGAGCCCAAGCTCGGCCACACCCCAAAAGGTCGAGCTGGGGCTCGACCCTCCCGGGGTCTGAGGAACCTGCTAGCGGGAGTGGCCGGGACGATTGGTTAACTCATTGAGTTGGTACTCGGACCTCCCGGGGTTATCGAATGGAGCCATTAAGGATTCGGGAGAACCCGTTCCCAAAGTCCCCAGTAAGCTTTAGGATGAGGAACACTCCATCTGTCCCGTTTCCGTCTGTCGCTATTGATTTGGCCCGGAGGAAAGGGATGAAAGCAGATGAACGAGTTAATGGGTTCATAAAAACATTCGAATCCCCTCAGGAGACTTTTACATGAACGAAGATCTTAAGAGCCTGTTGCCCGATGTCAGCCGCCGTGGCTTTGTGGTATCGAGTCTGGCCGCGGGGTTTGCCCTGGCGGTCCAGCCTGTATCCGCCCAGACCATCACCACCGACACGGTGGGCCTCGAAGCAGGCGAGGTAAAGATCAAGGTTTCGGATGGGGAAATCCCCGCCTACCGCGCCCACCCCGAGAAAGGAGGCCCCTTCCCGGTCATCCTCGTGGTTCAGGAGATCTTTGGTGTCCACGAACACATCAGGGACATCTGCCGCCGCTTCGCCAAGCTTGGTTATCTCGCCATCGCTCCGGAGCTGTATGCCCGTCAGGGGGATGTTTCCAAGATCACCGACTTCGCCAAAATCATTGCCGATGTCGTTTCCAAGGTCCCCGATGCCCAGGTGATGTCGGACCTGGACGCGGCGGTCGCCTGGGCCAAGGAATCGGGCAAGGGGGACACCAGCAAGCTCGGCGTTACCGGCTTCTGTTGGGGCGGACGGATTGTGTGGCTCTACGCCACCCACAACCCAAAACTCAAAGCGGGGGTGGCCTGGTATGGCCGTCTGGTCGGAAAGCCCGACCCGCTCCACCCCACACACCCGACCGAAATCGTCGCCGAATTGAAAGCCCCGGTGCTGGGCCTTTACGGCGGAGCCGACCAGGGGATCCCCAACGACACGGTCGAGGCGATGCAAAAGGCGCTGAAAGACGCCGATAAACCCTCGGAGATTGTCCTCTATCCCGAAACACCCCACGGCTTTTACGCCGACTACCGCCCCAGCTACCGCAAAGACAAAGCGGATCTGGCCTGGAAGCGCCTATTGGAGTGGTTCAAGAAAAACGGTGTCGCCTAAGTGGGCTCCGTTTCCAGGAAACTTTGTGACTACACAAAAACCGCCGGGCACTCCGAAAAGGAAGTTGCGCAGCGGTTTTTTTTTGGGTGAATTCAGGAAGCCGACACCAATATCCGATTCTTAGGATTTTAAAAATTGGAAAATACTTCCAGAGCGTTCCAAGTTACCAATATTTAATACAAATGAAAGATCTTTTTTAGCTAGACAAGCCAACAGGTTTAAACACAAAATTAATCGAGACCCAACACTGTATGGGCGGGCAGGTTTTTAAAAACCGGGGACTTCCTAGTAGCGAAGAAGCGCGGTGCCCCAGGCAAGACCGGCGCCGAAGCCGCTCACGCAGGCAAGTTGGCCACGCTGGAGTTTCCCCTCCTGGAGCGCCTCATCAAAGGCCAGGGGGATCGAAGCGGCGGATGTGTTGCCGTACTTCTCAAGATTGTGGAACACCTTCGTTCGCGGAATGTGAAGCACATCGATCGACGCGTTGATGATCCGGATATTCGCCTGATGGGGAATGTAAAGATCCACATCATCGGCCTGTAGCCCGGCGAAATTGAGCACATCGGTGATCGTGTCGCAAAGAATCCCGACGGCCCAGCGGAACACGGCCCGACCATCCATGTGCATAAATTGCATACCCTGGGCGAGAAGCTCCGGGGTGGGAGGAAGACGGCTACCGCACGCGGGACGATTTAGCAGGTCGCCTCCACCGCCATCCGCGCCAAGACTTAGGGCAAGGAATCCCTCATCGTCGGTGCCACGGGTGATGATGAACGCTCCGGCACCATCGCCGAAAAGGGGATAGGTCTTGATGTCGTTGGGGTTGATGACGCGTGAAGTCGTGTCCCCACCAATCACCAGGGCGCAATCGCTGATGCCGGCTTTGACATAGCTGGCGGCGGTTGCCAAGGCATAGATAAACCCGGCGCAGGCGGCCTGGATCTCGACGGCGGCGCAGCTTAGGCGCAAGCGGTCCTGAACCTGACAGGCGGTGCTGGGAAACGACATGTCCGGGGTAAATGTCCCCAGGACCAAAAGATCGATATCCGAGGAGGTAACATTGGCGGAGGCCATGGCCTTGCGGGCAGCCTCGACGCAAAGGTCGCTTGTTGCCTGATGGGGTGCGGCGTGACGGCGCTCGAGAATTCCCGTGCGCTTGACGATCCAGTCGGAATCAAATCCAAGTTGCTTGTGGAGCTGATCGTTGTCGATCACTTTGTCGGGGACATAGCTCCCCGTGCCAAGGACCTTGAACCCGGTAAGGCGACGGCATCGGGGCCGTGGAAGGGTTACGCGCTCTTCACTCATGAACGATAAACCATCCCCTCCGGGGCGGCAGAAATGCCGAACGAATTGGTTCGGAGCAATGGCATTTCGCCGGACACCCAACAGATGAATTTTAGCAATCAGGTCATCTTTGGCCACATGGGCCCCTTTGGACCCCTGAAACCGACACTCATCGGGCAAAATTTCGGGCGACCCATTTTGCCCGGGAAATTCTGGAAAGCCTCCTGCAAGGCATGCTTAATCGCGAGCTTACTTGATGGGTTGTTCCAAATATATGGTCCAGGCCAGAAGAGCATGGGATGTTGCCTCCAGGCGAAGGCGACCATCCTGAGGACCCCAGCGCACCCCACCCAACAGTTTGGGGGCGTACCAATCGGCAAAGTGTTTGGTGTTGGACTCGCCGTATTGGATGGTGGCCAAAAATTGCAATCCGCGCTCAAGGTTTTCCTGAAGCTTGGAGTGCCGGTTTGCGTCCCCGGTTTCCCCAGCCAGGCGCCAGCCCAAGGCAAGGGCCTCCACAGCTGCTGCCGAGGTGCTTGTGGGTGCCTGTTCCTGGACCTGTCCTGCATTATTCCAGTTGCGGAATCCGCCAAAATAGCCTGGCCGTCTGGGGTCGAGCTTGTCGTATTGCAAGCCGCTGAGGCCATCACAGACACCCAACACAAAATCGGCTGTCGCTTTGTCCTTGGTGGCGCCATAAAGCTCCACACCAGCCCGAACCAGCCAACCGACTGAACCTAACTGCTTTTGCTCCAGCCACTTGCGGCTGTAGGCAGCATAGGCCCGCTGGGCGGTTTCCAGTTTCCATGATTCATGCTGGGAAAAGTTCGACCTGACCAATGCACAGATGGCCATAAACGGATAACTGGATGGACCATCCATATCTTCAGCAGATGGGGCCCACCCATCACTTTGGAACAGGCCATCCGCCCGGATCAGCTTGCGCAGTCCATCGACCAACTGTTCCGCGTTGTCGAGCTGGTCCTTGGGAGGTTTGGGCAGCTCATACACCGCCAATGCAAGAGCCGAAGCGCCTGCCAGCTTGTTGAGAAAAAGACTGGGGGCGCGGGTGACCCGGGTTCCCGGCTCGGAAGGATCGGGGGCGGTCTCTTCCATCAGAGTGAGAATCGTTTGGAGAGCCCGGGCTTCCAGGCGGGGTTCGTTGAAAGTGCGGCTGGCGCGGGCCAAAGCAACGGCGGCGATCGCCTGCTTGATCAGGTTGTCCTGTTCGATTTCCTGTTGGACATCGACAAGAAGCCCCGGGGAAAAGCGGCCTTTGGCCCCGTGCATGCGGAAAAGCCAATCGGCGCCCCGTTTGGAGGCCTGGAAGACCTGGAACTGGATTGGGTGGGTTGGAGCGGTAAATGGTTGGGCGGCAAGAGTATTTGGGGAAGGCGGTTGGGTTTCGGCAGTTTGCGCGTTCAGCTGTGGTTGAGCCACTCCCAGCACGGCGTTGAAAAGGCCCAGTCCAAGAGCCAGCCCCAATTTGCTGGCCAAACGGCCCGATCGGCCCAAACCTGATTTGCCCGCCATGGTGGAACTCCCCGGATGTGCTGTGTACATAAAAAAACCGCAGGACACGAACCCAATCGTATCCTGCGGTGAATTTTCAGTGCAAGAGGCTTCAACTGGAAGCGGTCTGACCGGCAAGCAAAACTTCTTTGACCTTGACGGCGACATAGTATTGCCTGTGACCGGTCAAACGACGGTAGTTCTTGCGGCGACGGTACTTCTGGATGTAGTGCTTGATCGAAGGGTGGCCAACGACCTCTACAATCACCTTGGCGCCTTCAACCTTGGGCTTGCCCAAGTGAAGTTCGCTGTCGGTTTTCACCAAAAGAACTTGGTCGAGTTCGAACTTGGAACCGACTTCCGCCTCACGATGATCGAGCCTCACAATATCGCCCGTAGAAACCCGATACTGCCGCGAGCCGTCCTCTACTACCGCATACATCGCACCAAACTCCTCAATATGCTCATGAACTAACAAGGATACCTCATATTCGTCTTTCTGGCTAGACCCATTTGCTCAAAGTGGATGCGGGGACAAATATGGGAACGGAACGGGCAGGTTGAAAGTCGAAAAGCCGTACGATTTGTTGGTATAGGGGGAAGGGGGGGCTTTGTTGGTATGGAGGAAAATGGGATGGTAGCCATTTGATGTGGGGAAATCGGTCCATCCTCAGGATCCTCACACGACCAATAACCGGAAGACTGCCAAAGATTGGGTCGCCACTTTGACCAATTCACCGGATCTCATCCGTTTCCCGCCTTGTTTGGGGCCCGGGGCAAATTAGAATAAGACTGGTGCCATTTGCACATCAAGGGATCGGGATGTTGGGATCGGGATGTTTTCCCAACCCCGGTGCCAAACCCTGGTGATGAAGGGCTCCGCACTCCTCCCTTGGAAAAACTTCCAAAGGGGAAAATCCTTCAAAAGATCCTCCCAAGGATTAAAACCGGGCCGCAAAGCTGATCCCATGAAAACCTCCAATATCGACGCCAGCAATCAGGAAAAGACAGGGTTAGGCAATTATTTCGTTGCCAATTACCCCCCTTTTTCCTTCTGGAACAAGGAAAATTTGGCCTGTGTTGAAAGTCTTTGCCTCACCACCGCGCCCGCTGACCGCCCCTTGGGCCTTTATCTCCACATTCCATTTTGCCGCAAACGCTGCAAGTTCTGCTATTTTCGGGTCTATACTGACAAAAATGCCCGTGATATCGAATTCTATCTCGATTCGCTCGTTCGCGAGGTCGAAATCCTGGCCAGTTACCCCTACCTGGCCCATCGCCCGCTCAAGTTTATCTATATCGGAGGCGGCACGCCTTCTTATCTCTCGGTCAACCAGATCCGGGGATTGGTGGATCGACTCAAGCCCCTTTTCCCCTGGGACAAAGCCGAGGAGATCACCTTCGAGTGCGAACCGGGCACACTCCAACAGCACAAGCTCGAAGCCCTGCGCGAACTGGGCGTCACACGATTGAGCCTGGGTGTGGAGAATTTTGACAATGACATCCTCCAGTCCAATGGTCGGGCTCATCTTGGTGACGAGATCGATCGGGCTTACGGATGGGCCCGTGGTTGTGGCTTCCCGCAGATCAACATCGACCTGATCGCGGGAATGGTGGGCGAGACCGATGCCAACTGGACCCGTTGCATCGAAAAAGCGATCTCCATGGAGCCTGATAGCCTTACCGTTTATCAGATGGAACTCCCCTACAACACGGTCTTCTCGAAAGAGCTTCGGGTGATCGGCCAGGACCAGCCCGACATGGGGGGAATCGCCGATTGGCCGACCAAGCGCCGCTGGATCGCGGAATGCTTCGCCGCTTTTGAAAAAGCGGGCTACACCGTCACCAGCGCGACCACCGTCGTCAAAGATCCTGCCGAGACCAAATTCGTCTATCGTGACGCGCTTTGGCAGGGGGCGGACATGATGGGAACGGGTGTGGCCAGCTTCGGTCACCTCGGCGGGATCCATGTGCAAAATCTGGACGCCTGGGAAACCTACACCGGCGCAATCAGCCAAAACCAGGCGCCCTGGGCCCGGGCCTATCCCCTTACCCCCCAGGAGAGCTTTGTTCGTGAGACAATTCTTCTCCTGAAAAAGGGGAAACTTTCCGGCGCGGAATTTCTTGACCGCCATGGAAAGATTCCCGCCCGGGAATTCGCCTCGGTGTTTAAGGTCTGGGAAGAAAGAGGGTTCGCCAAGATTGAAGGGGACGATGTCATTCTCAGCCGCGAGGGACTGATCCAGGTGGACCGCTGGTTGCCTGAGCTTTTCCTGGAAGAACACAAAAACTACAAGCGTTACACCTAAAAGATCATCCATGCAAGAAGATTTGTGGTTTACCATGGGAAAGATCCCGGCGCGTTTGCCGGCCGGGATCCTCTACGCAAAAAATCACATGTGGGCCCGCCCGGAAACCGGGCTGAATGGCAACGGACTGTTTCGCCATGGTTTCACGCACTATGCCATCCTCCTGATGAAGGATGTCTACTTCCTTGAATGGAACATCTCCGAGGGGGACCCGGTCTCGCAATCCCAGGAGATCGGCCACATCGAAACCTCCAAAGCCGAATCAGGACTCTATTGCCCCGCCGCGGGAACGCTCGTCCGTTTCAACGCCGCGCTTCTGAACGATCCTTCAGCCATCAACACCGATGGCTATGGCGCGGGTTGGCTGTTTGATCTGGACGCCCCCGAAACAGGATACATGAACGCGGAACAATACCTAAAATTCCTCTCCGACAATTGGGAAAAAACCCAGGCGATGCTCAAGGGGAAAATGAACCAGATCGAGGACGATGAATCATGAGCAAAGGCAAACTCACCGTGGTCATCTCCCAGGCGCCGGGGAAAAACCCCGCCAAGCGCGCCCTTGAGGAGAACCTCGCCGCCAGCCTTCTCATGGAGCCGGGCATCGAGCTTTCGATCATCCCGCACCTGTACGACCTGGGCCCCGACCACACCGGTAGGCTCTTTCTCGAATCGATCCCCGGCGACATGGTCGTTTTGGCCTGGCTGTTTCCCCGCGCGGCGTTCTGGCTGCTTGATCGCGATGGAATCCGGGGAACCGAAGGGCAAAGCCCGCTTCACCCCAAAGCCGAAAAAGACGACGAGGACGCGGACGAACCACCTCCGGAAAAAGCGCCCGGAATCGGCCCCGTGGGGGAGATCCCCGACCGGACCATCTGGTGCCTGGACCTTCGTGACCATGCCGGACATCAAATCTATCTGGAAGAAATCCGGCGCATTGGCGCGGAAGCGGCGCTTCTTCGTGAGGGTCGCCAAGCCGCAAAACAGGCAACCAAGCCTCCCGCGGTGATCACGCTCGGCCTTCCCACCCAAAAGAAGCCCGCTCCCGAATTCACCCCCGAAACGCTTCTTGCTCCACCAAGCCGCCGCTGGTATCCGGTCATCGACTATTCCCGTTGCACCAACTGCATGGAGTGCCTCGATTTCTGTCTTTTTGGGGTCTATGGCGTCGATGGGCTCGACCGGATCCTCGTCGAAAACCAGGACAGTTGCAAAAAAGGTTGTCCCGCCTGTAGCCGGGTCTGTCCGGAACAAGCGATCATATTCCCCGACTATAAAAGCGCGGCCATCGCTGGCGCGCCCGTCGGCAACATTGGCGGTCTCAAAATCGACCTTTCGAAACTCTTCGGAGGCGAGGACCCGATGGTCGTCGCCGCCCAGGAACGCGATCGCGAGCTTGTCAGGGACGGGCGTGACGCCGTCGGCCTGGCGGTCGGGATTCCGAAGCGCCAAACAGACAAACCCAAGGGCCCCCGGGACGAACTCGACAGTCTTGTCGACGCTCTGGACAGCCTGGATATTTAGACATTCGGACATCTTTAAAGAGGAACTTCTAACCATGTCCGAGACCATGACCCTTGAGGAGGCGGCTCCCGCCGTCACCCTTCCCGCACCCGCCAAAAACGGCCCACCGCCTCCCAAAGCAGCGCCGATCCCCGCGTACCACGGGATTTCGGCGTATATGGCCGACGCCAAAATCGCCTCGCTCATGGCCTGGCGCGCGGTGCGCGAACTCAATTGGCGCGTTCTCTCCAAAGCGGCGTGGCTCTACGCCGCAAAGGGGTTCATCGCTGTCGAGGCGTACCGCAGGCGCCTCAAGAAAAAGAAACTCTATCCGCCGTTCATGTTTGTGGCGCTGACCAACACCTGCAACCTCCGTTGTCATGGTTGCTGGGTCGAAAAAGAGGGAACCGCCCATCACATGCCCCCCGGCGAACTCGATGCGATCATCGACTCGGGCAAGAAAATGCACGCCCACTATTACACCCTTTTGGGTGGTGAGCCCTACATGTACAAGGGAATCTGGGAAGCGCTCGAACGCCACCCGGAATGCTACTTCCAGACGATCACCAACGGCATGCTCTTCACCGAAAGAAACGCCGACCGCCTACTCAAGCTGGGCAATGTCACGCCACTGATCTCGATCGATGGTCTGAAAGAAAGCAACGACCAACGCCGGGGCGAGGGAGTCTACGACTCCGCGTTCCAGGGGATGGAGCGGCTCAAAAAGCGCGGGATCCTTTTTGGCGTCGCCTGCACCATCACCAGCAAGAACATCCACGAGGTCCTCACCGAAGAATACCTCAAGGAGCTGATCAAAAAAGGCGCAATGTATATCTGGTATTACTTTTATCGGCCGGTGGGACAGGATCCCCATCCCGAATATTGCCTCAGCCCCGATCAACTGGTCGAGGTGCGGGGTCGTCTTGTCGCGCTGCGCCAGCGCCAACCGATCCTCATCATCGACAGCTATTGGACCGCGACGGGCGAGGCGTTTTGTCCGGCGGCCATGGGTATGGGTTTCCACATCGGCCCCCAGGGGAGCATCGAAATCTGCCCGCCTCTTTCGTTTGCCACCGACAAGGTCAGCGACAACGGAGGCGATCTGGTCAAAACCATCGGCGAGTCAAAATATCTGGGCGAGTTTGGCGAATTCGTCAAATGCCGGACCAAGGGTTGCGTGATCCTCGAACACCCGCAGGAACTTGCCTCTTACATCAAGGATCATGGCGCCAAGGACTATTCCAGTCGGGATATGTTCGCGGAGTTGTCCTCGATTCAGCCCCGTTCCAGCCAGCACCTCCCCGGCCGGGAAATCCCCGAAGCCAGCCCAATGTACCACATCCTCAAAAAGAATGTGTTCTTCGGAATGGGCGCCCTTTAAAAAGAGAAATAAGCGACGGGTTCTATCGTTTTCGGGCCCCTTCCGTTTTCCGGGGGGCCATTCCTTTTCCCCAAAACCAAACAACAAAAGGCTTCCCAAACGGGAAGCCTTTTGCTTTTTATCATTTCACCCAAAGGGCTTTGGGCCCTGAAACGGATTACGCCTTGGCGGCGCCTTCGATTTGGACTGGCTTGTAACCACCCCTGGTCATGAAGAACAAAATGAGGAGGAGGTAAAGCACAGCCATGGTCGCAGGGACATAAGCGGTCAGCTTCAAAGCTTCCTTGCCACCGAAGATCCCGGCTTCAGAGACAAATTTCTTGTCCGTTTCGGCGGTGGCCTTGGCGGATTCCCACCAGGTTACCAGTTGGGCATGATTCTTGTCTTCGCGCTTTTCCTTGACAAGGAGTTCGCTAACGCGCTTGAGTTCCTTGCCATTGTCCTCAAGGATACCCACCTTGGCGCCGTCGAGACCGACCGCCTTGAAGGTAAAGAATTCGCTTTCCTTGTCGGCTTTGTACCGGTCATAGGTTTCTTTCGAAGCGGTCTGGAGTTGCTTCGAGGCGTTGTAGTCCTGCTTGAAGCCGATGGCGGGGCCACCGAGCAGACCCGCGGACAACATGCCTACGCCGCCCACCATGCCGATGGAGATGGCGCCACCCTTGGGGAATTGCTCCGAGGTGACGGCGAGCATCGTGGGCCAGAGGAAGGTCTTGCCCATGGCGTAAACCGTCGCGGCCAAAACGCACATGGTCACGCCTTCGGCATTGCCCAAAAGGGTCAGGCCGGTCGCGCCAAGCACGCCGCTGATGCAAAGCAAACCAAGAGGCGAGACGCGATGTACGATCGGACCAGCCACAAACCGGAGCACAAACATCAACAGCGATGTGTAAACAAAAAGGGCAAGACCCGACGCGGGGCTACCCATGATGGATCCGGTGATCTTGCTGATCCAGGAGTCGGTGCCCAGTTCCACATAGCCAACCATCGCATGAATCACGATCAGGACAAGCATCAGAGGGGCGAACAGGGTTGCAACCATTTCGCCAACGGTGACGCCGGCCGATTCCGCTTCGGACTTGGGGAATTTTTGGCCAAGGAGCATGGCGCCATAAGCGATCACAGGGATCAGGAAAAGCGACATCTGAATCTTCCAATCGACGGGAGGAACGGCAAAGCCACCCTTCTCATCAGGCGTTCCCGCCATGAAGTAGGAAGCGAGTCCACCCAGAACGAGACCGGCGGGCCAGCCCGCGTGAAGGATGTTCAGGTAGTGGGTCTTGTTCTTGGGGAAGAGGGTCGCGGTGAGCGGGTTGACCACGGTTTCGCAAAGGCCGTTGCCGATCGCAAAGATGAACAT
>CAMBMH010000129.1 GCA_945868575.1 Singulisphaera sp. GP187 | reverse complement strand
TATTTGCCATTTTCCTTAAATTCGGCCGAATATTCCCGCAGGCATTTCTTGAAGCTCTCCAGAAGGCGACTTTGGAAACGATAGGGGTTAAAAACCATGATGATTTTTCGTGAGGGTTTTGTCCCGTAAATGGATCGGTAAACACGGTGTGGGCTGGTGTCGAGAGCGCGGGCCATCTCGGGAATCATGCTGACTCCATGATTGAGTGAAACCAGTTCCTGAACCGTGGCCAATTGGCTTGTGCGCTCAACCGAAACCGGGTGAAACGATTTCTGTCGGCAAAACGAAACAATGTTATCGGTCAGGCAATGCGCCTCACCCAGCAATACAAAGGGTAAAAATTCGATCTCTGACATACGAATCTGTTTTTTTTCGCAAAGTGGATTGGAAGCCGCCAAAACCAAAAGTAGCTCCTCTTCGAAAAGTTCCTCCATTTTCAAATATTTCGCTTCCAAAGGCCGAGCCATGACCGCGACATCAATCTCCCCCAGGGATAGGCTTTTCAGGAGTTGCTCTGTGGTGTCTTCATGTACGACTGCCGTGGCTTTGGGGAATTGACGGCCAAATCTTTGAAGTAAGGAAGGCAAGAAGAAAGGCGCGATGGTAGGGATTGCGGCGACCCGGACCTGCCCTGTTTGCCCATCATCGGCGATTTCCGCAACCGTGTCATCCACCAGCGAAACAATCTGCCTTGCACGGTCGTGCAAAAGTTTTCCCGCCTCGGTCAGGGTTACATTTCGGGTTTGTCGTTCCAGGACTGGTTGCCCCAATTCCTCTTCAAGCCGGGATACGGAACGGCTTAGAGCGGATTGGGAAAGGCCAATTGCTTCGGCGGCCCGTGTAAAATTGCCCAACTCGGCCACTTTGAGGAAGTGGCGCAACTGATCGATTTCCATGATTTGGACCCCTGGCCATGACATGCACCGAGTGCATGGGGTCAATCTATAAAATGCGTTTGGGGCATGACATTCAATCGACGAGACGCTGATCGCCGGGGTTCAAAACCTGGGTTGGCATGTTTTTTACCCCTTTGGATGGTCAAGGCCAAAGGGGGGAGCCAGACTGGGGCGAGGTTGGGAAACTAGTTTCCAATCCCGGCTTTTTGCCGGAATGCCTGGTAACCGGCCAATAGGGAGTCACGCCAGGCGGGTTGGGGCAGGGCCGGCTCGCGAAAGCGAACCATCCTGGCGACCGCATCCGCGACCGTATAGGGTTCGTTGTTGCCGGCCTGGCGGCGGCGGTAGGATTCCAGTCCGGCCAATGCTGCTGCTGCCGCGCCCAAGGCTGGCCCTTCGAAGGAGCGCAAGCGCTCCAGAGGCCGATTGAGAAGGGTTGCAAGAATTTCGAGCATCAGGTCGCTTTTGGCGATTCCGCCGGATACGGAAATCCGCGTGATTTTTTGGCCATTTCTCTCGTGGGCTTCCACGCCTGCGGCGATGAGGTACGCAATCGCCTCAAGGGAAGCGCGAAAGCGGGTCCCAGGATCGCTTGGTTCCACCGGAGTCCATTCGACTCTCGGAACAGAAACCCCCAATGAGGGTTCCGGGTGCATGAAAGGAAGCACAGAGGTGCCCGCGCAGCCCGAGGGTGTCGCGCGGGCCGCTTTGTCCAAGGCTTCCCAATCCGGGTTGTGTCCAAGGATGCGGTCAAGGAACTGGGCGCCGTTGGTGTAGCAACGCATCCAAAGATAGGGTCCCCAATTGAGACGCATACAATCGAGGTCGTCTCCGGCAGGAGGCGCGGAGGCGCTTGCGTTGACAACGGCGGAGTTACCCAAAAGGATGGCAAGTTGTCCGGCTTCCACGGCGCCACCGCCCGCCAATCCCGCCTGTTGATCATCGGAAACGGGGAAGATCAAAGGAGCGTTTGCCGGTTCTATTCCACAGGAGAGACATATCCCTTTGTCCAGTGAGCCCACTGGTGTGTTCATGTCAAGAATTGGCGGAAGCTGGGCCCGGACCATGTCCCGGTTTTCGGGGGATTTCAGGGCATCCAACATTCCCAGGGCATATTTCCCCGATCTTAGATCCAAAATGCCGGTCGATGCCGCGCTGGAAATGCTTGTTTGATCGAAATTTCCGGTAAGGTAACCCGCGGCAAGGCTACCGTGCGGGAGAATCCGCCATGTCTTTTTCCACGCTTCCCTGGTCAGGGTTGCCTCATCCTTTACCCAGTGGCTAAGAGAGTAGCGCACCGCCCAAGGTCCGCCCGTCAGTTCACGCGCTCGCACCTGGCCCCCGAGTCGGGCAAGCCCTTCAGACTGGTATGCGGCCAATGAGGGATCATTCCAGCAAATCGCCCGGCGGACCTGTAGGTGATCATGATCAATTCGCCCGGACGAGTGGTGTGTCGCGCTGATCCCCGCCACGGACCAATCCCAAAGGCGGCCAAGCTGCTGAAGCCTTGCGGCAAGAACCCGGGTGGCGGCGTGAGCCTGGCCTTCAAGCTGGTTGAGGTTGAGTTCGCTTACGCCTCCCTCGGTCCAAAGGTCGGTGGTAAGTCGAACCTCGGCAAGAGTCTGGCCGTCCAGATCGAAAGCGAGTGCCTTCACTCCCCCCGTGGAGAAGTCATAGCCCACTACTACTGCATCATCGGGCACGGTTGTCAAAGGTTGCATGGTCATATCCCAGGTTTGGCCGGGGGTTTCTGTCCCGGCAATATCAGCATTGCGTCGCCGTAGCTATAGAAACGATATCCCTTGCGGATCGCGTCGTCCTTGCGAAATTTGGCAAGTTAGGCGGTTTTTTGAGGGTAATTTGGCAATGCTTTTTGATTCGGACCTTGAAAGAAAATGGTATAATGGGCTTATGGATATTCTGGGACATATCCGTGCCAAAATCGGGGAGGACATGTTTGAGTTTTCCAAACATGCACTCGACCAATCCTTTGTCCGGAAGATTTCCCTTGAGGAACTTCGCCAGGCAGTTGCCGATGCGACTCTGATCGAGGATTATCCCGATGATAAATATGGCCCCAGTTGCCTCCTGTTTGGTCTTACCCAGAAGGGAAGACCGCTTCACATACTTTGCAGTCATCCCTCGCGAAACCTGATCAAGATCATAACACTTTATGAGCCTGATGGCGCCCAGTGGATTCGCAATCAATTACGCGTTAATCCGCCCAAATCGAACTAGGAGATCTGTCATGTCCAACCCAATGCCTGAAATCATCAAGGATTGCAAAGTTACCTACACCGTCGAAAAGGATGGCAAATTTTTTGTGGTGGAAAATGTTCCGGCCCGGGTAAATCAGGAAACGGGCGAGCAACTGTTTTCCCCGAAAACAGTGGAAAAAATTCAGGAACTGTTGCGGGGGGATCAAACGCCCTACCGAACCATGGAGACGCCGGTCTATCAGTTTTAAAGGCCCTGTTTTTTCGGCAAAATCAGCATTGCGTCGCCGTAGCTATAGAAACGATATCCCTTGCGGATCGCGTCGTCATAGGTTTTTGCAAGTCTTTCGCAACCCGCTAGGGCTCCGGCCAATAAAAGCAGGCCGGAGCGGGGAAGATGAAAATTGGTCATCAACCCGTCTACTACCTGGAAACGATGCCCCGGGCGTATGGTGAGGTCTGCCTCGCCTTTCCAGGCTTGAGGCAAAGGTTGGGATGCGCGGGTTCCTGACGCCTTCTCCCAAATCCGGGCTGCCGATTCCAGGACACGAGTCGTGGTGGTTCCCACGGCGATCACCCGCCCCTTTCGGTTCATGCAGGCGGCGATTTTTTGGGCAGCGACCTGGGAAACCTCTCCCCATTCGGGTTCGACCTCATGGTTTGCGGGATCGGCCTGGATGGTTTGAAAGGTTCCTGGGCCAACATGCAAAGTGACCCGGGCGATATCGATTCCCAAATCGACAATACGGCCGAGCAGGGATTCCGTGAAATGCAAACCCGCTGTGGGTGCCGCCACGGATCCGGGTGGCCCCGCCCAAAGAGTTTGGTAGCGCTCGCGGTCCCCGGGTTCCTCGCGGCCGGAACGGATATAAGGCGGCAGGGGGAGATGCCCAAAGCAATTAAGAAGGTCGGCAAAGTCGCCTTCCATTTCCGGGCGAACCAGCCATCGTCGTCTTTCTGTTCTGCCAACCAGAACGAGGGGCAGGCGGGCGTCCCCCATTGGGCTTTCGGCAAAAAAACGGGTGCCCGGACCGGGTTTGCCTCCGGTTTTCGCCATCACTTCCCAAAGACCATTCCCCGGGACATTTCCGGAAGCCTCGCTTGATTCGATTGGGGCTGGGCGGACAAAGAGCATTTCAAACGCCCCGCCTGTCCCTTCCCTGGTTCCCAATAATCTTGCGGGAATCACACGAGTGTCATTGAAAACAAGGAGATCCCCTGGAGCGAGCCAAGAGGGCAGATCCCTAACGGTTTGATGATGTAGCGATGTGCCATCGGCATCAAGAACAAGGAGTCGCGCAAGGTCGCGCGGTTCGATGGCCTGTTGTGCGATAAGTTCCGGCGGTAGGTGGTAATCAATAAACCACTCCGCCGAAACGGTTTGTTCTTCGTTATTCACGGGTCTTACTTGAACGATTCGACCCAGGAGTCGAAGCCCTTCTGGTATTTTTCAATGGTCTTTTCTGGGCCAACCATGCGGATCTGGTAGGGGACATCACCGTCGAGGTAAATCGCGCTCATCTTGTATCCAGGGCGTGCTTCGGCCTTGGCATTGGGATTGAACGGTGCGGCCTTGAACATGTAGGTTCCGCTGATGTCGAGGCGCTTGCCGGAAAGGCCAGCGATCTTTACCTCGGTTTCCTTGGATTCACCTTCGGGGAAGGTGTCTTTCCAGCGCTTGATGTTGGGGCCAACGCCGCCACCGAGTCCCTTGAACAGAACGATTTCGCCATCCTTGCCACCCTCGCCGGGGAGTTTGAATTGGCCAAATCGCATGGTATTGGAGGGAGTTTCCTCTTTCCAATCGGCGGGAACTGCGGCCCCTGCCTTTTCAATCCGCACGACCGGACCCTTTTCCTGGCTCATGCCCAACGTTCCCAAGGCAATCACCGCAGTCGCACCCAGCCAACTTCGCAAAGACTTCATCGGTACCTCCTTAAAAAGATCTTTAACCACAAATCCTAGAGTCCCTTGAACCACTCATACCCCTGGGCCACCTTGCCCGTTTCGGCGTCACCGGGATGGATCAGAATGGCGTATCGCAATTTGAGCGATTCGCCTGCTTTAAGTTTCACCAGATCCTTGTTGCCTCGCATCGCCGGAAAACCGGATTTGGCGCGGCCAAACGGGTTCGCCGCAAGTAATCCATAGGCCCTTGCGTGCCAACAAGTCTTGAGTGGATTTTTCGGATCGGCCATAACGGTGAGGCCAGCCTCCTTGCCATCCACCTCTCCGGAATAGTCGACCCAGTCAAGAAGTCTGCCCCAAATGTTTGGTTCGCGGGTTTTTCCTTCGGAACTGGTGAGTTTGCCTTTGCCTTTGTTTTCGGCCATCACATCCCTAACCCGGATACCGAAGGCGCCTTCCTTGGTGTCTTCAAAAGTGACATTGTTTTCACCTGCTTTGAGGACGGTGTCCATGACAATCAGCCGTTGGCCACCTTTTCCTTCGAGGATGCGGTAGGTCCGGGTTTCACCAAGGATTTTTTTGTCATCCGCGGAAAGCCAATCCAGTTCAAGGGTCGCGCTGTCACTTTCAGCTTTGGAAGAGGTCACCCGGATCTTGCCGTGAGGGCCATCCTCGGACCAGAAATCAACTCCATCGATCCCTTTTTTCTTTGGGGTTTCTACCCCTTCGGCCCGAACATCCCCGTGGCAAAACCAGGCGGATTTTTGGTGTTTGTGGTCGGTTGTTTTTTCTGCGGAGCCTGGCTTGACCGGTTCCATGGGCCATGCCCGGGTCAGAGGAACCCCTTCGGAGGAGTTGATGGGCCACAAATAGGGTTTTGCGACTTTGGGGCCAATGTAAAGACGGGTAAACAGTTTTCCATCAATGTCAAAACGGATCGAATCTGTCCCTTCGGCGGTTACTTTGACCTCGGCTTTGGTGGATCCCACCCCCAGAAATCCAAAGGCAAATAGAACCAAGAAGGAAAATCGAGCCATGGAATTGGAACCTCGGGATGGGACAAGGACCTTTTGAGGGCATCGACCCCATATAATTTCTGAAACGGAGGGTTAGCCCGCTAGCTGCCTGGAAATATTCCGCAAGGAAAATTCTAATGAGCGGGTGCCAGTGCGCCACCTTTTCCGCCATTTACCAATTTTCCGGGGAACCTTGATATGATCAAATCCTTTACCCGATTCGTCGCCGGGCCAGTGATTCTTGGCGTGGCCGCGCTGGCTTTCTTTGCTCCGGGGACCTCGCGGGCCCAAAATGCGGTTAAGCCCACCTTTGTTATCAGAGTCGCTTCCATCGACACTCTGATGGGGCATATTTTCCAGGTTGCAAAAGCCATCGGTCGCGAGGGCGAGGTCCAGTTGGCCGAAGCGCTCCTCAAGAATTTCACCGGAGGAGGCGGAATCGAAGGACTGGACACAAAGAAGCCATGGGGGATGTATGGCAAGATTGGTCCTGGTGGAATCGACAGTGAAGGCGTCCTTCTCCTTCCCATATCCGATCAGAAAAAGTTTTTGGCGTTTCTCGAAAAGCTTGGCCAAAAGGCAGAGGAAAAGAAAGGGATTTATACCCTGAATATCGACCAGAGTCCTTTCCCGCTCTTTTTTCGTTTCGAAAAGGGGTATTTGTGGGGGACCATTCGGGATGAGAAATCCATCGACCCCGCGACCCTTCCCGCCACCGAGGAATTTTTGGCAGCCTCCAAAACCGGGGCGATGTCTTTGACCTTCGATTTTTCGTCCATTCCCGATGAGATCAAAAAGATGGTCGTAGGCCAAATTGAGGTCGCAATGGGCCAAGCCAAGGAAAAGGCGAATTCCGAAAAGAATCCGATCAAACGCAAGGGGCAACTTGTTGGGGCGGAAGCCGCTGGCAAAACCATTGTCCAGGTGATGAACGAGGGTGGGGAACTTGCCCTCAAGATGGACTTGGAAAAAGCGACCAACGACTTGGTCATGGAGCTTTCCTTTAGTGGAAAACCCGGGTCGCTGCTTGCCAAGGACATGGCAAGCATGGGTTCACGCAAGGGCGTTTCGGGAGGATTGGTGGGCCCGGATTCCGCTTATTATCTCGGGATGAACTTTGGGTTATCAGAATCCTTCGCAAAACTCATGTCCGAATCCTACAACCAGGGAGTCGCTGATGCCCTTGCCAACGAAACCGATGAGAAAAAGAAAGAATGGGGTTTGAAACTATCCGAAGCTTTCAGGAAGCTGGTTTCCTCGGGAGTGGTCGATTATGGCGCGGACATTCGCGGTCCCGGCGCCAACGGAAAGTACAACATCATTGCCGCTGTAGGGTTTCCCGATGCCCGCAAGCTCGAATCGGTCATTCGCGAGCTTCGCAACGAGGTTCCCGAACTGGCCCAGGTAATTCAACTCGATGTGGCCAAGACCGAAAAGGTCACCATCCACCGCATTGCGGTTGAACCGCTTCCCAAGGAAATCAGCGATCTTGTTGGAAACACCCCGATCCTGGTTGGGTTCTCCGACGAAGCCTTATATTTCGGGCTTGGTTCAGAGGGGCAAAAAAACATCGAAAAACAAGCCGAAATGGGAAAGACCGCGGCGCCACTTTTCGCTTTCGACATGCACCTTGGCAATATGGTCAATATTTTCTCCAAGACCGATCCCAAAATGATCGCCGCGGCCAAAAAGGCTTTTGATGGCAAATCGGGATCCGACCTGATCGAGGTCAAAGTCGCTTCGGGAGAAAAACTCGTTGTCCGGGCTTCCATGAGGACCCAAGTCATCGCGTTTTTCAGTCTGCTAGTTCCGAAACAGGGTGAGGAACCCAAACGGGACCAGTAACCAGAGATCCAGGCAGTCGCGGCCTTAAGGCGCGAATTGCGTAACGGGTCCCGCCTTGAGGCAAAGTTGCCTTTTGGCGGGGCTTTTTTATTGGCAAATGTCCGTTTTCTGGGCGGAAAAGGTTGGGGTGGATGTTGTTGTCAACTGTTTGGGCAGGGTGTTTCCTCCGATGTGGGGAATCATTTGCCCAAAAGGGCTCCCATGATAATAAACCCAACCAGCAAGATAAAACCCATCAATAAAACCTGACGGGGGCTTTGCCTATTCAGCAATTTTTCGACCATGGTCTGGTCGCCTTGGTCGATGGCCTCGTGCAGGGAAAGTTCGTAGCGCCCTTCGGGATAGTCCCCGAGTCTGTCTGCTTGCCAAACATGTGGCAGATCGCCGATTGGCCCGGAAAGGATGTCTGCGTTCAATAGGTTTTTGGTGTCGGGAAGAGCAATCGTTCGTTCCAAACGCACGCTAATTGGCAAAAGACGCCATAGATTTGAAGCTCGCTCGACGGGGTCCAGATTGTCGAACTTATTTTGTTCGGTTTTTCCGCAATCCTGAACACTAACTTTGGCTCCATCGACCAGGGCCTGGGCGGCTCCCAAATAAAAAGCCGAATCGGATCCCCGAAGTAATCCTTCGAGGTGTTCAAGCGAAGGAATGGGGGCCTTGGGGGTATTTGGTGGAATTGTAAAAGGGTCGGCTTGGGAAAACTGCCGTTTGGACCAGACCCGAGCAACCCCTTCCCGGGCATTTTGGCCAAAGAATACACCCAATCTCAAACGACCTGCTTTGACAACGGCAACCCCCAATTGTTCCTTGGGTACGGTTTGGATCCAATCGCAAATCCGTGACCAGGCCGCGAGGCAAGTTTGGGGCAGATTCCCTGGCGCCGGAAAGGTTCCTTCGCGGGAAATGGAGCCCTCCCACATAACTTTTGGCGTGTTGACAATGGTGCCCTGGTCGGATTGGATGGTCAAACCATTCCCCTTTTTTCGGTGGACAAACATGTCGCGCTCTGGTCGCGCACATGCCCCTTCCGCAAAACAATTCTCATGCTAGCATTCACATCCCAGGCAAACACCCCCAGAATTCCCACCGTTACGGGGCCGCAAACCCAAAGGCGCTCGCCTGCCGGTGATCCGACCGTTTTGGAATCGGGGCACAATCGCACTTTGTCCAAACAACAGGCGTCCCGATCCGCCAAAGAACAGGCGTCCCGACCCGCCAAAATTACCCCCAAGCCTCTTGGCAGGTTGCTTCTTCTGGTGGGAATGATCGCATTTTTCCTGATGCCGATGGGGCACGGGTGTGGAATCACCCACAAACACCCAGGCGAAGATGACGATGATGGTGTGGCTTTCCGACTTCGCCAGCAAAATTCCCGCGCATCGAACCATGAGACAACAAAAAAGCCGAAACCCTGAGTGGGGCCCGGCTTATTGGTTTCTCGGATGGTTATGGGATTATTTGCCTGGCTTTGGGATTTCCATGGGAACCGGTTGGGCAAAAAGCGCAAGTGGCTTAAGGTCCTGGGAGGTCAGCGAGGCCAATTGAGCCTGAAGCTGTACCAAACCCGGATCGTCAAGCGCCTGGAATCCTCCCACGGTCACGATGCTGCTGTTTCTTGTGTGCAGCACATGGGAATCGAATTCCAATTTGCGAAGGACGCGAGCGGTTTCGTGCGCCTGGAGGGCGGAGGCGTTGAGGGCCTCGCCGGGCTTGTTCGGTCCGAAACCGAGCTTGTCGAGGATGCTGCCACCCGCATTGGGGTTGATGGGCTGGGTGAGCGTGGCGCCACGGTATTCTTTCACCGCGAGCGTCCAATTGGATTTGCTCTTGAGAAGGCTATAGCTTTCGTCCGCGTTGAGCTTGATCAGGAACGGATCAAATTTTGGTTTGTCCTGTTTTTCCACAGGGATAGTTGGGTTGCGGGTTGCGAAGCTTTTGGTGAACGGGTTGACTTCTTCGCGACGCACCTCGACGCCTTTTCCCGGAACGGGAACATAGACGCTGACGATGTCTGAGGTGGCTTTGTTCCCTTCAAGCTGGATCTTTGGGGGGCTGAGCTTTTTGATTTTGTCGAGTTGGGCCCTGGCCTGATCGATCGAGGTGAACCCGCCAATGAGGACGGCGCATTGCTCGGTAACGCGGACGGTTCGGCGCTTGGGTCCCCGTTGTTCTTCGGGGAGGTTGCGCCAGGTTTCGTACTCTTCGCGGACTTTTTTGCGCTCTTCCTCACCACGGTTGAGGATATAAGCGGGTAATTTGTCTCTTTCACGCAAAGTCTGGCAACATTGGCGTGCCATTTCCAAGGCGTCGCTTCCGGTGTAGCTTGCGGCGCAAACGAGCCAGGCCCCGGACTTGTTGCTGAGCATCCACTCGTCGGGAATTTTTGCGGCGGTTTCATCGGCCGCAACGACCCGCGATTGTCCAATCAGAATTCCGCCCACGGTTCCCAAACCGCCAAGGAGTCCCAGACCAAGAACGCCCCGGGTAAGCCAAACCGTTTTCCAAGTGTGTGCCATTGCGCCTGTCTCCCTGCCTTCCGAAATCCGCTTCTTGACGAGCTTTTGATGGACTTCGGACTAGGGAGGGGGCATACCCGGGTCGAAAAGAAAAATCCAGACGGATTTATTAAAGAATCAGCCAAATAAAATTGGGAAGGCTTGGTAATATAGAAAATATGGTGAAATTTGTTCTAGGCGAGGGATGCCTTTGGTTGCCCTCGCTCTCGTCGTTCTTGCATACCCTTCCCAACCGAATTTTCGTTGGGAAGGCGTCATGCCATCCTGATTTGCGTTGGCAATAGCGACCTGAGGGAATCCCCAATCCTGTTTGCACTCCTCCAAATCTGTCTCACAAAGGTTTTCCGGCACCACCTGAGGTTGAAAAACATGAGGCAAGCAAAAGCCCTCAACAGTTTGCAAAAGTTGTAGCCAACCGCACTCATCAGGGCAATTGATCGAGTCACCAGATTTGCCTCTCAAAAAGTTCCTTTCCAACCGATGATCACTCTTAAGATGCCCAATTGTCGGCTCTATCGCGCTCCTCCTTTTCAACATCGTTTTAAAATTATCCTTACTGGGTAGAGACTTATGGCGCGTAAGCCCTGGCCAAAAGCCCTTTCAAACCGCAAACCACCTTTTTGATTTATTTTAATAATATTTTAATACAAATTTGCAGTGTTATAAATACACCATCTTTACTAATAATAAATAATTTTATAAGTTCAATTTTTT
>CAMBMH010000128.1 GCA_945868575.1 Singulisphaera sp. GP187 | reverse complement strand
GGTCCTTTTGATTTTGGCCCTCCTGGGCTTTATCCAGTATTGGTATGAGATTGGACGATATGTATTTGCTCCCCACCTTTTGTTGAGAATGTTCTGGCTGCCCCTTGTTGGGGTTATGGTTTACATAAATATTTGGCTTTTGTGGCTTGTATGGCGGCTTTATGATCCCAAGCCCGGGCCATCTCTTTGGGAGGACATCGATTATTCCTGGGAGCAGGTAACCTCCGCCCTCAACCGAGCCGGGATGGATCCTACCAAAGTTCCCCTTTTCCTAGTTTTGGGCAGACCTGGATCGGGCTTTGCTTCCTTATTCGAAGCCGCGCGTATTCCCCTCGAGATCAATGGTATACCAGAATCCCAATTGGCACCTTTGCAGGTATACGCCGGGAAGCAGGCAATTTTCATTGTTAGCTCGGACACCTGTTTGCTTGGGGCCTTGTCCGATAGGGTTACTTCCCATTTGACAACTCTGGATGGTTACCCGAATTTGCGAACAGGGTTAGACCCGGGTCTGGTTTCGGGACCGATGGAGAAAACAGGCCCTGACCATTCGGAAGGAGCGACCTCAAACGCCAGTTCCCTTCAGGAAACCCCGGGATATGGGGCAAACGAGGTCCTGCGCCCTATTACCCGCGATCCTGAGCTAATGGGCCGTATGCAATCCAGGCTTGACCACCTTTGCCGACTGATTCGTGGTATGAGGCATCCTTGGTGCCCGCTCAATGGGGTGCTACTGGTAATTCATGAACTGGCGACCATCGATGAACAGGTCGCCACACAAGCTGCGATCCTGGCTCAAACGGACCTTAACACGGTCGTGGAGTCCTCTGGTGTCGATTGCCAAGCCGTTGTGCTCTTTTCCGACGCCGAAAGGGTTCTGGGTTTTCCCGAATTCCTGGCCCTGGCCCCCAAAGACAAACGGGACCAAAGGCTTGGTAAATCCATACCCCTCGCCTTGAATGCAACCCCTCAAAAACGCGCAGATATCATGAATCAGACGATTTACTGGCAATCCGCTGAACTGATTCCCAAATTGATTTTACGCACCTTTCAAATCCAGGGATTCGAAGAAAATTCGGATCGCAAAAGACTTGAGGGGATTGATGTACGCACGAATCGTCAACTCTTCCGCCTCATCGCATCAATTTGGTCGCGCCGCTATGTCATGGGAAGACTTTGCGCCAGGATCCTGGGTGAAATGCCGCCCAGACCTTTGCGTGTTACTGGATGTTATCTTGCCGCAACGGGACCAACTCGCTCAACACAGGGTTTTTTGACAGACCTTTTCGCCCAAATTTTTGAAGGTCAAAATCTTGTGAACTGGAATCAGGAAGCCAGAAAGGCTGAAAAGAGCCTGATTTTTGTGGTTTTTGTGGGCTACGCCTTCACGGGGTCATTGGCCATTCTAACTGTTGTTTTGGCATTCATTGTGTATCGTTAGGGGCTTGCCAGCGCTGACCTGCTTAGGGGGTTATCCTGGAGGTTTGGGCAGAACCCGGGTGGGTAAAGGCAGTGGGAACTCGGATGAGCCACCTGGAAGTGATTGTCGGCTTGGCCTGCCAAGTTCTCTAGGTTCGCTAAGTTCTTCAGGGGATTCGGGACGCCCAAGGGTGTCCCTTGGCGAAAAATCCTCAAGGCAGGGTGGAATTGCAATCGGGTCATCAAATAGGACTGCCCTGTAGCGTTTGGAAACCTCCCCTTTTTCACCGGTCAGCAATCCAAATCGCCGAACCACTATCGGGCTCTCAACAGTTCTGGCCTCGGGAATCTGAATAATGATTTCCTGGGTAACTGGTTCAAGGACCTGACAACTCATGGTTACACTCACAGGAACGCTTACCTGGCGGCATTCGGTTGCCTTTTCGCCCGTGGTGGGATCAATCTCGCCTTTCAGGATCGTTCGCCTGGAAAAAACCTGAACCTGGCGTTCCACGGTTCGCAATTTCATGCTTGTGATATTCTGTTTTTCTTGGCGGTAGTGAATCTGGACATCCTGACGGGTCGTTCCAAATTCTGACTTTCCTGGAATATATTGGGTAGTCGATTCAATCCGAACCTCGGGAACCAACCGGACCCGTTTATCATTGATTTCCTTGGAGGGGGCAAATAATTCCACCGGTCCCTCGTTTGGGCTTACATAACGCTTCGTGATTTCATTAGAAATTAAAGGCTTTTCCACTTTGGGCACCAGTTCACCGGTGCTTCGATTTGGCGAAGTCGAATTGGAAGAACTGGGTGCATTAAACGGTGGCTGTGTCTGTCCAACAGACAAGAAAAAAGCACAAAAAACAATTGACATGGCGGACATGGTCTAAAGCTCCGTTGGGATTACTCACCCAAAAAGGGAAACTGCCCGTTTTTTCCCCATGGAATAAACTTCGGCTGAAAAAGCTTTCAACCCATCCCCAACTAGTTTGAGAACGGTAGTTCCTGAACAGCCCCCTCCTCTTGATCTGTCGGCCGGGAATAACCTTTACAATCGGCCTAGTCATTCATTCCCAGTATTTCCGTTTGGCTGCTTTTCACTGACTTTCAGGGGGGAACCAAGCCTTAGACCAAATTACGCAATTTTTTTGCACAGAATCCCGGATTTTTTCCTTGGAAACACCAAAAGGTTGGTGAGACAATTCCGGGTTTGGTGGTAACAGGTAATGACTTTTTGGAAAAAACCTAAGGCAACCTCTGACAACGCTTTCCGAGCGGGTTTTGCCACCGAATGGACAAGCTTCGTAAATATTCCCCAGCGATTCGGCGAAATGCGGCGCATCCCAGGGGTCCATTGGGTTTGTGGTTTCCTGGCAGGACCTTTGGAGTTCAACCATATTTGGATACTCCACGGGGTGATTCCCATTCTGGAAAGGATTCACCGTCTTATGCAGTTCCTGGGGTGAAAATACCGCTTTTTAGTGAGGTATTTATGCAACATTTCCACCAAGGCAAAGATGTTATGGCAGAAATTGCTGATTTTTGACAATGCGGGGAAGTGTTTTTCATGGGTCGGAGGCCGAAATGGAACGGGCCCTCGCAATCAGTAATTTCCAGACCTTCGATTTTCGTCCCGACATATTATTGCCCAGCCCGGTTGTTTGTGTTTTGCTGCATTTAATAAATATGCTTGATTTTGCGCGCTAAAAAATTATTATTTAAGTAAAATTTTTGCGTTAATAATTATATTTTCCGCAATTTTTTATTTTTCTTTAAAATACCACATTAAACCAATTTTTTACTGAATTTTTCAAACAAATCACTCCCGATGGACCCAGTAGGAGGAAATATCCCTTACCAGCCGGCGGCGCCAAAGGCCGCTGGAGATTTGGTTGACTGTTTCCCCCGAATTATGTAAGAATGAGGTATCGATTTGGCGGAAAATTGAATCGGCTGCCTTTGCAAAACGCAAAGTTTTGTCCAATTTGAAAATTGGCAAAAAGCCAACGGTTTATGCCTTAATTGTGTTGTTATCGCCGACTTAGCTCAGTTGGTAGAGCGACGCTTTCGTAAAGCGTAGGTCCCGGGTTCGAATCCCGGAGTCGGCTTTTTACTTAAATCTTTTTCAATTTAGACTTTACATGGAGCCACCCCTCATCTTGATGATCTCTCCGCCCCAAAAACGGTGTAGTCAATACACGATTTTGAGGTCGGATTTTGGTTACACAATGAAAAATTCAAAACCACCAAACAGTAGTTTGTTCGCCTGCGGGAAAATTCACCAACCCAGGCGCTTGGACCGGGCTGAAAACCCTGCCCCGGGAGGTACCTTCCAAATACCACAAATTGCCTGGTGCCCAGCTCGATCCTTCCATTTCACCATTTCCTAAATCGGTGCCCATTGGCCAAGAAATTCCTGTGGTCCTGGCTTCAGTAGTCGCCCATGAAAAACCTTCCCAACTGAAATTTCGTTGGGAAGGCGTCATCCCATCCTGATTTGCGATGGAATTGGTGATAATAGGGAATCCCAAATCCCAGTTTCACAACTCCCAATCGGTCTTGCCAAGGTAATCAGGTACCACCTGAGGATGAAAAACACAAAGCAGGCAAAAGCCCTCAACAGTTTGCGGAAGTTGTAGCCAACCGCACTTATCAGGTCGTTGATGTGGTCACCTGATTTGCCCCTCAAAAAGTTCCGGCTCTTCTGGATTTCGAGTGGGTGATTTTTTGGCCGTTGGCGCTTCAAAGCACTATATTTTCAAGTTTTTTCCCTAATTTATCGATTCAAAAATCTTGCTCAGGTTGCACGATGCCAAAAATAAAGTACCTTCGATGCATTTATCGATTTCCCGGCTTCGAGCCCCGCAGCGCCCTTCGACCCCATCCACAGGTTTCTACTGCGATCGTGATTCCCCTTAAGCGGCGAAAAAAAAGGGCCGGTGCGGCGGCTGCGGTACTGTCCTAAACTCCCATTACGATGTCCGCCCTCGGCTCGTTCGGGACCTTTCCTGCGGCGACCAACAAGTTTTCCTTGAAGTCCCGATTTATCGTGTGCATTGTCTTTGGTGTGGCGTGAAAACCGAAGAACTTGACTGGCTTGCCAACCTCCCACGCTACACCCGTCGCTTTGGCTTTTTCGTCGGAAACCGCTGCCGAGAATCGAATGTCGACGCTGTGGCCGAAGAACTTGGCCTCGATTGGGAGCCAGTCAAAAACCTCGACAAGCTTTACATGGCCGAGCAATTGCGCATCGCCGGTTCCCCCGAACCCACAGTCATCGGCCTTGACGAAATCGCTGTCGGCAAACGACACAAATATCGAATCGTCGTCAGCGATTTGCTTGCCCGACGGCCGATCTGTTTCGGCGGAAAAGACCGCTCGGAAGCAAGCCTTGATGCCTTCTTCACTTGGCTTGGACCCGAGAAAAGCAGCCGAATTCGTCTGGCGGTAATGGATATGTGGAAGGCGTTTCGCAAGTCGACCCTCAAGCCTGGCCACGCTCCCCAGGCCCGGATCATCTATTACAAATTCCACATCATTGGCCACCTCGGAAAAGCCATGGACCTCGTCCGCAAACGCGAATACAAACGAGTTGCCGGTGACGATCGGCGATACATCAAAGGAAAGAAGTACACGCTCCTCACCCGCTGGTGCAATTTAAACGAAAACGGCAAAGAAGCACTGCGCGAACTCTTTCGCATCAATCGGCGGCTCAACACCGCCTATCTTCTCAAGGAGTCATTCGGTCAACTTTGGCACTATGTGCATCCTGGTTGGGCTCGTCGCTTCTTTGATCGCTGGCGCGAGTCTCTCTGCGACCAAGGGCTTCCATCGTTTGAAAAATTTGCCATGCTTGTCGAAGCCCACTGGGACGGAATCGAGGCCTATTGCCACGCCGACAACAAAGTCGCATTCGGATTCGTCGAAGGTCTCAATAACCACATTCGCGCGATTCAACGACAAGCCTATGGCTTCCATGACCAAGAGTACTTCCTGCTCAAAATCCTAACCTTTATGCTCCCAAAACTGCCGATTTGACCCACTCGAAACCCAGGAGAGCCTCCTTTTTTAATCATGAGAAGGTTTTGCCAAGGGCAGGAGCAGTGAGCAAAATGATGGTGTGTTTACAGCAGGGATTGCAATCGAAGGCATTTTAAAAATACGAGGGGCAATCCATAAGCGAAGGAATTCGGGATCCACACTACCCTTGTAGCCAGATTGCGGAAGGAAATTTTGCCTAGACCTTAAATGGGGTTAATGTGGATCCAAATTGTTGGATGAAATAGGGACAATAAAGCAATGAGTTTTCCTTTTGGAATCCCCTAATCAGGTAACCAAGCATGATGTTTCAATACGCATACATTCCGGAAAATATTGAAAAGTCGTAGCGGGGTTGAGCCGGGGATTGCTCATCCCAAAAGTTATCACCAGGTTGAACGAACCCCCTTGGGAGTCCATTTGGGTGATCGGATCAAAGCCCTGATGAGTGCGATTGGCAAAAACTTCTGCAAACTGTTGAGGGTTTTTGCCTTTCGTGTGTTTTTCATCTTTAGGTTGTGCCGGAATGCTCTGAAAAGGCAGATTTGGGGTTACAAAACCGGTATTGTGGATTCCCATAGGTTACAATTGCCAACGCAAATCAGGTTTGCGTGAAACCGTCCCTACAAAAATTCGGTCGGTACGGTTTTTCATTGACAACTATCTCGATTGGCGGATCGAAAAATGGATCGGTCCTTTGAGATTCCTTTGCCGGGGCATTCATTGATGTGTTGATCAGAAAGGTCATCAAAGCCTATGAGGTTCCTTTTGGCTTGGTGGGAACGGAAAAAATGGAAAAAGGTAGTGCGAAGAAAGCCTATATTCAGCCGATTTCTTAAAGACTAAAAGGTACCCAAGGATTTTCCCTTGGGTAACCACGAGACTTCTTATGGTTTGGACATTGATTACCTATTACTGTTCCAATTTTTCCCTTTCGTCGAGCATGCCGCGAATATTTCGGAATTGATCGCTTGTTACTATCGTTTCCAAGGCTGCCGAGAACCTGAAGTCATTCTTGGACAATTGATCTTTCATTTTGGCAAGAAGGGGTTCATCGGAGAGTTGGGTTTCCCTTCCCAAAGCATAACCCAATAGTTTCTTGCAAAACTGGTTAAGAAACGCATCCCGTTTTGGGCCAAGGATATAGGAACGCAATCCTTCCATACCATCAATTTCTACTCCCTCACGAAGTTTGGTTTTGGTATGGATTTCCCGGTTACCCAAATCTTTTGTGCGGACCCGGCCAATAGGGTCAAAGGATTCGAGTGCAAATCCAAACGGATCAATGCGCACATGGCAAACTGCGCACCGTGGATCTGTGGAGTGCTTTTCCACAAGCTCCCTTACGGTAAATCCTTGGGTTTGTGCTTCGTCCTCGGGCAGCCTGGGAACATCCTTTGGAGGCCTCGGCAATCTTTCACCCAAAACGACTTCGGAAACCCAATTGCCCCGCAGGATCGGGCTGGTGCGGGATGCTCCGGATTGTTTGGCCAGGATACTGGCCATTCCAAATATGCCACCCCTCTTCCTATTTCTGATTCCCTCCACGCGGTGCCATTCTGCCTTTCCATCCTCCTCCAGGCCATAGAACCTTGCGAGAGGTTGGTTGACAAATGTGTGATCCGAATCAAGTATGGTGAGGATTGATCGATCATTCTGGAAGATGTCTGTGAAGAATCTGATGGATTCTTCATACATATCAAAACGGAGTTTGGCAAATTCCGGAAAGTGGCGCTCGCTTTTTTCGTCCATTTTATCAAACTCATAAATGTGTAGCCATTGGCATGCGAATTCTGTTGCAAGGCGTCGAGTCCTTGGGTCCCGAATCAATCGCTTGGCTTGAGCCTGAATGGCCTCGGGATTTGCAAGTTTGCCACTGTTTGCCTGGTCAATCAACGTTTGATCAGGTGCCGATGACCAGAGGAAATAACTGAGTCTTGTTGCCAATTCCTGGTTGGATACACGGACCGGGTTTTCACCCTCGCCTGCTTTTTCCAATCGGTAAAGGAAAGTTGGCGAAACAAAAATACGAGTCAGGGTAAGGCGAATGGCATCTTCATGAGGAATATCCTGTTTCCTAAGGGTTGAATACAGGTCCCTGAGTTCCTTTTTTTCATCTACGGTAAGCGCTCGCCGGTAAGCTTTTTGTGCCAGGGAAAGCACTGCTTCAAGATGTATCGGTTCGGTTTCAATAAGCTCTTTTTTGAGGTCTTCCGCAGCCTTTAATATTGGTTGGCGATAGGGCTCAAAGAGAGCAGGATTGCTGTCCTGTGTTGCAAATTCCATTAATTGTTTGAAAGCGTCTACTGAAGCGAAAGCATCTTGCCTGACAAAGTGGAGATCTCTCCACATTTTGTCCAATTTGGTTACCTGGTCTGGCGATAAAAGAAGTCTGCGGAACGGTTCATCCTCCCGATGAAAAAGGGTCAGTGTTACCACCTCATCGACAGGGACGATTTTGGTGTAACAAACAGCCGCAGGAAATTCATTACGGAAGGCGTCAAAACCCGCTTCAAATCGTTTTTTGGTGTTGGAGCCCTCTCTCACAATTATGGGAATCCCGGGTTGGAGGCCGCCTAGTCGTTCAGGTTTGTTGGTAAGTGCCTGAAGTTGGACGCTGCCTTCCGCCCCGGTTTTTCCGTGAAGGGTTGCTGAGGCTGCAAAGGTAGAACCATTCCAGAGATCTGATGGGATACTAACTTCAATAAGATTCGGCGCCTGGACACAAATATTTCGAGAATCCACGGCTTCACCATTAGGGTGTTTTCCAAAGAGTTTTGGATCCACCCCAACATTTACCATTTCAGGCGTGGAAAATTTTTCAGGGATTAAAGGAGGTTTCCAAAGTCCCAAAAGGGGTCCGGAAAGGGAAGAAATGCTTTGGAAAAGTTGGGCATCTGCAGGTTTTGTATCCTTCGTTGGGCCTTTGGACAAAAGCTCTTGGACCTTTTGCGCCAAACGATTCCTTTCAGATGGGTTTGATGCTGCCTGCCAGGCATCCAGCAGCGAACCCGCTGGTATCGCCGAGGCGGCTTCTGAACCAGGTGTTACGGGCTCAGTGTAAAAGTGCCAAACCCCCAAGTTTCCAATTGAATCGGAATGCGGATTCGCAGCCTGGATGTTTGCGGAAACATCGGCGGACAAACTCCATTTGGAAATTTTGGTGGAAACATTGGGGTCTTGGCTTTCAAGGGAAAGTTCAACATCCGTTGTATCGCAAGAATGGTTCCCATCACGAGGCCCGATCAGTAGCGAAACCAGATCTCCCTTTTGGATAATAACATCCTTGATCGGTCCGGATTTGACTTCACGACTACCTTGAGCGATTCCGGAAGCGAGTTTTCGGCGCGTGGCCCCTCGACGAATCTCTAGTGACCAGGTTACCCCATTGCCACATTCCGGGTGTGCATGGGTGGTTTTGGATTCAATGGTGAATTTTCCGGTGACTGGACTTTGCCAGCCAACGCATGCGGCCAGGGTTGGAGAAGGGTGAACGACGACGCTTTTTCCTTTCAGATTTCCTGGAATGCGCACATGCTGATTGGAAGAATTGGCCATAATGCTTGGGGTTTCCGGGCTACCCCAGCCATTGATAAAGTCATAACCGCCGCCCTTGGAAATTTTGTTTGTGAAATGGGTGAGCTGAATGTTCTGGTTTTGACGAATTCCAAGGAAGCCAAACCAGAGTTCAAGGTCATCGGTTGAAACGTTGTACTTTTTTGACAGGGTGGAGATATTCCAACCTTCATGGGCCAGGAGGGCTTCCTCGGCCGCCAATAGCGCACTCTGGCTTGATGCGAATAACTTTGTACGTGCTTCTTTGGCCAATACCGTTAGGCCAGCTACATCTCGCAACGGAACATCTGCCCTTCCAGGGACCATGAGTCTTGGGTTTTCCCATTCGACAAAATCGCCCTGGTTGTTATCCGCCTCGGAAGTAGCAAGGAAAAACCGGCAGTTAGGATCATTGCCTGATGGGGTCAATTTGGTTCGGAATTCTTCCCGCTCCTTGAAGGGATTTACAGGAACCATCCAGGGTTTCATATGGCCCACGCTTTGGAATTTGGTAAGGACATTTTGCCATTGGGCAATTTCTGCGTGAACAGCTTTTTCTTCGCCAGGTTTGGCATTTGACCAGACTTCCTGCACATGGTTCAGCAAAGGCAAATGGTCGTTTCTTTGCAGGAGATTCCAAAGGGAAGTAAAATACCTGGAATTTAAACCATGATTTGCAGCTACTTCTGCCAGGGATTTTTTGCCTTCCCTGATTTCCTTCCTGTCTGTAAGTGTCGCGGCAATGTAACGCTCAAGCGGGAGTTTACCGCCATCGTTTGTATCAAAAACAATCCCCTGAAGGTTGACGCGGGCGCTGTTTTGAATTTCGGTTTCCCGCCGGTACATCGTTTTGATTTGATCAACGATTTCGTTGGTCCAGTCCTGGCGGGTGGTGGAAGGGGAAAATCGTATACCATCAGGCAAAAGCACCGCATGGGACGCAATTCCCTTTGCTGCATCGAGATATTTCGATAGAAGCGCCGGGGACATCACCAGGCTGTTTCCCGTATTGGTGAAACCCTCCCCTGCGGCACTATCCGTCGGGAATTCCTTGGCTGGAGTCATGGGAAAACCGACCAGGTCGGAAACTGTGAAGTTGTATTCCGTATTGTTCAAACGACGAATCACAACCCGTCCTGGATCACCAGCCTGTGACCTTGCCAAATCATCCAAAAAGTTTTTTAGCCAACGACTAAAATCTTCCTTTACAGGGTCAGAAGGTTGTTTGGACTCTTTGGGAGGCATTTCTCCAGTATCAAGCATTTCCCTGACTTTTCGCCAAATCTTCCCATTCATTTGTTTCGAGGCCTCTCCCGTTCTCAGGAGTACCTCCAGATCCAATTCTCCTTCACGTTTTTCCGTGGTGTGGCAGCGAAGGCAATATTGCTTAATAAAACCAACTGCTTTGGTATCGAGTTCACCGGCTGGGGGACGGGAAAAGGCAACTTTCCCCTCAGAATTTAACAAAAGGAAAGCGCCAAGAATTACAGCACCCAGAAGGTAGGCAATTTTCATCGGAACATTCCCTTGTGGGGAAAGAGGGTAAGTTATGCACCCAAAAGGTATTTTTTGCCCGGGCAAAGCCGTTTGCAGAATTACCGATTCCTGGGGCCTAAAAGGTTGGTATTATAATTCTACAACCAGACAATAGGAAAGGACAACGGGAAAGTCGGTCGAGTTCAACGGATATTGGAGTACAGGTCTGTTCCCCAAACCGGCGGATCCTATCCCAACAGTGTTACCGTTTTAACATTCTGGAGCAATTCCAATGAACTTCTCTGCCATGTTCCTCATCCTTGGTCTTTTTTACCAGGCAAACGGGTCCTCTGCCGGAAAGGCATTGTCACCATCCGACGCCGCAAAAAAAGTTGGCGAGAAAATCGTCGTTGAGATTGTGGTGGGATCAACCGGAGGAAACAATAATTTTTACATCAACACAGAAAAAGATTTTATGGATCCGAAAAATTTAACCATTATTTTGCCGAAACCTTCCAAGCTCAAATTCATGAAAACCCAAAAAGTTGAAGACCTGGACAAGTATTTTGAGGGAAAAACAGTTCGTATTACAGGAACAGTGAAATTGTTTGAGGGGAAACCCAGGATCCAGGTGGATGAACCAAACCAGATCACCATTGTTCCCTCGAAAGGTTCCGCCGGGGATAAAAATTCAAACAAAGATCAATAAAT
>CAMBMH010000127.1 GCA_945868575.1 Singulisphaera sp. GP187 | reverse complement strand
AGCATAGGGTAGGCCGGAAAGTTTGTTCCCTGCGATATCGTGAATTTGGGAAGCTGCGGGCACCAATACTTGCAAAGTTCCCTTGCCGGTGATGTTACTGACCGTGATGACAAAAGTGTTTGGGTCGGTCGCGCTGGGAAGCACGCTTGTAATCACGCCCTGAACAGATCCCGAAGTCAGAAGATCCAATTCCAAAGGAGTTACCGATGCCGGGTCAATATCACACCCATTTTGGGTTGCAAAAGTAATGTTGTAGGTCGCGGAGGAGCCAACCACGGTTGGTCCGCCAACCAGGCTGATGGATTGAACCGAAGGTTGGGCCGTACTGAAAATCATTGGCGTCCCGATAACACCCCCAGGTGAAACCTGATTGCCAAAGGTATCCTTGATCCCGGCATTCTTAACCAGGTTAACAGCAAGGGTGCCCTCTGTGGAAACCCCGTCAACCTGAACGAATATCGTCCCCGGGGAAAGTGGCAGAACGCCGGAAATGTTTCCGGTAGCCGTTCCCGATAAGGAAAAACTCGAGAGGGAAACCGTTGCGGGATCAACAGGCCCGGTTAATTCCACAATGAAAGCATGGTTGAAAAGAGGGTTCAACTGGTTGGAGGCGGGTCGACCGGGGACGATCCCAGTCACCGCGACGGCTACGGTGTCGATTTGAACCGGAGTTCCACTAGTGAATCCCTGAATGAGGGGATTGCCTGCGGCATCCTGTGCGCCCATGTTCCCCAACACATTGAGTGTGATGCTACCTTCACCGGAATACCCTGTCACATAGACCCGGCAGAGATTCGGATAAATCGGGTCAGGAATCACCTGTGAGGGATATGCCGAACCCGAAAGCCCGGTGGTAATCGCCTGGAAATTTTGGGGGGTGAGGGTAGAAGGATTCATGGCCGCGCTGAAATCAACAACAAATGCGACCGTTGATTGGCCAGAATTAGGTCCATTTTCCGGTGTGGAGGAAACCACGGTAGGAGGCTGGTAAAGAAGGTCATAAACCTGGCCGGAGTTATAACCCTGGGCGTTGATTCTTACACCCGCCAGATTGTAAATTTCGGCGTTGTTTGCTGTATCCAGACGGAGCTTTCCATCACCATCCGTCACAGTGACAAGCACAAGGAATTGGTTTCCGGAACCCGAAATTGAGGAGACCACACCTGAAGCGGTCCCAGAGACCGTCTGCACCACAAAGTCGGAAGGATTAAGTGTTTGGGGATCAATATCTTCGCTGAAATGGATGTAATAACCAACAAGGCTTGCCTTTGTAGGGTTGGCATTTGCCCTTGTAATCGAGCTAACCGCGGGCGCGGATGCGGTTAGGGTGTAGGATTGCCCCACATCATAAGTCCGGGCCAACGCATTTCCGGCCAGATCCTGAATTCCGCCGGTTGAGGGCACGGAAAGACGAAGCTGCCCATTTCCCGCTGGCCCGTTTGTGCCCACGGTCACAATCCATTCATAGGGAAAGGTCGAATCCTGCTGGACACTTGTTGCCGCCCACAAGGTACCAGCGGGCCCGGTAACCGTGAATGCGGAAGTCGTAACGGTGGCGGGGTCAACATCCTTGTCAAAGGCAACCCTAAACCGAAGGGTGTTGCTTTGCGAGGGGTTGGGATCCATCGGGAGAACGGAAAGTACAAGGGGACCGTTTGTGTCGACAAGCGCAAATTGGGTGTCGGTGAAGGTTCCGGAAACCCTTTGGCCTGTGGCCTGATCCAGAATATTCGCTGCCGGACTGATATCGACGCCCAACCGACCATCGCCTGCCAAACCATCCACACGCACAAGGAACTGGGTGGCATTGGCGCCCGGAGTCACGGACACAATTTTGCCTACCACGGTACCGTCGCCGACAAGAACGAAATCTTCCAAGCCCACGGTCGCGGGCTGGATGTCCTTCGAGAAAGTCACAAGGTAATCAAATGGCTGATTGGTTGGTTTGTTAACGGTCGGAGCGATGGATTGAACCCAGGGCTTGTTGGTGGAGACAGCCAATCCGCCGAGGAAACCGAGCCCCAATCGATTTCCATAAAGATCAAAAATATCCGCGCCGTTGGCGATATCGATCCCTAAGGTTCCCGTGCCGCCAATACCATTGACACGGATTCGATAGCTGCTCCCGCTGCCCGTGATGGTGCCTAATCCAAAGACAACTCCCCCTGTGGAGAAGGCTTGGACCGTGGAAGAATTTACCGTGGCCCGATCCACTGGTTTGGAGAATTGGATTTCGAATTCGACGAAACCTTCGGTGTCCGTTCGGTCCCGCAATATGCCTAGCCCTTTGACATAGGGGGCAACCTGGTCGATGACATATTCCTGGCCACCAAAGAACGCGTTTTGAAGGGTGTTACCAACCTGGTCCGTGATTCCCTGGGGATCACTCAGGTTGAGCTGAAGGGTTCCGCTACCAGTTACCTGGGTAACGGTCACGACAAATACGCTGGAAGACCCCTGAACAGGAACAACCGAGCTGATCACGCCCGGAACGCCCGACCCCTGGAGGGAGAAATTTGCGGGTGTTGGTTGGGCCTTGAGGTCCTTGCTGAACACAACGGAAAATTGGACCGTCGTGGCGTTTGTGGGATTGGCATTTACCAGGTTGATCCCAACCACGGAGGGCTGGGTTCTGTCGATGTTGAAATATTCGCCCTGATAGGTCCCCTGAACCTTGTCACCGTTTGCGTTTGTAGCAGTTCCGGGTTGTGCCTGGTCCAAACCAAGGGATCCATCGGCGCCTGTGGCCACCGTGACAAGATAATTCGAGGCGGAACCTCCAATCGGGGTAACCGATTGAATGCTCGCGCCGTTGACACCCGAACCGGCAAGGGCAAAATCGTTTACGGTTACGCCCGTGAGGTCCTGGCTGTATTGGACAACAAAAGTAACAATCGCCGCGTTGGTGGTTTGGGTGGGGCTCGATGGACTGGTGTCCCGAGTAATCGAAAGGACGCGGGGAGCAAAACTGTTTCCATATTCGAACGCGCCAATATCTACAGTGGAACCGACGCTGCGGGGAAAACCCGCGCCTCGCTGATCGCTGGTCAAGCCAAGGAGGTTCGCGCCTGCATCGATCGCCGGGCTTCCAGACCGTAGGCCAAATGTGGGAGTTGGGCCCCCATTTTGAGCCAGATTGGTTAGTTGGGGATCCTGATTGGATGCGATTCCCGCGGCGAAGTTGTCTGCGAATTGAATCAGGTTGGCCACACCGGAAACATTCAGATTGCCTCCGTGAATCGCGGCTCCGGCCGCGTCCGTGACACCCCCGGATTGAGCGGCGACGGTGCTATTGACCGTGGCGCTTGCGGTGGCGCCATCAGCCACGACAAACAGGGCTCCACCCTGATTGGCGTCGTTTCGGGCCAAAGTCGAGTTGTCCACTCGAACAAATCCGTTTTGGGAGAAGATGGCGCCGCCAAGGCCCAGCCCGGCCGCCGCCTGGGTCCCACCCTGCCCCGCAAGACCGCCTCTGGCCTCGTTGAATCCGAAAGTGCTATTGGCTATGGAGACAGAGCCGCCAAGGTTATAGATGGCCCCACCCATACCCGCGCCGCCGCCACCACCACCGCCTTGGGCTGGGGCGCCCTGGCCGCCGCGTCCGCCATAAACCACATTGCGGCCGCCAAAATCCCCAGCCGTGGACGGATTCGTGGCGGAACCGCCACCAGCACCGCCGCCAAAGCCGTTTTCCTGGGCGAAACCGCCCGCGCCCGATGCGGTCTCACCCAGACCACCACCGCCGCCGCCACCTGATGCGAAACCGCCAACCTGGCCAGCCACATTGGCGCTTCCGCCCTGGCCACCTGCGTTGCCTGCGCCTTTGCCCCCGGTTGCAAGCGAAGTGGGATTGGTCGCCCCATCGCCACCCCGTCCACCAATCGCCAGATTGTTTCGGATTGTGCTGTTGCTGATTCCAAGAGATCCCTGGTTCAGGATCGCGCCGCCCATACCCGCCGCGCCACCGCCACCGCCGCCGCCGTTTGTGCCTGCAAAACCCGCATCGCCAACCGCGGTTCCATCCGCCAAGATCACATCATTGAGTTGGAGGTTGGCGCCTGGTTGCACCAAAAAGAGGCGACGATCTCCATAACTTGCATCATTGCGAATGGTAACCGCCGAAAGCGATCCCGCGGGCAAACCTTCGATGGAGAGGTTGCGGGAGACGGCCAAAGCCGTGTTTCCAAAATTGGATGGGCCAAAGTTTTGCTGCAAACCGATCGATTGACCGGCCATAGCCTTCTCAAAACCTATAAAATCGTTCCCGTCACCGGCGGGCGCATCACCCACAGCTTGACCCGTATTTGCGGCAAGAACCGCCTCGCGAAGGGAGATCAGCCCATCGTTTTTGACCAAATCAAGGGTTGTATCAACAAGATAGACCGTTGGTACGGCCCGATCCTCTAGCAACTCCAGCGCCGGATTGGGCAGGAGTGACCGGTTCATAGGTACAGCCTGATTCTTTGACAGGCGACCAAACCATTTACGGACCGATTCAGATGCTGACATGTGAACACCTCAGGGTGGCCACTAAAGGCAAATCCCAGAATCCGCGCAACCGCTCCAACCTCTACGAGCTTGGAAGGACCAGCGGGAAAATTCGTTTTGATTTTGGAAAACCCGAAGGTCATCCTGGAATCTATGACGAACCATCCACGCCCCCGGATTGAACCCGAGTTGCGCCGACTCACCTCTTAATTCGTCCACCTCGGCGGAAAGCTGGTAGAAAAATGGGGGGAATCATTGGAACTGGTAACGAATTGGCGGACTGTTCCAATTAGAGAACTTATACCGGAAGACCCAAATTTACCTTCCGGTATAAAACGATAGCAAGCCCAATCTCTTCACTACAAAACCATCCAGAATCTACAACAATTCTAATTTGTCACAGTAAGGGAAATCCCCCTCTTCCAATTCATCTCAGGCCCACGGATTACCTCATGATAGAGGGTATCTCGTTCCACAGGATTCAAACCAGCCTCGGTGATAAGGTGGCGAATTTCCTTAACGGTCAATTCCTGTGGACTGTCCGAACCCGCATCATGATAAATCTTTTCATGAACTACAGTTCCATCAATATCATCCGCACCGTGCCAAAGTGCGATTTGGGCCGTTTTGATCCCGAGCATAACCCAGTATGCCTTGATGTGTGGGAAATTGTCCAACATCAAACGGCTGATGGCCATGACCCGAAGATCCATAAGTCCAGAGGGTCGGGGTAGGTAGCTGAGCTTGTTGTTTTGGGGGTGGAACGCGAGCGGAATGAAGGTCTGGAACCCACCGGTTTCGTCCTGGAGTTCACGGAGCCTGACCAGGTGGTCAATGCGATGCATCGGCTTTTCGATGTGACCATAAAGCATCGTTGCGTTCGATCGGATCCCGAGTTTGTGTGCTTCCCGATGGCACTCAAACCATTTGGATGTATCCGCTTTGTGCTCGCAGATTTTTGAGCGGACTTCTTCGTGAAAAATTTCTGCACCACCTCCGGGCATGCTCCCCATTCCGGCATCCCGAAACTCGGCAAGCAAATCCTTTACCGGTCTTCCGGTAAGTCTTTGGAACCAATCCCATTCCACGGCGGTATAGGCCTTGAGGTGGATCTTTGGGTACGCCTTGTGAATCAACGAAAGAATGTCGCGATACCACTCGAAGGGTTTGCGGTTATGAAGGCCACCCACGATGTGCATCTCGGTTGCCCCCCGGCGATCCGCGTCCGCGGCCCGGGCAAGCATTTCCTCATCGCTCATCACATAAGAGCCCGCCTCGTCCATGTTCTTGCGAAAGGCGCAAAACGAGCAACGGTAAACACATACATTTGTGGGATTCAGGTGGACATTAACATTGTAATAGCCTGTGAGGCCATTCTTGCGGGTGCGAACGAGGTGGGCCATTTTGGCCAAAAAGAAGAGGTCGGCTTTCTCCTCGAGGAAGATTCCATCCTCAAAGGTAAGCCTTTTTCCATTTTCGATTTTTTCGCGGATCGCTTCCAACTGCATGTTGTCTGTAGCCAATGCTCAACCCTCCCCATTTCATCCGTAGTCATCTAACCGTGAAAAGGAGAGCTTGGCCAACCTGAATGGCACAAAAATGATAACTAATTAAATTCCGGGCCCCTGCAAAAACAAAGTTCCCAAGATTTTGAGGTTAGGGAATGTTTTTTTTCAAATCTGTCCATTCGCCCGGATTGAAAACCCGTTTAGGGGAGCGTGGCGTTAATTTCGCCACCGGCCATGGTGGAAAGGGCACGCAGCACAGAAAGGGTGGTTGCTGTCTGAATCGACCGGACAGAACCATCCATGAAAGCAAATTGGACCACCCCGGTGTGGCTACTTCCCCATGCGCCCACCCTGGCCTCCATGTCGCCTTGGATTGTCGCCCATGGAATTTTTGGTGGTGGTTGGGGAACTCCCATGACCGGTGGGGGAGGGATGTAGGCCCTGGGAACGGAATAATTAAGGGTACTCCAGGCAGACCCGGTCACTTGGGCTGGCGGAAATTGGCCGATTCCCGCCCAAACCTCATAAACAGCAAAAGAGCCCAAAGCAAAGGGTGGCGGAGGGTCAATGGTGGCTTGTTCCCAGCTGTTCCAGTTAGGATCCCCGGCGTTTTTCTCGCCAAAAAGGATGGTGTTGCTGGTCCCGTCCAAAACATGGGCAAGTGATGTGGGGCTTTGCTTTGCCCGTTTGTCCATGGTGTCATCAAATACCGGAAACGGACCATCCGATGTCCCCTTTTCCAACGGAAAATTGCAAATCCCGGCATTCCCGCCGTAGGTCGTCAACCCGGCGATGGAGGTTCCACTGCCAATCGGATTCACAATGGATGATGCCGACGAACAAATCAGCCCCTTGAGTACCTGCGCCGCAGGCCCGCCGCTGATTCTTAGCTGGGCGGGATCGGTCGAAAGAAATTTCTGATATAGCGCATCCTGTTCCAGATACGGAAGCAAAGCAGTGAAAAGACTGATAGGCCGGCTGGACTGTCCCGGGGCCAAGGGATCCAGGTAAGTCATGGAGGCCGGTAAAAGCCTTGCGGTGCCTTCGTGTTGCATCGAGGCGAGCCCCAGTTGCTTTAACTGGTTTTGGCAACTCATCCGGTTGGCTGCCTCCCGGACCTTTTGAACCGCAGGAAGGAGGAGTCCAATCAGAACACCGATGATAGCAATAACAACCAACAACTCAATCAGGGTAAATGCCTTCCGGACCATGGTCTGGACCTCCTGAAGGTAAACCTGGTGATTTGATCCGCCTTGCCAGGCCTTTTATGGGCCTTGGGGTGGCAACCCAAACCTCCGCTTACATCCTATATCCGTCATTGATCGGCAAAAACAGAAATTCCCTTGTGGAGAAGCCCGAAAGCGACAGATAAAATAACCAGAAGAGTCAAAATTCCAAAGCTGGGACCCGAAAATGTTCAAAGAAATTGGCCAGATGGCCTCCTTGATGAAAAACCTTCCAAAAATCCAGGCGGAGATGAAGGCCTTCCAGGAGCGCCTTCCTTCCCTTAACGCTTTTGGTGAAGCGGGGGGCGGACTTGTCCAGGTCGAGGTTAATGGCAATTTTGAAGTCACCCGTCTCCATATGAATATTACCGTGATGCGCCCGGAAGACAGGGTCCTTTTCGAGGATCTGATCCGGGGAGCGACCAATCTGGCAATCCACCGCATGCGTGAACAAATTGCCAACGAAATGGCAAAGGTAAGCGCAGGTTTGGGTCTTCCTGCGGGCGCCGGACTACCGGGGGCGCTTGGAATTCCCGGACTTTCCTGATTGGGCCAACCCATTTTTTCGGGGCGGATTTTTCGGTTTTTCCGCCCCACATCGCCTTTCCCAAAAACAACCTCCCAAAAAGCAGATCGATTTGGTTGGAAGTCCCCTTTGCCAGAGACACCCACTTGAGCCGAACATCCCGCGCGAAAAATGCCTTTACCGAGCCCCCCGAGGAATTGATTCCAAGGGTCCTTTGGCACCTTGGCCGATTGCCTGGTATTGGCCCCAAAAGTGCAGAAAGAATGCTCCATTTTCTGATGGATGCACCTTCCACCGAGGTTCTTGGCCTGGCCGATTCGCTTCGCGAACTCAAGGAACGGATCCATCGCTGCAGGCAATGTTGCGCGCCTACGGAAGAGGCTATTTGCTCGTTATGCAGGGATCCCAAGAGGGACCCTTCGATTATTTGCGTGGTGGAGCATCCCCGCGATTTGGCCGTGATCGACCGGGCGGGACGCTTCCGGGGACATTACCATGTTCTCTATGGCCGGATATCACCACTGGACGGCATAACTCCCGAACAATTAACCATTGACCATCTAATCGATCGGATACGGCAGGGGACCGTAAAAGAGGTCATACTTGCCACAAATCCGACGCTCGAAGGTGATGGTACATCCCTCTACCTTTCCAGCGTTCTCGGCAGCTTTGGAACAAAAATTACAAGATTGGCACGGGGTTTGCCCGCTGGATCTTCCCTAGAATTTGCCAATAGCCAGATGCTGGCTGACGCCCTGGAGGGGCGACGCGAGTTTTAGAAACGAAACGGACTTTTCAAAATGCGACAGGAAATGAGTTTGGCCCAGAAGCAGACCCTAGGTCTGACCCTGGGGCCACGCATGATCCAGTCGATGGAAATCCTGCAAATGCCTTTGATGGCTTTGCAGGAAAAAGTGGAAACCGAACTTCAGGAAAATCCTGTCCTCGAACTTGCAATCGATGTCGATGAGCCCGTTCCCGTGGAGGTTGCCGACTGGGGGGAAAATGGCCCACCCCACGAAACCTCCCCTGCCGATGATGGCGAAGTCCTCGAAAGCGAAGGCGCGGAACTCAGGATTGATCGGGATGATGACAGCGCGGACTTCGACCGAATGGACCGCCTTTCGAGTATGAGTGGTGACTGGGCGGAAGCCATGGGCGACTCCCGCCCCTCGCGAGGAGCCATCGAACAGGCGTCCGATCGGCAGCACGACATGATGCAAAACATCATGGCCCGAACGCCTTCCCTCCAACAACACCTTTCCGAACAGATCAACTTTCTCAACCTCCCAAGCGAGGACGAGGAACTTTTGCGCTATCTCGTATCGCATGTGGAACCTTCGGGATATCTGAAAACACCGCTTCCCGAATTGGCTGCCGCGCATCAGCCACCTATTACCGATCCTGGCCTTCTCGAAATTGTTTTGGAGATCCTGCAAAAGCTCGAACCCAAAGGGGTTGGAGCCCGCAACCTGGCCGAAGCCCTTATCCTACAAGTCCCACGCGAGGATCCTGATGCGGACCTAATGCGGGTTCTTATTAGCGAACACCTTGAGGATATCAGGCACAACAAGCTTCCCCTGATCCAGAAAAAAACCGGATTCGATATAACCTCAATCCAAAGGGCCATCGGCAAAATCAGCCATTTGAACCCCCGGCCTGGCGCGGGTTTTGACGATACACCCAAGCAATTCGTTGTCCCCGACCTTTTTGTCGAATCCAATGACCAGGGAGATTACGAAGTTCGCCTGACGGATCAGGGAATTCCCGAGATACGAATCAATCCGATGTGGCGCGAAGCGGTCAAAGACCCAGATACAGATCCTCTAACACGAGAATACCTTAAGCGAAAAATCCAGTCCGCGCTTTGGCTTGAGGAGGCAATCCAGCAAAGGCGAAGCACCATAAAACGGGTGGCGGAAGCGATCATCAGGCGACAAAAGCGGTTTCTTGATGAAGGCCCGGATTTCATCGAACCTCTCAAAATGCAGCAAATCGCCGACGAAGTGGGTGTCCATGTGACCACTGTCAGCCGCGCCGTGGACGATAAATTTGTCCAAACCCCACGGGGTGTTTTCCCACTAAAGCGATTCTTCACAGGAGGCACAACAACGAGCTCAGGCGAGGAAATCGCCTGGGAAAAGTTGAAAAAACGCCTTCAGGAACTCGTCTCAAACGAGGATAAAACATCGCCTCTATCCGATGATGATCTGGTGGGCAAAATGACAGCGGAAGGGTTTCCTATTGCCCGAAGAACCATTACCAAATACCGCAAAATGCTCAATATACCTTCCTCGCGCCAACGGCGGGTTTGGGTCGATGGGGAAGCGCCCGGCCCCAATGATGATGACGACGATTGAAAATTGCAAACCTCCAATCCACTTTATCCCAAATGCAAGTTGACCGATTGAACCCAAATTTCCGTTTGGTTTGTCTGGGGTTTTCGTTCCGGGATTCCAACGGGAAGCATAAATACTGGTGATAAACCTTGGATATTTTCCGGGCGAAAATGCCCTGGGCAAATAGATAAGCAAGCATTGATTCCTTGGGGTTTGGAACACATTGAAACCATCCTTCCTTTAAATTCCCCAAAAACCAGTAGAAGAACGGGGTTGACCTTAGACGATAATGGCACCAGAATACCCAATGAAGAACTCTGCTGGCATTTCCTGTTTGCAATGGGTTTAAAAATGTCCTCTCCCTTTTTGAAGATATCACGATATTTCGCCCTTGCGGCCTTCGGCGCCAGCTTTTGCCTTGCACTTGTGCACGGACAAGGCACACCCGGCGCTCCCAAGGGCCCCCCTCCAGGAGGTGGAGGCTCCTATCCACCAGGCTTTACGCCCCCTGTGCCCGGCTTCTCGGGTAATCCAGGTGGAGGTTCCTACCCACCAGGCTTTACGCCCCCTATGCCCGGTATGTCTGGTGCCTCAGGCGGAAACTCGGGCTCATACCCACCAGGTTTCCAACCTCCAAAACCAGGCCAAGCTGGCGCTTCTGGCGCAACAGGCGGTAACCCAGGATACACGCCTGGCCCTATGCCCGGAATGGCCGGAGCCTCAGGCGCAATAGGCGCGAGTGGAGCTTCAGGTGGTTTTGGTGGCACTTTCCCACCCGGTTTTCAGCCTCCCCGACCGGGTGCCAGCGGAGCCAGCGGCGCATCTGGAATGATCGGTGGCAACTCCGGCGGCTTCCCGCCTGGCTTTTTGCCACCTGCACCTGGTGGAATTGGCGGCGGCAAAACCGGCTTTGCTGGTGGCAACGGCCTCTAACTTTGATTTTCAACGATTAGTTAATACCCCGCAACCCTGCGGGGTATTTTTTTTGACCTGAAAAACCGCACTTCTGTTTTCAATTAACCCCCATACAATTGACCTTTTTTTTCAATGAGCCCAATTCCCCACCCTTAAAGGTTCAAAATTCCCTATCCCTGCGTATTTCCAATATCACTTTAGAAATCACCCTGGGCAATTCGGTTTGATGCCTATTCATCATGAAAATCGTCCAACCGCAAACCGTGCGAATTCCAAGGCGCAAAAAAGATGGAGCAAACTCGCCGGATCGGAACCAGCCAGCCGCCCCACAAAAGCCCATAAATTGAAGACAAAATCGACCTAGAATTTGAAAATAATATCAAATCC
>CAMBMH010000126.1 GCA_945868575.1 Singulisphaera sp. GP187 | reverse complement strand
TGGCAAAAAAAAGTGGGAAAGACAACTTTTCCGGAAAGAAAATCGCCAAAAAGATCAACTATCAAATTTTGCCAAAGGAAGTTCCGAAAAGCCCTCCTACCCCAAAGAAAGTATTCAACCGCTTTTTTGGGGTGATGTCACAAGTTTCTGTTTCGTCGCTTGAATGGGTCCTTGAATGCAACCTTTCGACTTGAATCCAACCCATCGACACAGAAAGGATAATGGGGTTGCTCTTTTTCCGTGTTGGTTTATTCCTGAAAGACTGTTGGAGTCCGTCTATCGCCAAAATGGCTTGGTGGGATACAACAAAAGTCATTGAGGACGGCCTCTCCGGGCCATTTCACGCCTTAATCCAAACAAAACAAGTTTGAGGAAATGGAAGAATGTCTGTAAGTTCGCCAACCTCTCCCGGCCAACAGGTCGAGGAAGTGGAATCGATTACAATCCGTTTCGCTGGGGATTCAGGCGACGGTATGCAGGTAGCCGGAACACAGTTCACAAATGTTTCTGCCATTATGGGCAATGACATTGCTACTTTCCCTGACTTTCCGGCTGAAATCCGCGCTCCAGCCGGCACACTGGCTGGTGTTTCTGGATTTCAGGTCCATTTTGCCAGCACAGACATTCACACGCCGGGCGATTCATTGAATTGTCTTGTGGTGATGAATCCTGCTGCTCTCAAAACCAACCTCAAAGACCTTCTCCCCGATGGAATACTCATAGTCAATAGTGACTCCTTTGGTCCAACCGATTTGGGTAAAGCCAAATACGCAACTAACCCGTTGGAAGATGGATCCCTTAAGGGATACCGGATCATCCGGGTACCCATCGACAAGCTGAATCGCGAAGCAGTAAAGGATTCCAATCTTGCGATGCGCGACGCGGACCGATGCAAGAACTTCTTTGCCTTAGGCCTCGTTTTCTGGATGTTTGAACGCAGCAGCGATTCCACTCTCAAATGGCTCCAGTCAAAATTTGGCAAGAAACCCGATGTGCTCCAGGCGAACATCAGTGCGCTGAAAGCGGGTTTCAACTACGGCGAAACCGTGGAAATGATGCCAGTACAGTACCGTGTTGCCAAAGCCAAAATCGCACCGGGAACCTACCGAAAAATCACCGGCAACGAAGCAATTGCCTTGGGTTTGGTTGCTGCTAGCGAATTGGCCAACAAGCGAATTGTCTGCGCAAGCTACCCAATCACTCCCGCGTCGGATATCCTGCATCAGCTGGCTGATCTGAAGGAATTCGGAGTCAAAACTCTTCAGGCAGAAGACGAAATTGCCGCGGTTGGTGTGGCTCTTGGTGCCTCTTATGGTGGCGCCATTGGCATTACCGGAACTAGCGGGCCAGGGGTTTGCCTGAAATCCGAGGCAATCAACCTGGCTGTAATGACGGAACTTCCGCTCGTAATCATTGATGTTCAGCGTGGTGGACCCAGCACCGGCCTTCCAACCAAAACCGAACAAGCCGATCTATTACAGGCATTCTTTGGCCGCAACGGCGAATCGCCTGTCGCGATCATCGCACCCAAATCTCCAACGGACTGCTTCAATATGGCTATTGAAGCAGTGCGAATTGCCACCGAATTCATGGTTCCAACTTTTCTCCTTTCTGATGGCTACATTGCCAACGGAGCGGAACCTTGGTTGATTCCGGATCTGAACAAGCTTCCAAAAATCAACATCATCCATCCGACTTTACCCAATTCGGGTGATTCAGGCAAAACCCACGAAAATGGCGCTGGGGAACCTGGCAAATTTCTCCCTTACAAGCGTGATGAAAACCTTGTCCGCCCTTGGGCGCTTCCCGGAACTCCTGGTCTCGAACACCGTATCGGTGGTATTGAAAAGCAGGATGTTACCGGGAACATCAATTATGAGCCGGGCAATCATGAGCATATGATCAATACCCGCGCCCAAAAGGTAGCCAATATTGCCAAAACCATTCCTGACCTTGTTGTTGAAGGTGAGCAGGAGGGTGAATTACTGTTGATTGGTTGGGGAGGCACATACGGTAGCATTGCCACCGCAGTGCAACGCGCTCGCCGCAACGGTTGGAAAGTCGGACATGTCCACTTCCAATATTTGAACCCTTTCCCCAAAAACACCGGCGAAGTTTTCAAGAAGTTCAAACACTTCCTGGTTCCCGAACTGAACGCAGGTCAATTGCTTCTTCTTCTGCGGGGAAAATATCTGATTGACGCCAAGGGCCTCAACAAGATCCAGGGTCGTCCGTTCCTGGTTTCCGAGATCCTGGAAGCAATTAAACCATTTTTTGCCTAATCTGCATTATCGTAAAGTCAAAAGCTCTAATACACACAAAAGAGGGGTATATTATGTCTGCAACAACGCTTCCAGTATTGAAACCAGCCGACTTCGCCAGCGATCAGGAAATCCGCTGGTGTCCAGGCTGTGGTGACTACTCCATATTGGCCCAAACCAGAAGGGCATTGAGCACCGTACCTTTCCCCAAGGAAAAGATGGTGTTTGTTTCTGGAATCGGCTGTTCAAGCCGGTTCCCCTACTACATGAACACCTATGGCTTTCACACCATTCACGGTCGTGCGCCAACAATTGCCACAGGCCTCAAGCTTGCCCAACCCGACCTTATGGTTTGGCTTGTTACAGGGGACGGCGATGGCCTTTCGATCGGTGGCAACCACCTGATCCATACCCTGCGACGGAATATCGACATCAAAATCTTGTTGTTCAATAACGAGATCTATGGCCTTACCAAAGGGCAATATTCACCTACCTCAAGGATGGGCACGAAAACCAAAACCAGCCCAACCGGCTCGATCGAATCCCCGATTCGTCCGGTATCCCTGGCTTTGGCAGCCGAGGCAACCTTTATTGCCCGGACGATGGATATGGACCCAATTCACATCACCACCATTCTTCAGAAAACCGCAGCCCACAAGGGTGCGGCTTTTGTGGAAATCCTGCAAAACTGCAAGATCTTCAATGACGGGGTCTTTGATAATGTCGCGGACAAATCGCTTCGCGCGGACAACGCACTTTACCTGGAACATGGCAAACCCTTGGTATTTGGCAAAGATCGCAACAAGGGAATCCGCCTGAATGGTCTGGAACCAGAAGTAGTCACCATTGGCAAGGACTGTGCATTGGATGACATTATTGTGCACGATGAGTTCGCCAAGAACCCAACTATGGCTTACCTGCTTAGCCGCTTCTCCAACCCTGATTTCCCCGAAGTCTTCGGTGTTATCCGCAATGTAACCGAACCAACCTACGAGGAACTGATGGAAAATCAGCTTGCCGCCGCCTTGGCAAAAAAAGGTAAAGGCGATCTTCAAAAACTTTTCCGCAACGATGACCTTTGGACCGTGGAATAATTTTGCTCAAGAAATCTGGACTTACGAAAGTGGTGGGTTTTTCGCCCACCACTTTTTTTGCAAAAAAACCAATGGAAAAAAATGTTTTAGCCAGGCCTTCCCTGATCAGGATTTTCGCGACAACCAACGATCAAGCTCGTTTGCAAAGGCCTGTTTGTGCTTTGGGGTATAGCCTGATGGGCCCCGCATCATTTGCCCTGCGGTTCGCATTTCATCAATTAGGTTTCGTGTTGCCAACCTGTCACCCATATTCACATCTGTGTAGAGCTCCCCCCTGGGATTTAAGGCCTTTGCACCTTTGGCAACCACATCTGCCGCCAAAGGAATATCCGATGTGATTACAAGGTCCTTGGCGCATACAATCTCAACAATTTTTCTGTCTGCGGCGTCCAAGCCACCGGGAACCAGAAGCATTTTGACATAAGGAGATACGGGAATTGTCAAAATCTGATTGGCAACAAGTGTAACCATAATTCTGCAGCGGCCCGCCGCCCGAAAAAGCAGCTCCTTGATTTCGACCGGACAACCATCCGCATCCACCCAGATTTGCATCCACAATCCTTTTTTTGTTGAGCCAAAGGGGGAACCCGTGGCCCTCGCTCCCACGATTGCCGGAAATCCTTCATCAGATCCGGGTCCCAGGTGGAAGCACCTCCAACTGAACCTTGTCCAGAATAAATGACCTGACACCAGCGGTTTTGAACTGGATTTTTACCCTTCGGAGCACCCCTTGGCCTGAGATTTCAACAACTTTGCCAACCCCGTAATTTGGGTGCTTTACCAAGGATCCTTCTTTCACGGCGGGAACAGGTCCCGTTGTGGTTCGGGTCGGATCCATTGCAGCAAGGGAAGTCAGGACTGCTTTCGGTTTCACCTGAATGGGTTCCACCTTTTTGGGTTTTTGCGGGAGGAAATCCCATGGTTCTGGTTCCACGGATCGGCGATTGGCCATCATGGTAAGATCAATCAATTCCATGGCGCCACGGGCTTCATCCAGTTCGCTAAGAAATCGGCTTGGCATGGTAAAGCGGGTCATGCCTCTAAACGATCGCTCATGACAATATCCCAAACAAAGCTCATGCATTGCCCGAGTCATTCCAACAAACGCCAACCTTCGCTCTTCTTCAATTTCTTTGGTGTTGGTTGTATCACCCGGCCCACCGGGAAGCGCAAAGGAACTCGGAAGAATTCCTTCCTCAAGGGCTACCATGAATACAACAGGAAATTCCAATCCCTTGGCGGCATGAAGGGTCATGACAGACACACAATTGGAATCTTTGTCATACCCATCAATACTGCTGGAAAGCGCCACATTCTCCAGGAATCCATTGACCGTTCCATCCGGTTGGTTCTGCATGAACTGTTCGGCAACCGTGATCATTTCCTCGATGTTGGCAAGACGTTCCTGGTCCTCGGATTGCCCTGATGTCTCCAAGGCTTTTTTGTAACCACTTTTATCCAGAACTGCCCTAACTGCCTCAGCGGGAGAACCGTCGACCATACCCCTTAATCCATCCATCATTCGGGCAAAATCCATTAACGCTTTGACTGCTGCTGGCCTCAAGCCAGGAACAAGTCGGGCCCGCCTGGCGGCCTCCATCAGACAAAGGCCTTGTTCGCGTGCGAATTCCGCCAACTGGTCCAATGTTGTTTTGCCGATCTTTCTTGCAGGTTCGTTGACGATCCTGAGGAATCCAATGTCATCCCGAGGATTAACCATCAACCGCAGGTAAGCCAAGACATCTTTGTTTTCTTTCCGCTCGAAAAAGGCAAGACCTTTCACGATCTGGAAGGGAATCCCACCCTGAATGAAAGCGCTTTCCAGGGTTCGTGTTAGCGCATTGGTTCTTACGAAAACGGCAATATCCCGGTAATTCCACCTGTTGCCATCCACCATATCAGCAATCCGGTGGGCGACGCCACTGGCCTCGGCTTCCCCGGTTTCGTGAATGATTAGGGAAACCGGTTTTCCCTGCTGATTCTGGGTGACCAGGGGTTTTGGCTTGCGCTCGGTGTTATGTCCGATTAGGGCATCTGCAACCGCCAGGATATTTTTTGTGCTTCGATAGTTTTCGCCTAGCTTGATTACCTGGGCATTGGGATAATCCCGTTCAAAATCAAGGATATTTCGGATATCACTTCCACGAAAACGATAGATCGATTGATCCGGATCTCCCACCACGCAAAGGTTGGGATGATTGATGTTCAGTTCCCTTGCTATGGCGTATTGCGCCTTGTTTGTGTCCTGATATTCATCGACAAGCGTATGATGCCAGCGATTATCCAGGGTTTCCCGCAACTCCTTGTCCTTTTGCAACAAAAGTGCCGGAATATAAAGCAAATCATCAAAATCACAAGCATTCGAGGACTTCAACCGGGCCTGGTAACGGGGATAAACCTTGGCCACGCACTGGGTAAAATAATCCCGCACCGATTGCTGGTAGCCTTCCGGGGTAAGGAGCTGGTTTTTGCATTTGCTTATAGCGTTGCCAATGCTTCCCACATTGCTGGCGGAAACACCCAGCCCAGCGTCTTCAATGGAAAGCTTCAAAAGCTTTTCACGGTCGTCCATGTCATAAACAACAAAATTGCGCTCAAGGCCTGTCAAATGACCAAACTCGCGCAAAAAACGGACACCAAAACTGTGGAAGGTGCTAATGTGCACCTTGCTTTGGGGCACCAAGGCCTCAACACGCTCCCGCATCTCTTGGGCGGCTTTATTGGTGAAGGTAATGGCGAGAATTCTGCTTGGATGTACCCCCTGGTGGAGAAGCCAAGCCACCCTACGGGTAATCACCCGGGTCTTACCGCTTCCTGGGCCAGCCAAGATAAGTAGTGGACCTAATCCATGGGTAACGGCCTGGGCCTGGGATTTGTTCAGGTTTTCCAGCAACGAATCCTTTGGGGAAACCGGTGGAAATGGGTCGTCAGTAAACATCTCATCCATGTGCGGGCGCATCCTGCGAACGGGAAAGCAATTGGGGCATTATAGGCCAATCCCACCAAAATTTTGACATTTCTGAATTGTGGAAACTGGGAAGGTTTTAACAATGATTGGAGGAAAAAGTCGGGATTCGAAGCAGATTGGAGGCCAAATTTGACTCTTTCTGTTGCCATGAACCTTTGTTAACGATAAACTTTTAATCAGATTGGTGAATCTTATCCAGAGTGGCTGAGGGAAAGGCCCTTAGAAGCCACAGCAACCGGCCTTGCGGCGTCAGGTGCTAAGTCCTTCCCGGGAAACCGGGAGAGATAAGATTGCGTGTACATCACGCTCTTTTCTCCGGCCCATTTCACCGGGCCGAGCTTCCCAAGGATAAGCGTTTACCTCGTTTGGCTCATTGTGGGCCTTTTGGAGGTTTGGCGTGTCTGCGTCTTTCGTCAAGGGAATGAAGTGTCGGGTTTGTGGCACCACCTACCCCGTTTCTCCCAATAATTTCTGCACAGATGATTTTGGCCCCCTCGAAATCGATTACGATTATCATTCCATTACCGAGGCCATCAGTCGTTCCAAAATTGAGATGCGCACTTGGAACATGTGGCGCTACCGGGAATTTATGCCCCTGGATAACGATCCAACGGTCGGCCTTCATTCCGGCGGTACCCCATTAATCAAGGCAAACCGTTTGGGCAAGGCACTAGGGATTGAAGACCTTTACCTCAAAAACGACGCTGTCAATTTTCCCACCCTTAGCTTTAAGGACCGCGTGGTGGCCGTTGCCCTTTCCAAGGCCAAGGAATTTGGACTGAAAACTGTTGGTTGCGCTTCGACGGGTAACCTGGCAAATAGCGTTGCCGCGAATGCAGCTTCGGCTGGCTTGGAAAGCTATATTTTTGTTCCGGCGGACTTGGAAAAGGCCAAAATCCTTGGAACCAGCGTTTATGGAGCCAAGGTTCTGGGGGTCCAGGGAACTTATGACGAGGTCAACAGACTCTGCACCCAGGTTGCCTTCAAGCATGGCTGGGGATTTGTAAACATCAACCTTCGCCCTTTCTATGCAGAAGGGTCCAAGACGATGGGTTTTGAAATCGCCGAACAGTTAGGTTGGAAAACCCCTGATCAGGTGGTTTCACCAATGGCTGGTGGGGCATTGATTGGCAAGGTTCACAAGGCCTTTCAGGAAGCGTATAAATGTGGGCTTTTGGAAAAGGAACCAACCACCCGGTTTTTTGGAGCACAAGCAAGCGGTTGTAATCCAATTACGGATGCCGTTAAAAACAACCGGGATCAGCACAAGCCCGTCAAAAAACCAAACACAATTTGCAAATCGCTTGCAATTGGCGACCCGGCCGACGGTTATTTCGCCTCCAGGCTCATCCGTGATTCGGGAGGGTGGGGCGAAGATGTGACCGACGATGAGATCTGCGAAGGAATGCTCATGTTGGCCGAATATGAGGGTGTTTTTGCGGAAACCGCGGGTGGCACCACTTTGGCCGTGGCCCGCAAACTTCTACAGCAAGGGAAACTTTCCCCGCATGGCAAAACCGTGCTTCTCATCACAGGAAATGGGCTCAAAACCCAGGATGCAATTACCAGCCATGTGGAACCCCCAACCCATATAGCTGCAACCCTCGACGCCTTTGAAGCTGTAAGGGAAAGCCTGGGGGATTTCACTCCTTTGGCCAAAACCCAATTCAAAACCCAATTGGTTGGCGTTTGATTTGATAAAATAAAATATTGGCAATTCCAATGCCAATAGTTCCCATTTGCCGCAGAGGTTTTCATGTCGGTCCGCGTTCAAATCCCTACACCCCTTCGCCCAAGCGCTGGGGACCAGGCAATAGTTGAAGTCACCGCAACCAAAGTGGGTGATGCCCTCAACCATTTGATTGAAATCCACCCCGCCATGGGTGGAAAGTTGTTCGACAATGGCAAACTGCGCCGCTTTGTGAACATCTATGTCAATGACGAAGATATTCGTTATCTCGACATGCTCGACACCGCCATCAAGGACGGTGACGAAGTTGCAATCATCCCGGCCGTGGCCGGAGGTTGATAACAATGGCAAACAATTCCAAAGGGCCTAACAAACCTTCAGGGAACAATAATCCCAATCGACCTAAATCCAAGCAGGGGCAGGATGATCGACGGTTGCCTCCGAACCAACCGAAGGGGCCTCCCCAAAAAGGCCAAAAACCGGTAACCAATCGCCAGGAACCGGATGATTTTGAAGACGATGAAGAAATCGATTTGCAGGCCGAAGAAAATCCCGGACTTGAAGGTATTGCCCTATTTCCGGACATCCCCCGAGAATTGGGAATTGATCCACTCCTTGAAAGCCTGATCTCAATGGTGGTTTTCATCACGGCCTCGGATGAGGACCTGGTGAATCCCAAGGCCGCAGATGAAGCATTTACCCATCTCCAAAATATCCTTTCCAAACTCGGGGACAAACGCCTTTCGAGATTACGCGAGGAACTCGTCGTGATAGCCGGATGGGTTAAAGATCAGGGTCTTGGGACTGAAGCAGTAGAATTTATTGAAAACTTTCTGGACGAAATGGGCGTGGAATAGCCGATATGAGCAAGACCAATTGGGAACTTACCGAAGCCGACAAAGACCGGTACTCGCGCCAGATGCGTTTTGGGGCCATTGCGACTCCAGGTCAAACCCGCCTTAAAAACGCTCGTGTGCTGCTTTGCGGATGCGGTGCGCTTGGAACCGTCCTTGCCAACACCCTGGTTCGGGCCGGAGTTGGTTTTATCCGGCTTGTGGACAGGGATTTTGTGGAGACTAGCAATCTCCAAAGACAAGTCCTCTTCGACGAAGAGGACGCCGCTCAAGGTGTGCCCAAATCGGTCGCGGGTGCCAAAAAGCTCAACCAGATAAATTCGCTGGTTACCGTTGAGCCAGTGGTCGCCCACATCGACCGTGGAAATATCCTCGAACTGGCCAAGGATGTCGACCTGATTCTTGATGGTACCGACAACTTCGAGATTCGCTACCTCATCAATGATGCGGCCATCAAACTCGGCATTCCATGGGTCCACGGTGGCTGCATCGGAAGCCATGGCCAGTTCATGACAATCCTGCCAGGAGACACCCCTTGCCTTCGCTGTGTTTTCGAAGCAGCACCAGGCCCCGGCGAGGCGGGAACCTGTGACACTGCGGGAGTGTTGGGGATGACCATCAACATCATCGCCAGTTACCAGGCAACGGAAGCAATCAAGATCCTTACCGGAAAACTTGAAGCGGTCAATCGGGACCTTGTCTACCTCGATTGTTGGGAAAACACTTTCCGCAAAATCAAAATCGCCCCATTGAAAGGCAAAGTGGATTGCCCGTGTTGTACGCACAACAGGTTTGAATGGCTGGACGGGGAACAGGGCGCGCAAACCACCTCACTTTGTGGCCGTAACGCGGTCCAGATTGCCCATGCCAAACCAATCAAGCTCGACTTTGAACTCCTCACAAAAAACTTGGCCCACTTGGGTAATGTGAGTTCCACTCGATTTCTGTTACGCTTCTCGGCAGAGGATTGTGACTTCACCGTTTTCCCCGATGGCCGAGCCATCATCAAGGGAACCGATGAACCTGATCGCGCCATGGCACTTTACGCAAGATTCATCGGGCACTGATCCCCTTTTTGGGCAATGGATTTAATGACCATCTACCTCGATAACGCGGCAACCACTTGGCCCAAACCCGAATCCGTTTACCAGGCGATGGACAAATTTGCCAGGGAATCGATGGCCAACCCCGGGCGCTCCGGGCATAGCATGGCCAAAGCTTCGGAAAAAGTCCTTGAGGACGCGCGGGTTGCTCTGAATCGCCTTTTCGAGGGTGCATCTCCGGATCGTTGGGCATTTACTCTCAATTGCACCGATGCCTTGAATATGGCCATCAAAGGGGTGCTCAACGACGGTGACCATGTCATAACCACCGACTTGGAACACAACAGCGTCAACCGTCCCATTCGTTCACTCGAATTGTCGGGACGGATTACAGTCACAAAAATCGCCTCCGATGAAGGGGGCACACTGGATCCCCAAGAAATCGCTAAGGCATTTACCCCCAAAACCAAATTAGTGGTAGTTACCCACGCAAGCAATGTCTTGGGAACAGTCCAACCCGTAGAGGAAATAGCCCGGATTACCCGGGAAAGTGGTGCGCTGATTTTGGTGGATGCCGCCCAAACCGCGGGTCTTCTGCCAATCAGCCTGGATAAAACCCCAATCGACCTACTGGCATTTCCCGGCCACAAAGCCCTAATGGGCCCAACAGGTACGGGTGCGCTCTATATTGGCCCCAGGGTCACAATCCGTCCGTGGCGCGAGGGTGGAACAGGCGGAGATTCCAAAACGGAAACCCAACCCACCGACTACCCATACTTTCTCGAGGGCGGCACTCCAAATATCATGGGGATTTCGGGGCTGCTTGCCGGTATCAAATGGGTAACCCAACAGGGGATCGAAAAGATCCACCAACACGAAAACTCTTTGGCCAAAAAGCTGTCGGAAGCAATCGCCAATCTTCCCGGAATTCGAATGCTCGGCCATCAGGACTGGTCCAAAAAAGTCGCCACAGTCAGCTTCACGATTGAAGGACTGGAACCTTATGAAATGGGAAATATTCTCGATAGCTCCTTCGCGATTGCAATTCGTCCCGGCCTCCACTGTGCACCCCATATCCATGGTGCGCAATCGACCTTCCCGGATGGAGCAGTTCGGGCAAGTCTTGGGCCATTCAATACCGAGGAAGACATCGACGCCCTGATAGGCGCCTTAAAGGAAGTTTTGGGCGAATAAGCCCTTATACAAATCCACAAAAACGATAATGCCCCGGGGTCCATTCTGGCTCCCGGGGCTTTGAAATTTATACTCCTGATTCGATTAACCGATATGCAGCATGTTGCGGTATTGCACAAGGCGGTTATCAATCTCTGTGCGAGTTGCCTGGCGCAAACGATCAAGGCCGAAGCCTTCAACGGTCATGCTGGCAACAACAGTCCCATATGCCATGGCCCTTTGCAAGGAAGCAATCGGATCATGGTCATGGCTGGCAAGGTACCCCAAAATTCCACCGGCAAATGAGTCACCAGCCCCGGTGGGGTCGATAACATTATCCGTTGGAAAAGCGGGAAACACGCATACTTCATTACCGGAGAAAAGCATCGCGCCATGTTCACC
>CAMBMH010000125.1 GCA_945868575.1 Singulisphaera sp. GP187 | reverse complement strand
GCCAGGTGGAAAAGTATTCCGGCCCTGTTACCCCAAGATCCGCCCAGACATTCCAACCCCGGTTGCTCCAGCATTCGAACAGTTTCCAGTCACAGGCTTTTTGGTGGATTATCGCGTCCAAGTCGGCGATATAAAAGTGCTTCAATCCAAATGTCTCATGCAGGGCACGGGCGATGTCGTCAGGCGCCGTGGAGCCGGTCAGCCGACTTTGGATTGGGCCGTAGGTTTCCCTTTGACCCTCTATTCCACGAACCACCACTCCCGACAGGATGTCAATCACACCACGGATAATCATGGCAAACCAAGAGAGGGGCGAAGGAGATCTCCAATGGGAAATTTGTCCCAATCGGCCGGAACAGGCGCTTCGATGGTGATGGGTTCGTAGCGGATCGGGTGCAAAAAGATGAGCCTGCGGGCATGCAAGGCAATGTTGGGCAATCCCGAACCGGAAGCCAAAGCAAATGGCGATCCATAGGTGATGTCGCCAAGAATGGGGAAACCCCGGTGGGCGCACTGAAGCCGGATTTGGTGCATCCGGCCGGTCTGGGGCTTGACCTCAAGGTGGGCCCATTCCCCTTCGCGAACCAATATTCGGGCGAAGGATTCCGCGGCTTTGGATCCGGGCGTTTCCCCTTGCAAAACCAGGCCCCGGGCTTCCCCCTCCACCTTGGCCAGGTGATCGGACCAAACCGCCTGTTCCCCATCGGGGGGCAATTGGGGAGTGTTTGGCACCAGGGCCCAATAGGTTTTTTCGACCTGGCGGTCGCGAAATTGTTCGGCAAGCCGTGCTGCCGCTTTGGAGCTTTTGGCAAAGAGCAACACGCCACTAACGGGGCGATCGAGTCGATGAGGGATGCCGAGATAGACTTTTCCCTCGGTTTTTCCTTTTTTGGACATAAGCCAGCCGCGTACATACGACTCTTCCGAATCGGGCACATGGGAAGGCGCCTGTGTCGGCAACCCAGCGGTTTTGTTGACCACCAGACAATGATTGTCCTCAAAGAGGATCTGCATGGGTTGAGGAGGTTCCCTGGTGAGGAATCGTGGCGGAAGTGACCGCCTTTTTTTTATCGTTTTTTGTTGTTAATCAGGCGTTGCTTTGTTCGGGCAGCAGGCTTGCGCTTGCGCTTTTGAGTTTTTCCCGAATCGTTTCCAGGGCCTTTTGCATGACTCGGTCTTTGAAGTCTTTCGGAGGTGTGCGGGGGTTCGGATTGTCTTTTTTTGCTTCCGTTTTGACCTCGGTGCGAGGCTTTTGCCCATCGCGAATCACATCACGATCCGCGCGCCAAAGGAAATAGTCCCGGAATTCTTCAGGGGCCATTTTGAGCTCAAATCCATCCGATGGCTTGACGCCCCACTCGTCAGTTTCCTTGCTATCGGGGAAGCGGTGGATGTTTTTGCCGCTCGGCCGCCAATAGGAAGCCGTGGTGAGCTTGAGTGCGCTTTGACGGTTTTCCATCTCGATCACATTCTGGACGCTCCCTTTGCCAAAGCTCCGCTCACCGATGATCACGGCGCGTCCGCTATCCTGGAGGGCGCTTGCCAGGATCTCGCTTGCGCTTGCGCTTGAGCGATTGATGAGGACTACCATCGGGTGTTGATCGGCCGGAAGAAAAATCGTTCCATCACCCTTTGCTTCAAAGGTCTCTTCTGTTTGGCCTCGTCCACGGGTGCTGACAATTTTGCCAGTGGAAATGAACATGTCGGCGATCTCAACGGCCGAGCGGAGGAGACCTCCGGGATTGTTCCGAAGATCAAGAACCAAGCCGCGCATTCCCTGGGCCATGAGGGCCTCCATGGTTTGGCGCATTTCTTTCGAGGCGGTTTCGGAGAAAGTGGTGATTCGGATATAGCCGATTTTGGATTCCTTATCGACCATATGCTCCCAACCCTTACCGCCTGGCAGCCGGGTGTCGCCTAAAACCGCAGGAAGGCTGATGATCGCGCGCTTGATGGTCAGTTCGACCGGATCCTTCTCCCCTTCATGAAGAATGGAAAGTGTGATCGGAGTGTCCGGTTCACCCTGGATCAGATTGACGGCGTCGTTGACGGGGATATTTTCTGTCGGTTTCCCCTCAATTTTTACAATGTAGTCGCCCGCTATGATCCCCGCCTCATATGCCGGTGTACCCACCATGGGGCTTATGACCTGCAGGAAATTGGTACGGGGATCCCGGCTCACCTGGACGCCGATACCGCCATAGCGTCCCTTGTTGGTTGAATTGAACTGTTTGTATTCTTCGGGATTGATGTACGACGAGTAAGGATCAAGGCGCTCAAGACCGCCATTGATCATATCCTCGACAAGTTGGCGCTCTTTTTCGGGATCGAGTGGCTTGACATAACGGCCACGAACTTCATGGAGGACATCCACCAAAAGGCGGACCATGGCATAGTCGCGGTCCTTTTCGCGAGACGGGGAATAGGCATAAACCGCCAAGCCAAGAACCGAGATCCCGGTAACTGCCAGAATCCAACTGAGGTTTTTGCGTATCATCTAAGCCTTCTCCCTTGGGACTTTATCATCGTAATGGGAAACGCCCGTTCAAGGCGAGAGAATTTCCCGGGCGCTCATAGGGCTTGGAAATGTTTTCAAATGGATTGAGTTAGGCGTTTGGTCCCAAAGGGGAATTCGTAAAGGCTCTGTTACTCGACCAATTCCGGGTTATTGATCGATAAAAGTAGTGGGTGGAGGCGGTTTTTTAAGGCACATGCTACTTTTCGGAAAAGTCAAATTTTTCGCCTCATTATGCTCAGTTTGCCTATTCAATTTGTTTTGGCCCTTTTATAATGAGGGAATTGGGTGCCTTGGATTGTGTTTTCGGGCACCTTGCAATATCAGGAGATAACTCGATGTACAGCTTGGTTATGGCTACACTTCTGACAGCCGGTGCCGAAACTCCCGACTTCCATCGGGCTCGTCCTGTTGCTGTGTATTCTTCTTGCTACGGCTGCGGCGGCTATGCCGTTCCCGTTCATTCCTGCTTCCGTCCTCCCGTTGTGTACAGCTCCTGCTTCGGCTGTTGTGGCGGAATGGTTTATAGCTCTTGCTACGGTTGTTGCGGCGGCGTCGTTTACAGCTCCTGCTTCGGCTGCTGTGGCGGCGTTGTGGTAAGCGAGCGGGTTGTCGAATATAAAGCCGCCAAAGGCGCGGTCGAATCCAAATCCCAAAGCCCCAAGGCTCAGGGTGCAAAGTCCCAGGCCGCCGAGCCCAAGGCTCAAAACCCTGTTAAGGGCCAAAGCCCCAAGGCTCAAGGTGCCAAAGGCCCAGCCGCTTCGGCTGACGCTCCCGCCCGCGTTCTCGTCAAGGCTCCGGTTGATGTAAAAATCTATGTCAATGGCCAGCTCACCCGCCGTCAAAGCGAAGAGCAATCCTTCAACACTCCCGAACTCGCCGCAGGCGAAACCTTCCACTACGAAATCGTTGCTCGCCGCGAAGGCGAAGACGACTCCGTTGTGATCGAGCGCAAGGTGACCGTCACCGCCGGCCGCGAAAGCGTCCTCGACCTGACCAAGGAATTCTCCAGCGTCTCCACCGCGAGCCGCTAAGTCTTCTCCGAAGGGTCCAACCAACCCGAAAGCCCCTCCTTTTGGAGGGGCTTTTTTTGTGTAATGGCCCGAATCAGGAACCTTTTTTCCTTAGTTTTATGGGGAACAATATTGCATCGACTATTTGTATAAGAGTCCTTGGCGTGGGAGGACTTCAAATCGCGGCCCGTGCTCTGGCGCAAGAGCGAAACTGCCCGCGTTGGATACAGTGCAACTTGATGGGAAATAGGTTTCATCCCATAATTTGGTCGTATTCGCGGCGGCTTATAAGTACTTGAGGGTCGCAAAAAACGCAACCCAAGAGCGTGAATAAAAGCCTTGATAAGCGAAGGCTATGGGGAACCCGGAAACGAAAAACCGCCCAAAAACGGAAAAGTCCCTGAATTTAGGCGGTTTTCGTGCGAGTATCCGTTAGCCAATGATTTCTTCCTCGGGGGGATGTGGCTCCAGGAAGAACCGGACAAACGCGAAACGGCCCATATACCAGATCCCGAAAAGGCTAATAATTGTATTCCAAAGGCGGAAAAAACCACCGCCCACGAAACTGCCACCCCAAGACTCCGGGCCACCCAGCCAGTCGGGCATCTTGGTGAAAACAAGGATATCCCAAACGATAATCCCGATAACTAGAAAAGTGAACAAGATTGCCAGGGCATGCCAAAGCAGATAGTCAGCAAATCCCTTGTGGACCAATCTTCGGATTCGGGTGACCGTTCGGGTACGGATGTTGTAACCGCAAGAAAGGCAGATCACGGTAGAGTGGGATTCAACCTCGTTCGCACAGCTTGGGCAGCGGGGGATATCCTCTTCCCGATTTACACCATAGCCCCCGGCCTCGTCATCTGCCTCTTCTGTCCCTTTGGAATTTTGTGTTTGTGCAGGGGCCGGTGTGGGTGCTGGAGGCTTTCCGGCAAGGGGGGCGGACGCTTTGGAACCCGAAGCAGGGTTTGTCTTAACCCCTGATGGAGCTGGAGGTTTCGGTTTGGATCCGGAGGTCGGATTTCCCTTGGGCGCCGGTGTTTGCAACACGGTTTTGCAGCCAGGACACTGGACCTTGGCACCAAGCGACTCGGTCGGTATTATCAGGCGCTTCTGGCACTTGGGGCAAGCGATGGTGGTATTTTCAGACATGGGATCCAGCCCGGTTGTTAGGGAAATCACCGAAGACACCTATTCCAGTCTTTTTACAGTAAACCGACCGGATCAGCACGGTCAAAATTCCCGCTTGCGGGCTTGAAGGAAAGGATTCCGATGATGGCCCCCCTTGCAAACCCTGTAGGAACCTCCTCGATTGTGGCGGTGGCCACCTACAACGAAAAAGAAAACCTTCCCGTACTTCTGTCCCAAATTCGGCAATATTCCCCCCTATCGCACATCCTGGTCATTGATGACAACTCGCCTGATGGCACAGGCCAGCTTGCCGAGCAGCTTGGCAAAAAGATGGGCCGTGTCGCGGTAATTCATCGAACCGGCAAGCTGGGCCTGGGAACTGCCATGGTAGCGGCCATGAAGTACGCACTTCATGAGGGGTTTCGCGTTGTAGTCACCATGGATGCGGACTTGAGTCATGACCCCGCGGTCCTTCCCAAACTTTTGGAAGGTCTTGCCGAAAAGGATGTGATGATTGGCTCGCGCTACATTCCCGGGGGTGGCACCAAAAATTGGCCTATGCTTCGCAAGGTGTTGAGCAAATCCGTCAATATCCTTGTTCGCACCCTCCACCGGCTTCCCGCAAAGGACAATAGTGGTGGCTACAGGGCTTATCGGACCGCACTTCTTAACAAAATAGCCATCGAAAACCTTCTTTCGGTGGGCTATTCTTTCCAGGAAGAGATGCTTCTTCGTTGCCACCGCGCGGGCGCGACGATTGGGGAAACCCCGATTGTGTTTGCCGATCGCCGTGAAGGGGCATCCAAGGTCAATTTGAAGGAATGTGCCCGTTCCCTTGGGATGCTTTTGTATTTGGGAATTCCCAGGTTTTTGGGTGGCCCCAATTTGGCCCCATTGGCCAATCCCCCCCAAGGTCTTTCCCGTGAATTTCGTAAAACCGCCTAAATTTTCGAATACTTGGACTCTGCCCATCGAATTTCCTTTGGGCAGGGTAGATGCCGATGTATCGGAGATCGGGGTTCATCAGATCCGGATCGGTTCCGGGCTCCGTCCCCAAAGTTTCAAGCCCCTTCCAAAGATTTTGAAACCGCTTGAGGCGTATTTGAAGTCGTGGCCGCATGAGCCAGCTCCCCTCGAAATTCCACTGGTGGGAAGCCCAAGTGATTGGCAACTGGCGGTTTGGGACCGGTTGCTAAAAATCCCGTCCGGACAAACCCAATCTTATGGTGAAATCGCCAGGCTGATGGGGCGTCCCACCGCTGCAAGGGCCGTCGCTCGCGCGTGTGCATCCAATGATTGGTGCCTGATGATTCCCTGTCACAGGGTTTTGGGCGCAAAGGGCGTTATTTCCGGGTATCGCTGGGGTGTCGAGTGGAAGCCAAGGCTCATCCAACTCGAATGGGAAGTCTCCACAACGGGTTGGGCGGATCCGCAATAGGGGCTGCGCATAGAGCCATTCCCAGCCTTTTGGCTCTCTTGTTCTCATTACTGCACTTTTCGTCATTTTGGTGCCATGCCAATTCCCGTATCATTAATTTAGCGAGTCCATTAACAAACCCACCTTCCCCCCCAAGGGTTTGCCCGAATGAAACCATTGCCTGTGTTTTTTTTGCTTTTAACTCCCTTTTGCTTTGTCCACTTTTGTTTTGCCCAAGGGGCGACCAAAGAGAGGTCTTTGGCCAAAAATTGGGAAGGCGTTTCCAAAACTTTTGCCCAACACTGTTATCCCTGTCACCAATCCGAAAAAAAACGGGGCGGACTTGCCCTGGATACGCCTGAGGGCTTTTTTGCCGGAGGCGATTCAGGACCCGCGCAAGCGGAAATCGTCAAACGACTGAAACTTGCCGAGGGCGAAGAAGGGGCCATGCCTCCCAAGGGGCAACGGATTGCCCCCGCGGAAATCGAAAGCCTTTCGAAAGGGTTGTCCACCCTTGAACCCGTGAAGGGTGATGGCCCCTTTTGGTCGTTGGTGGTCCCCAGGCGCCCCGCCATTCCTGCCAAGGTGGGTGTGGACCACCCGGTGGATGCGTTCCTCCTCCAAAAGCTTTCTGAAAAGGGGCTTTCGTATAGTCCACCAGCGGACAAAAGGACACAGATACGCCGCGTCAAGTTTCACCTTGTGGGGCTTCCTCCCACGCCGGAGGAGGTGGCCCAATACGATAACGAGAAGTCCCCAGACGCTTTTGCCAAACTGGTCGAACGCTATCTCGCATCCAAAGAACACGGCGAGCGCTGGGCAAGACATTGGCTGGATGTGGTGCGGTTTGCCGAAAGCAACGGATTTGAAACCAACACTTCGCGCGGTTCGGCATGGGTTTACAGGGACTGGGTGATTCGAAGCATTAATTCCGATCTTCCTTATGACCAATTTGTGATTTCCCAACTCGCAGGCGACCAGATTGGCCAGCCCGAAGGGACAGGATTTTTGGTGGGTGGACCCTGGGACGAAGTCAAGAGCCCGGATGAAACGCTAACGCGCCAGCAGCGCGCGGATGAACTTCACGACATGGTGGCCACGACTGCATCGGCATTTTTGGGCCTCACGGGTGGCTGCGCCCGGTGCCACTCCCACAAGTTTGACCCGGTTTCCCATGAGGACTATCACCGGATCAAGGCAATTTTCGAGGGGGTTCGCCACGGTGAGCGGGAATTGCCCCCTTCGGAATCACGAAACCGGGAACTGGTCGCGCTCAAAACCCGGTTGACGGGCCTGGAGGCAAAACTTGCCAATTTCCGACCTGTGGCCAAACCCGGCCGGACCACCTGGATCTATCCCTCCAAAGTCGCCACAACAACCTTTGAGCCTTTGGTGCAACCGATGGGTATCGAGCCCTATGCGGCCGGTTCTGGTCCAGGTGAGCGCTTTTGCGAGGGGGAATTGGGAAAATTTCCTACGCTTGGCCAGGGCTATGCCTATTGGAGCAAGGTACGAGACAAATACCTTGCCGCGTATCGTCCGGGTGTTGCGGGGGAATTTGTTCTTGGTTTCAGTTGGGGCGCCGGGTGGAACACCCACACCAGGGGAGCCCGTTTGTTGCTCGATCTCGATGGCGATCTTAAAACAAAGGGTGACCGAACAGAGCTTGGTCTCATCAACCAAAAGCGGCTGGCTGATGGTGGGCCCCAGGTTCCACAAAAGCCGCTTTGGAGTGGTCTGAAAACTTTTGGCAAGATTCGCCTCGAGCAAAGATCGGCTATTTTCGTTCAGGCCGGACCCGATGACGATTATGCGACCGCCGATCTGATGATTTTGCAAAAAGTGGATTCGAATCGTAGCGAATCTTCCTCCGATATCCTCTCCCTGCGAAGCCCGGCCCAGACCGGCGAAAACCAGGAAATTCTTGCACCGATTTTGGCGGACAGGATCCGGATCACCATTGATGGCACGAACGGTTCGGAGCCTTGCCTGGATGAGGTGGAAGCGTTTGGTCCTGGGGAACCCGGGGTAAACCTGTTGCACAAAGATCGGGGCGTAAAGGTTTCTGCCTCCGGATCCTATCCGCCTCATCCATCGCACAATCTCGAATTCATTAACGATGGTATTTACGGGAATAATAAAAGCTGGATTGGAAATACACCCGGCGGCGTATGGGTGGAGTTCCGGCTGCCCAAACCTCTATTGATCGAGCAGATTCGCTGGAGCCGCGACCGGACGATCCCGCCGCAATTTGCGGACCGGGTCATGACCAACTACCGGATCGAGGTTGGTGTGGCGGACGGGCCAATGGTTCTCGTAGCGGATTCGACCGATCGGGCGAAGCAAGGTACAACCGATGGTCCCGCATTGCGGTTTTACCCGGGCAAAACCGAGGGTGATGTAGTGGAGGGCCTGGTTGGGGCATATCAGAAAACCCGGTCGGAATTATCGTCCATGGGCCGGATGGGCCGAGGCTATATTGGCACATTTTCCCAGCCCGGCCCAACGAGGCTCCTCTTTCGAGGGGATCCAATGCAGCCAAGGCAAGAGATTGGCCCGGGAGCTTTTGAAAAGATCGGAACCCCTCTAAAACTTCCGCCAGAGGCTCCCGAGGCCCAAAGGCGAATGTCTTTGGCCCGGTGGATTGTTTCGCAAGAAAATCCTCTGACGGCACGGGTGATTGTCAACCGGCTTTGGCAATTTCACTTTGGAACCGGAATTGTCGCCACTCCCAGCGATTTTGGCAAAAATGGCGCAAGGCCCACCCATCCCGAATTGCTCGATTGGCTGGCAAGCGAATTGGTCGATCCCAAACATCTCCTTCCAGGCGAAGTGGCCAGGCCCTGGTCGCTGAAACATATTCAGCGATTGATTGTGACCAGCCGGGCATATTCCCAATCCTCGAACATCACCAAAGAAGGCCTTGCCGCGGACGCGCAGGCAAGGCTTTTGTGGCGCTATCCTGCACATCGTCTCGAAGCCGAAGCGATACGCGACTCGATCCTTTTTGTTTCGGGCAACTTGCGCGACGAAGGAGGCGGACCGGGATTTGATCTTTTTGAACCCAACACCAATTATGTGAAAGTTTACCGCTCCAAATCCAAATTCGGTCCCGCGGAATGGAGACGAATGGTCTATCAGGCCAAACCCCGAATGCAGCTTGATGATGTGTTCGGAGTGTTTGACTGTCCCGACGCGGGGCAAATCGCCCCGAAACGAACGCTTTCCACGACACCACTGCAGTCTTTGGGGATGCTCAATAGTGGTTTTCTCAATGATCAGGCCCGGATGTTTTCCGAGCGCGTTACCCGTGAGGCGCCAACACCGGTGGATCGGGTCAGGCGGGCATTTGTTTTGGCATATCAAAGGGCCCCCGACGAGGCCGAGCTGATGGCTGGGCTTGAAGTCTGGAACGAAGTTGGACCCGAAGCGCTTTGTCGCGCCCTTTTGGCCTCCAATGAATTTCTTCATCCGGATTGATTTTCCAGACAACGGTTTTGATCCCGCAATTTTGCAATTAGGGAACGATCCATGAACAGTTTTGCCCGGGCACTTCATTCTCGCAGGGATTTTCTCGACCTGACCCGATCCGGTTTGGCATCCACGGCGTTGTTGGGCCTTTTGCAAAATGCCCGTGGATCCAGCGGGCCTTATCGCCCCCTGATTCTTCCGGAAGCTCCAAACGCTCCCCGTCCCGCACAGGCGGCGCCCAAGGCGGATCAGGTCCTTCTGATTTTTTGTTCCGGCGCGGTCAGCCAGGTCGACACTTTTGACTTTAAACCCGAACTGGTCAAACGCGACGGCCAGGCGATGCCCGGCTCGGACAAACTGATCACCTTCCAGGGGGAGCAGGGGGCTCTCACCCGGCCCCAATGGACTTTCCGTCCGAGGGGAAAATCGGGCAAGATGACATCCGATCTTTTGCCTCACATGGGATCGCTTGTGGATGAATTGTGTTTTGTCCATTCGATGACCACAAAAAGCAACACGCACGGTCCGGGCGAAAACCAGATGAGCACGGGCTTCACCCTTGATGGGTTTCCCAGTCTGGGCGCATGGGTAAGCTATGCCCTTGGGAGCGAAAGCGCCTCGCTGCCGGCTTTTGTGGCCATACCCGATCCGCGGGGAAATCCACAGGTTGGCCCCAACAACTGGTCAAGCGCGTTTTTGCCGGCGGTGTTTCAGGGGACGCCCATGAACGCGGCCAAACCGATCCCCCACCTGCTTCGGCCGGAGGGTATGTCGGAAAAAACAGATCGCGCTTCGCGTAAAATGCTCGATAGTCTCAATCGGAAACATTTTGAGTCGCGCAAACTCGACAGCGAGCTTGCGGCAAGAATCGCCAGCCATGAACTTGCCGCAAGAATGCAACTGGAAGCGACCGAGGCGTCGGATTTGACCCGTGAACCCAAGGCTCTTCTGGAGTCGTATGGGGCGAATGATCCGGATGGCAATGTCGCCGGTTTTGCCAAAAACTGCATCCTCGCCCGCAGGCTATTGGAGCGCGGGGTTCGGTTTGTTGAACTGTTCAACGGTTCCTATGCGATGGGCGAGGGGGTGGGGAATTGGGACGGGCACAAAACCATTAGGGACCAATATCCCATTCATGCCAAAATCCTTGATCGTGCTTGCGCCAGGTTGATCATGGATCTGCGCGACAGGGGAATGCTCGAGCGGACGCTGGTGGTTTGGGTGACAGAATTTGGGCGAATGCCGACCTTCCAAAAAGGCGCGAGCGGGCGGGATCACAACCCCAAAGGTTTCACGGTATTCATGGCTGGTGCGGGTGTGAAAAAAGGGCACAGTCACGGTGCAACCGACGAATTTGGGCATCAGGCGGTGGTGGATGTCGCGACGGTTTATGACCTCCATGCCACTATTTTACATCTGCTTGGTCTCGATCACGAGCGGCTAAGCTGGTACCACAACGGCATTGAGCGGCGCCTGACCGATGTCCATGGAAGCGTGATGAAGGGTGTTTTGGCTTGAATTAAGTTTGAATCAGAATCCAAAACCATGGAAATGTTGGTTCCCCGGCCAACAAAAAATCCACCCGGTTGTTCCGGGTGGATTTTGGAAAGATCGAATATCCAAGTTGTGGGAAACGAATCAGCAAGCTGTTGGTGTGGCTTGAGCGAGGTTATTGCGATGGCGTTTCCACCAAACGCAAAAAGCATTATTCTGACTTCTGTTTTCTTCGTTTCAGCCAGGCCCCAGCGCAACCGGCGGCCATGGTCACCCCAAAGAGGATCAAAGTTCCGGGTTCGGGAACCGCAGCCGCTTCGGCGTCCAAAATAAAAGCAGCACCCGTGTTACGACGGGCTACATTTGTGGTGGAAGAAGAAAAAGCGTTCGTTCCACTTGGTAGGTTACCATAATTTCCTACCATGTAACCATAACCTGGTGAAACCGTCCAACCACTGGAATTTGCTTCGGTTGGTAATGAAGTTGTTGAATTAACCTTTAGGTAAT
>CAMBMH010000124.1 GCA_945868575.1 Singulisphaera sp. GP187 | reverse complement strand
CTGGCTCCAGTGGAACCACCGGCACCCCCTGTTTCCTAGCCCCTGAAATCCGGAAGTTAACGAGTTCCCGGTCATGGTTTCAAACCGTGCCCGGGTTTTTTCTTTTTGGTCGTCTCATCCAATGCAGTTTGAACGGGATTGGCTTCCAGGTATACCCCAAATTCGGATCATTCTTGGGGAAATATATTCCCGGCTTCATTAACCCCTAACTTCACAAACACCTATCCAGCCCGAATCATTTATCACCTAGCCGCCTATAGTATTCCCGGGCAGCGAGAATTTCGGCCAGGCTTTTCGCGTCGAGCACATTTGTGTTGCGCGCGATTTCCCGATCGAGTGACTTGAGTATGTGATCAAGTTCTTCCTTGCGGGGACGAAGCGGTTTCCCGGGAACATTGACAAACCAGGGGGCCGTGTGCGCGAAACGGATCCGCCCATCAGGATGTTTCTCGAAAACCCGGACCACATACCAACCTGACTGCTCCGTGGTTAGCATCCTGGAAAATACCGTATCGTTTCCCCCCTCGTCCCGGGGACAACCCATGGGGCGCTCCTGGTAGATCAAAACCCCATTGAACAAAACCTCGATCCGCTCGATTGGTGCGCTGCTATGCACAATCGCCCTTAGATGTAGCGGTTTGGCAAAAGGACCTTGGAAAGTTTCGCCTGAGTTTTTTCCATCGATTTCGGCCCGCAGCAATGGGCCGGTTGTCACAAACGATTTTCCCGCCTTGAGCGCTTCAAGCCATTTTTTGAGTTCAAGGGGACCGTCCATTTTCGCGTATACCCGGCTGAAACCATGAGCGACAGGATGTACCCCGGAGCCCGTGCCGGCGCTTGGCATGATCCGAAGACCACAATTGAGAAGCGCATAGTAGGTTTGAAAACCAAAGTCGATCCATCCCCATTCACTTAATCCCTCGGTCGTTCGTTCCAGACCCATGTACGACGCGGTCTCGTCAATCGTCCAGGAAGGAAATCCAAAGCGGGTCTGCCAGACATGGTTGTTGGCCAATTCAAACAAGTCGACCTTGTGCGTCGCGGCAATCGCCAAAGACCAGGGCCACGAATGCTTCTCCAAATCCGTCAGTCCACCCTGGGCCCGGACCTTTTCCACGAAAGGCGCCAAGGGTGGGACATGATCATCATCCAAAGCGTTCATGCCAATACCAAGAATGGCCCCCAGGGTGTGATTTTTTCCTTTGACAGAAAAGATTTCAAATTCCGCATTGTGGGAATGAACCAGATGGTTCTTGTCCACAATAAGCGTTTGCGGACCTCCGCGATAACCATCACGGATCTTGTTCCCCGAAACCAGACCAGCCTCCGCGGAAGTCACCCAGTTGGAAAGGGGAAAAGACAGATGCACATCTTCCGCCAGGGAAAGGTTCTTCATCTCTGTCCAAAGCCGATGGGAATGGACATCGCCGCTGTACCAGCCAAGCGAAGGCATGTCGATCCAGCCCCTGATTTTCAGGACCAGTTCCACTGGGCTGTCCTCTACCTTGACCTCCATCCGGTTCACCAGGTATTCCTTACCCCGCTGGGCGGTGAAGGTGTAGGTGCCTGGAGGCAGATCGGCCGTGAATGCCCCATGGCTTAGCGTCACATGGTGTTCGATGCTCAAGGCTCCCGCTTGTCGCTTGTAGGGAATGGCCGGGGCCAAGGGGTCCGCGGATTTGGCTTCATACCGGACTCCCTTGTCCGAGAGAATTTCCAATCGGGCGGGAAGAAGCGCCCCGGATTGGGAATCGACAATTTTTCCGGTCACCCGGGTCTGGGCCCAAAGGGTTCCACTCAGCAGAAAAATACCACATACAACAGAGAGAGCTTTCATGGGATTTATTTCTCCTATAAATAAGGATGGAAGCGTGACAGCGCCTCCTGGGCGGAAATAGCAAGGATCCTGAATCGCTTTCCCCGGGCCGATTTTCCCGAAACCAGACCCACACAACTTTTTCGAACGCTTAAAAGATCGGCTATGAGTTCCACCAAGGCTTCGTTGGCCTTGCCATCCTCTGGGGGAGCGGACACACCCAACTTGATCGAATCTCCCACCAGGCCCAAAACGCCCGATTTCTTTGCCCCGGGTTGGGCCCGAACCAACAGATCAATGCCGCCGGGAACCACCACGATAAAAGCCATTGGGGATGGTTCGGCAATTGTTATGGGGTTAATGTTTTCTTTGGCTTTGTCTTTGATTGGCCCCTTGCCTGTTTTGGAAATTTTGGATTTTGCCGAACTCATGGAGCCTCCGGCGCAAAAAGGATGCTTCCCAATCGGACCATGTTGGCACCCTCGGCAATCGCCTGTTCAAAATCGCCACTCATACCCATGGAAAGGCGATCGAGCCGGTGCCGGGTAATGTCACACTCCGGGCGAATTTGCATCAAAAGTTCCCGAACGAGGGCAAATGTGGGTCGAGCCTCCTCAGGATCGTCCGTGTCGGCCGCCATGGTCATCAGGCCTTCGGTGACAACATGTCGAAGTCCGCAAATGGCTTGAACTATTTCTCCGGGTTTGTCCGGGTCGAATCCCCCTTTTTGTGGTTCCCGCGAACCGTTGATCTGAATCAGAATCCGGGTGGTTTGGGACCGTTTGGCGGATTGGGCCTCGATTTCCCCTAGGAGTTTCAGGCTATCCACGCTGTGGATAAGGTTTGCAAAATCGAGGACCTGGGGGACCTTGTTGCGCTGTAGGTGGCCGATCATGTGCCAGGTTGCCCCGGCCAATAAGGGGCATCTCCTGGCCAGTTCCTGGGGTCGGTTTTCGGCAAAATCGTTCATCCCCAGATTCGCCAATAGGGGAATATGCTCCAGGGGGAGCGATTTGGTGACGGCAACAAGAGTCACCTCGGCGGGATCACGACCTGCTTTTCGTGCCGATTCGTCGATCCTAAAGCGTGCTTGGATCAGCCTTTTTTTGACGGTTTCCACAAAATCTGCCGCGACTCGTTCGTCCACGATATCCCTTCATGCAAGATGGGTTATGGCCTAACCCATTGGCCCCTCAGGTCGAAATCCTAGATTAAACTGTGGATATGACCAATGCAAAAGAAATGCCAATAAGGAAACCTGTTTCATGGCCGACATTCAAGCCTTCCGCGCCCTCCGGTATAATCTCGCCAAAGTGGGAATGTTGAGTGATGTGGTATGTCCACCGTATGATGTGATCGATGCCACTCTGCAGCAGCGCCTTTTGGACATGTCCCCTTACAATATCGTCCGTCTCGAACTCCAGCCCGAACTCAAAGGCGATGACGACAACAACAATCGCTACTCCCGCGCCGCCCAAATTTTGCGTGAATGGACCCGAGAGGATGTACTGGTTACAGATACGCGTCCCGCGGTCTATCTCGTCGAGCAGAACTACAAGGTGGGCGATGAGACCCACACTCGCAAAGGCTTCATGGCACGAGTCCGCCTTGAACCCTTCGGCAAGGGAAAGATCTACGCGCATGAAGAAACCCTGTCCGGCCCCAAAGCCGATCGCCTAAAGCTCTATAAAGCAACCTCCACCAACCTGAGCCCTGTCTTCGGTCTCTATCCCGATTACAAAAACACGGTGATGCACGCCCTTGAGGAGGCCACCCGCAACACTCTCCCCATCGAAGCCACCGATCACCTTGGCGTGACCAGTCGCATTTGGGCGGTGACGGATGTGGCTGCCGTCCAGGCGGCACAGTCGACCCTTTCCGAATTGCCTGTTTTCATCGCCGATGGCCACCATCGCTACGAAACCGGTTGCAAATACCTCGAGGAGGCCCTCGAAGCGGGTGAAGCGAAAGACGAAAATGCCCCCCAACGCTTCATCCTGATGATGATGGTTTCCATGGGAGATCCGGGCCTCACCATCATGCCTACCCACCGCCTGGTGGATGGACTACCCGGAATCGACGCCAAGACGATTGTGGAAAAATTATCCCCCTATTTCGATATCGAACATGTCGGAACGGGCGACGAGGCGGGGTACACCGCATGGCAGCAAATTGTCGAGGAAGGAACCCAGGACATCATCGCCTTGGGAACCCGGGCCGATGGAAACTGGACGCTTCTCCAGCTCAAGCCCGAGGGTGTCGCGGAACTTGCCCGCCGTGTGCCCGAGCACACAGCGGAGTGGCGCGGTCTGGGCGTGAGCATCCTTCACCGCCTGGCTTTGGAACTCTTGGCACCCCAAGGCGGTCTCAAATTCCGTTATGTCCACGAAGACATCGAGGCCGTTCCTGCCGCCCACATCCGGGGCGCGGAAGGTTGCGATTTGTCGGCGCTTGTTCCGGCTTGTGAAATGGACCATGTCGCCGAGATCGCCTCGGGCAACGAAAAAATGCCCCCCAAGTCGACCTACTTCTACCCCAAAGTCCTCAGCGGTCTTGTGCTCAATCCGCTGCGCTAGTCTCGCCACCTAACCAATAGAAAACCCCGGGAGAACCTCTTGGTTTTTCCCGGGGTTTTATTTTTTGAAAGGCAATTGGGATCCCCTCGGATTAACCGATCGCCGATGACATCCGTGACAAAACTTCGGCATGGGTATCCCAGGGAAGGCCATCGACGGTACACGCCTGTTCCTTGGTGCGCCCGTCTATCAGTCCACCCTGCTCGACCATGACCTTCAGAATTTCAAGCTCTTTGTTGGCGTCAAAAAGTCCACAATGGTCAAGTTCATGAATCGCTAACAGTGCTCCCGAAAGGGCATATGCCCCCCAGTTGCTCACTCCGGCCACAATGACCGAATCGGTCGGAACCCGACAATGGATCCTGCCACCTTCGGGAATAGTTGCATTGATCAGGTCCCAGGGAAGCGCCCCCATTCCGATCTCGTTTCCTCCATCACCCACACCGATGGTCTGCCATGGACCGTGGGGGCTGGGTTGCTCAAAAAGCCAATGAGCTGGGCTATGTTGGTGGGTCACATCGAGCCCTGACATGGTCAAATAGCGGTCGCGTGTCGGGGGTGGCGCAACTTTTTTGAAATCGAGGTCCCAATCCGGGACATAATCGCTCCGCGCACGAAGCGTAGCCAGGCTATGGCTTGGCCCAGGGCGCTCGATACTTACCAGGTGAGTCAACCGTCCTGCCGCGACATGAAACCGACGCACATAAGCCCCGGATTCGTAGGCATCGCGGGGATATTCGATCAATCGCACCCTACCGCCCAGTCCTGCCTCAATGAGCCCAGCCTCCAGCGCCACAAGAAGCGCGGGCTCGCCAAACAGGACAGGCTCCATCCCCAATCGAAGAAGGGTTCGGGCCAAAAAAACGGCGCCCGGCGGACCATCTGTTTCGAAGGCGCCGAAATACTCATCCACAGGAACATGAAACCCTGTCAAAATTCCGACACGCGTTTTGTGACCGTCCTGGTCTGGCGCGCACAGACCGTGGGCAGCAAGGGACAGATCCCCGGCCCGTTCGGTGAAGGCGTTACGCTCCGGAGGCATCGCCAAACCCCGTTCACCGGGGTCGACTTGGCAAATCGCGCGCAAATTGTCCAGACGATCTTCAATCGAACTCATGAAAACAGTTCCATCAAAAAGGGCGGCGGGATGGAGGAGGCTGAGGCATCGGGAAATTCCACCCTTTGCCCAAGTCGTAAGGCCAGTCCTCGGGGACGGGAGCGGTGAAGGTTTCCATTTTGCCGCTGGTGGGATGTTCCACAGTCAGCGTCCGGGCTAGCAAAGCAATGCCCCAAGGGTAGCGTTTTTTGGCGCCATAACGCTCATCACCCAGGATCGGACTGCCCCGACTCCCCAACTGAATGCGAAGCTGATGAGTGCGGCCCGTTTTGGGGTTGAGCTCAAGCCAGGCCTGTTTCCCCAGACGCTTCCGGGTCGTAAATTCGGTGAGCGACGGTTTGCCTTCCGGATCATCGGCGGTTGTAACCCAGGCGATCCTTCCGCCATATTCCCCCGGACCCACGGCCAGGATGTCTTCCATGATCCCTTCGGTTTCGGCAGGGGCGGGCTCAACGATGGCCCAATAGGTTTTTTTTGCCTCCCCATCACGAAACTGTGCGGCAATCCGCGAAGCGGCCTTGGATGTTTTGGCGAAAAGAACCACGCCCGAAACCGGGCGATCAATTCGGTGGACCACACCCAAAAAGACATTGCCTGGTTTCTTGTCACGCTCCTTGATCCAGTCACGAAGGAGGTGATCAAGACAATCCTCCGGGCCTTTGCCATGGGCGGTAGCCAAACCAGCGGGTTTGTTCACCACCAGTATGTGGTTGTCCTCAAAGATAACTTTTGCGGGCGGGCGAAGCATATTGTCCCAATTCGGGTACGGGAAAAGATCCCAGATGTGATATTATGAGCCATCTTCAACAAAAATCTGTTAAAAATGGGGCAAATCGGGCGGATTCTGTCCTTGCCATGGGCAAGCCTCATCCGGCCATTAGAATTCTCCTAATCTTTCCGGCTTTACCAACACAATTTGCAATCCCTTTGGAATCCTCTCCCGGAGAAACCCATGGTTTTTGCCCCCCTTTTCCTGCTAGGTCTATTGGCTCCCCAGCAAGCGGAGGCCAAACCCACCGTGGAAATGGTTTTCCACGATGTCCAGAAAATGGGTATCGAAGGAAGGTCCTGGACCGAAGAGGAGCGCCTGCGCACTTTCGATCGGTTTCCCAAAGTGGCCGAAAAGACCGTTCCCCCCTCGGTTTGGGGACTTAGCCGCGACACGGCGGGCATGATGGTCCGCTTTCGGACAGATTCCCCCACCATTCGGGTCAAATATCGCCTGAAAAGCCCGAGCCTTTCCATGGTTCATATGCCAGCCACAGGGAAAAGCGGCATCGACCTATATGCCCGGGACGACAAGGGAAATTGGCGCTGGGTGATGGTTTCGATGCCCAATGCGCAGGATGTTAGCGTCGATTTTGCCGGCGTGCGCACCGATGACGCCCACCAAAACCGTGAATACGCTCTCTATTTCCCGCTTTACAACGGTGTGGATTCGATGGAAATCGGCGTGCCCAAAACCGCAAAATTCGAAGCCCTTGCACCCCGGGAAAAACCTCTCGTTTTTTACGGCACATCCATCACCCATGGCGCTTGTGCATCCCGTCCCGGAATGGTTCACACAGCGATCCTCGGCCGCAAACTGGACAAAAGCGTACTCAATTTGGGCTTTAGTGGAAGCGGAAGGATGGATCCGGGTGTCGTCGATCTTTTGACCCGGGTCGATGCGGCGGCCTACATCATCGATTGCCTCCCCAACATGGGGCCTGCCGATGTGAAAGCCCGGACGGTCCCGCTGGTGGAAACCCTGCGCAAAGCTCGTCCTGATACCCCGATCCTTTTGGTCGAAGACCGCGTCTTTACCAACGCCTGGGCCAATCCCGCCAAGCTTAAATTTCACCAGGAAAACCATGCGGCACTCAAAGGCGAATTTGAAAAGCTCAAAGCCAATGGTGTGAAAAACCTTTACTACATTCCAGGCGACAACCTTTTGGGGGAGGATTCCGAAGGTGCCACCGATGCTAGCCATCCTAACGACCTCGGCTTTTTGCGCCAGGCAGACGCTTTTGAACCTGTGATCCGTCAAGCCCTTGGTGAAACCCCCGCTCCCCTTGCCCCGGAGGGGAACCGTCGCCGCAGACGATAACGGATTATCCCCAAGCGTCTGTGTCTATCTGCTTCCACCGTTTTGGGGCGGGCAGAGCAGCAGGGTGGACAGCAAAAAAAGAGGCTCCAGACGGGGTGCGAAGTTTCCTATATCCCGCCCGATTTTAAAGCCCTTCCTGGATCAAAACAGGGCATGGGGGGATAACAGACAATATTGACCAAATTCAAGTAAATAAGGCATCTCAAGGACGCTTGAAACACCCAAGGATCATGCAAATCTTATCAGCGGCGCAGGTCGGCGCGAACCTTGCCGCCCTTTCCGGCCTGGATGCGCCAACCCATTCAGGCACATGAAACGGTGTTTCCCTGCAAACTTTGGGTGGGTGGCAACTGGAAGGGGGTGGGAGACAAAAGGAAACGGTAAGATGCGCACTATCCGTGACAAAATACAGAGGCTTAATCCGGCCGGACAAATTCGCCCACTCCCCTAAAACAATTTTTATCCCTCCAAAGACTCCTTCTTTCCCCGGAGATCGTTACCATGCAAGGCGCAACCGGCTTCAAGGTCATCAAAAACGGCAAATTGTTTGACGGCACAGGCAGCGTCCCTTTGCAAAACGCCGCCCTGCTTATCGAAAATGATCGAATCTCCTATGTCGGACCCGAGGCTGGCCTGCCCCCTGTCCTCGAGGGCACGACTCTGATCGACGCCAAAGGCGGGACCATTCTTCCCGGGCTTGTCGAGGCCCATTTTCATCCCACCTATTTCAATGTCGCGGCCCTCGAAGACCTCGATATCAAGTACCCCGTAGAGTATGTGACCCTCCTTGCCGCCGCAAACGCCAGGCTCGCTTTGGAATGTGGCTACACTTCCGCCCGCTCGGGTGGAAGTCTTTTCAACATCGATGTCTGGCTCAAAAAAGCCATCGAAAGCGATGTCACTCCCGGCCCCCGAATGACAGCAAGTGGACGGGAAATCTGTGGTGTTGGAGGCCTGATGGATTGGAACCCGGATTTCCGGAAAATTGGCATGGAAGGATTGGTCCTTTTGGTCAACGGCGCGGACGAAGCCCGTGCTGCCGTCCGTAAATTGGTCAAGGATGGGGTGGAATGGGTCAAGACCTATCCCACAGGCGATGCAGCCGCTCCAGACACCAACGATCACCACACCCTTTGCATGACTTTTGAGGAGATGCGCGCGGTGGTCGCAACCGCCCACAATCATGGCCTAAAGGTGACAGGCCACTGTCGGGCCACCGAGGGGATCAAAAACGCCCTCAGGGCTGGTTATGACGCGATCGAACATGGAACCTTTATGGACGATGAAGCCATTGAGCTTCTCCTCCAGCGTGATGTCCCTGTCGTTCCCGCTCTCTATTTCGAATATGCAAGCGTGGTTCGGGGGCCGGAGTTTGGCTTGTCTCAAAGAGTCATTGATGGTCACCAGGAAACCCTGGACGGAGGGGCGGAGAGCGCAAGGCGGATCCTTGCCGCGGGGGGCCGTATGGGCATGGGTGGGGATTATGGTTTCGCTTGGAATCCCCACGGAGACTATGCCCGCGAGCTGACCTTTTTTGTCCGCCATGTCGGACTCGACCCGCTGGTGGTGCTCAAGTGCGCCACCAAAACAGGCGCCGAAATCATGGGGCGTGGAAAGGATTTTGGAACTCTCGAAAAAGGGAAATTGGCGGACATTCTGGTCGTGGCGGGCGATGTCGTCGGGGATATTTCCATTCTCGAGGACAAAAGCCGATTTGTGGCGGTCATCCAGGGCGGGTTGATCAAAGGGGGGCTGTTGGCAAAACCGCAAATGGCGCGCTTAACCTTGTCCAGCCAAGCCCAATAAGTGAATTGGTTCTTTTTCGACAACGACTTATTGGGCTTCAGGTTTTTGGGCCTTGACTTGTTTGGTTTTGTGCGCTTAAGCCAGAATGTATCCTTGAAGCAGGGTGGACCATAAATTATAAAAAATATATCAACGATTTCTGTTGTCGGCAAAATTTAAAAATTCAGTTGCGCAAAAAACTGGATCAGGTTCGCGTTCCCGGAATTCAGCCCCTTGTACATGGTGCTCCAATAGTAGTATTCACAACCCAATATCACGCTCGGATCCAGTAACAATTCAGTTCTTGCCCAATAGACCATGTTGCGGGTCCTGCCAAGCTCGTTAACATCCGATCCGTTGGCCTTGTCCACGCCCATCCCAAGAGAACACCGGTGATAATCACAGCTTTGCGCGACCACCTCGGTCCACCCACCCATGGCGCGAATGACTTTTCCTTCGATGGGATTGATTCCCTGGCCGACACCACCACGCCACTCGTTGAGGTTATACCCCGCGTAACATTCGGCCTGGATAGTGATTCGTTCATGGATCGGAAAACGAAGATCGCCTGCCAACGCCCTTTGGGGAAAGGTCCGGGCACCGGATTTGCCTATGCCGGTTCCGCTATAGTCATCCGCCATCACTCCCGAGACACCAAACATAAGAGGCTGTTTTTCCACCGCGGTGGGCAGGACAAATCCCAAACGGGATTCAAACCCGGGTAGCCCGTAGGCTTCGTTACCCCTTTGACCGTCAAAATTCAGGTCCGCCTGATCGATGGCGTTCGCCAACGCGATTCCATTCTGAAACTGGATCCTGTTCCCGTCACCAAAATCGTGATCATAATTGAGGTAGGCGCAAGGTCGACGGTCGCCTGTATTGCCCGCGTACGCCATCTGGGTACCGGCCTGGACAATGGGCAAAAGAGGCGAAAAAATATCCCAGTCTTGTCCCATCACAAAATCCCAATCGCCGTAACCGATTCCCAAATACGCAAGACGAAGTCGCAAATAGGGTCTTGAGGGCTGATTGAAAGGCAAAGAGGTATCCGTTTGGTTGTTGAGAAAGTCCGCCTCAATCCGTCCCCAAACCCGTCCTCCCTCGATGAGTCCGCTGGGTTGGTGGAAATATTCCAGACCTAAACGGGTGATTTTTGCAAAAGTGTTGTAATTGAACCCATCATCGGTCGTGATGGGGATTTTATTCGGGCCAATCACATAGCGCGAATCATTGGGAAGCACCCACTGCGGAAATTGGAGGTCCTGAAAACGCTGGGTTGCCATGGCATAGTCTCCCCGGACAAACCCATAAGCCCTCAAAGTCCCCTTTCCCCTCAAGCGGACAGAAAGGTAGGGCGCCAACCAGTCCGGAGGTTCGGGATTGTTGGAATAGTGATCGATCGATTTGGAAAATTGCCCCATCACCGCATTGGGAGGCAGCGGGGGATACGCGGATAGTTTTGCGGGAGGCGTATGAATATCCAGATTTTCCAGGGGCAAGTCCGGAAGGATGCGGGAATGATCCAAAACGGATTCCGTGGTTAGGGGAACTTGCGAGGACTCGGAAATAGGTGTTGGATTTGTTGCTTCTGAAGGGATGGGCGGACTTTCGGCCATGGATCGTCCCGATAATAGGACAACCCCTAAGCACAAAAATCCAATTGCCTGAACCAGGACCTTATATCCGGGAGGTCTGAACATTTGTTTTGCCTCCCTTGTTTTGTCCGAACAAAATCCCCATGTTCACGACAAGGAATTAGCCACAATGGGTTAACGAATCAAGATCAACAAAAACATTTTTTTAAAAAGAAGTATCGAATTACAAAGAAGAAGAATTCAGAAAGTAATCAAAAAAGAAAATATTAAAATTTAACGAAGGCGATTGCTTTCTGAAAGTAAAAATAGGAAAGACGGGTAAGATAAAAGAAGGTTTTTCCCGGAAAAGCACGGCGGTATCAGGTTTTAAACCCGCTTGATTCTCTTCATCTTCCCCAAATGGAATTTGTGCCACCATAGTTGTTCATTCTGCCCATGTTGACATGTCGATTGCCTTTCGCGGGAAGTTTTGAAAAAAACAGGTATCGTTGGGCCAAAAACCGGCTTAATGAACTACCGGATGGGTGCGACTTTTTTACGAAAGTATTCCTTTTTTCCCTAACGGACCAGAAATTCCTTTGGGCGAAAAGCCTGATCAGTTTGGAGGTCGCAGAGTTTAGCCCTTTTCATGGCAAAAGTATGATACGCACAAAAATGCT
>CAMBMH010000123.1 GCA_945868575.1 Singulisphaera sp. GP187 | reverse complement strand
GAGTTCCAGGAGTGACCATTGATATTAGATGCCTTATAGGCGGCGTCTTGCTCAAGGTAGGGGAGAAGGAAGTATTGCTGGGTACCAAAACCAGCAGGAATACGAGTATTGTTCCAGTCGTCGCCGTTACCGGTCTTCGGGAAACAACCATGACAAGTAGGAAGCTTGCCGTTGGTATCATGACAGCTGTGCAAGGCGATACCAATTTGTTTCAGGTTGTTGGCGCTCTGCATACGAGCGGCAGCTTCGCGGACCTTTTGTACAGCAGGCAACAAGAGCCCGATCAAGACCGCAATAATTGCAATTACAACAAGAAGCTCAATTAGCGTGAAAGCATAACGCTTCACACCTTGAAGGTAGGACATGAGAGGACCCCCAACAGGAAAAAGGGATAAAGACACCCAATCGTATTTATCTTCTTTTGGGTCTTTTGAGTCAAGCAAATGTGAGAAAAAACTGAAGTTTTTGTGAATTTCCTGGAAAGCCTCAGAAAATCCGGAACCCACCCCAACCTCTAACCCAGCCGAATTAACCTCATTTATCGCTTAACCACCACAAACAGGATCAAATGTCCCTTAAGGTTCTGAAATTAGGCTTAAGAACAAGGCAAACGCAAAAGTGACATCAATCAGGGTTGGATTGATAAATACACCAAACAGAACAAAATTTCCTGGTTTCCTTAGTCTGAATTCTCGAACCTTCTTCCTGTTTTTTTTCAATCTGACCAAAGCCTTCCGCGACTTTACTTTAATAACATTTCTCATTTTTATCAAAAACCTTTAGTAAATTCCTGAGGCCCGGTTCTGTTTTTATCAATCTGACTTTTGAAATTCTTGAGCCTACCCCGGAACAGCCTCTGAAAAATTGGATTCCAAAGCCCAAGTCTGGGACCGTATGATGACAAAATCATTCCTCGCCCGGAAATCCCCATGAAAACGAATCCTGTCTTGCATGGCCCATGCACCATGATCTTGGTCCTTGGAGCCTCCCTCCTTGGAAATCAAACCCTGGGAGCCCAAATCCCCAAGCCCCAAAATCCATCCCCTGCAGCTGAAGTTGTCCAATTGATTCAAGGCGGGCAAATTCGTGGCCTAATATTGGGGAGGTCACCCAAAGGCGCACTCTGGATGGCTACCCAAAGACAATGGCTCAAAAAATCAAAGCCCGAACTCTTCGCAAAATTTGAGATCGAGGAAACGGAACGCAACAAAAAAATCCGGGCAGACCTCGCCGGTAGGGTAAAGAATTGGCTTGATAGCCTCCAGGAGGACCAGGAAGGTTTGAAGTCCTGGCTGAAAGACGAACTCAAAATCTGGCAAGCGGAAGATCCGGCCAAATCCGGACAACTCATGCTTGTTTCCATCAAGCCTGCACAGATCAAAAAAGTTGACTCACGAAGTGCCCCAATCCGGCAATTGGTCATGCTTGGAATCCAGGAAAGGGTTGAGGGACTTGAAGAACGGTCTGCCCTGGAACTCATGAAGGACCTCAAATCCCTTGGCCTCGAACCAGGCAGGGATCGCGCCAATATTCTCGATCGCCTTCCCCCATTTCCCATTGAGGACGAGACGGATTGGATCGCCCGGAAAGCTCTTATGACTTTTCAGATGGGCAAAGTCCTTCAGCTTCAGGGGAGTGGGGATTTTTTGGTGGAACAGGCCAGGCCCGGCGCGGAAAAAGGCGCCAACGGGATTGAGGGACTTTTAACACAAATGCTTCCAAAATTGCTAACCAAAGCATTGGGTGACATCCTGGGAGAGCCAACCCCTGCCGCCGCTTGGCAACCCAAAGCAATCCAAATGGCAGAGGCTGCCAGAGTGGACATGGTTCGGGTCATCCGCGTCGAGCCCGACCTGGTCAACAGGCGAATGGTGGTCGAAGATACCATCCTTGGGAGAATCACTCCAAGGCGATGGGGCGTAGTTTGGCAGACACGCTTATTGGCGGATGGAAATCAGGCCCGTCCCGCCGCCGAGGCCATCATTAAAAGCGACCCGCAAATCGCCCCCTTGCTTAAGGCGGCCGCCGCACTCGGCGCCGACGCACAGATCAACGAGGCGATACGGTTCGGCGCGGCAACCATGGAACTCCAGCAGGAGGCGAACCAGAAGTTTGGCCAATTCCTGAAGCTATCCACAAAACGGCTGGATGGTATCCCGCTAAAATGGCTCATGGACGGATAAGACCTTGGTCCTTCCGGATTGGGCTTTGCCAAATTCTTGATTTTCAGCCCTCGATTTTCAGCCTTGGGTTGTTTTTCCATCCAAATAGCGCCAATCCTTGAGAAATCTAAGCAAATCGGCCATATCCTCGACGGAAACATTCTTTTCCAACCCTTCGGGCATAAGCGACTGCCCTGTGCTTTGGAGCTCCTCAATCTGATCCTGGGGAATTATCTCCGTCTGGTTCTCGGCCCGGACGATGGTGATCGACGAGGAATTCGACGAGCGAATCATCCCGGTTGATGTTTTGCCGTTTTTAAGATGGACGATATAGCCCACATAGTTGTTATCGATCGCCTGGTTTGGGTTGAGAATATCCAAAAGGAGCGCCGCTTTGGTTTTGGTTCGGGTATCGGATATATCCGGACCAACATCCATCCCGACATCCGCGACCTTGTGGCAGGTAGCGCAGTTTTTCGCGAATACCAACTTTCCTTTGAGGGCATCCCCATCCTTTTCCGCACTCAGACGATAGTCTGCCAAAACCTTGTCCCGGGCCGCCGGGATATTTCCCGAAAGGAGCGCCTTGGCCTTTTCACGGACCCTGGCATCCGGATGCGAAATCCATTGGCGACTGCGGGCCGGATCAATCTCGCGTGATGATATTTCTCCATTTTCGATCTGATTAAAAAGGCCCAATATCCTGTCAGGACTGCGCCCCAATAGCTCAATTCGTTCCCGGCGCACGGATGGAGGCTGGACCTTCCATTCCTTCATCAGGATTGGCCCGGCCTGATCCCAAGGCAGTTCCGCGATTTGCCGCGAAACCAAAATGCGCATCTGGGGATCAGGATTATGAAGGGCAAGGTTTTCCAAAAATTGGATGTTGTACGGTTTGCGTGCCAGAACGATTTCCAGGGAATCCTGCCTGGCGGCTAAGTTTTCCACCTTGTTGTTGACCCGATCAACCTCCCGGTTCCAGGTGGCATCCCACTCTGGCACATTTCTTAACAAAGTATCAATGGATTTTCCGCTGGCGCGCAAACCGGATTGGAGTCCGGCAAGGATCCGGCGACCCAGATCCGGATCGTTTTGCTTTATGGCCAATTGGGAAACGGCAAAAAGCTCGGAGTCCGAGCAAGAGACTCCCGCCTGACGAGCCAACTCGCGACAAAGCTCCACAGGTTTTCTGGCCTGGACAGAACTTTGCAGAATCGCGGACAGGACTTTAGCCTGGGCCCCTGAAGCGGACGACTGAATGGCTAACGCCGTCCAAGAATCAGATCCATCAGTAAGGGCGACCCGGGCAAGAATCTTAGCGCGATCGCCTTGTGGAAGGGATCCGGCAGCAAGCGCGACCTGGAAACGGACCGACTCGTCAGGGTGATTTGCCAATCCCAAAAGGGCCTCGGGCGGGATGGATGCTCCGGCAATGCTCACCATCGCTTTTAGTGCTCCCCGGACGACACGGGCATCCTTGTCGGCAAGCAGTGGTTGTAAAGCCTTTGCTTCGGCCCCGGGCGCCGAGGCAAAAAGCCAGAGCGCATGAAATCGCCCGTCAGGTGACGCAGAGGAGAGGGCCAATTCGAGCAAAGATTTCCATTTCGGCTGGGAAATCTCTTGATAAATAAGCCTGTGAGCGTTTTCCCGTTGCCACCCTTCCGACGAACCCAAAGCGAGAACTTTGGCGGAGTCTTTGGAAAAATCGGGGATGGGCACCGGTTCGCTCGGCCTCCTGGAGCTGATTCGCCAAATGCGACCTTTTTCTTTCCCCAAAAGCAGGTCGGGACGATTGCGAAGTTCGGGAGGCATAAATTCGGGATGCTCAATCACCGCACGGCACATGTCAACCACATAAAGTGCACCATCCGGTCCGTGAGCCAAACTCACAGGACGAAACCATTCCTCAGGGGTTGCCAAAAATTCTCTCCCCACCTGGGGCGCGGTCGCGGCAAAAGTTCCCCCCTTGGCCGCGAGCACCTCCTCGTGAATGAGGTTTCCGGTCGGATCACAGATAAAAATCGCATCCTGGTGTTGGGGCCCCAATCCGGTTCCCCTAAACGCGAAAACACCACAAGCCGCCGTGAACCGTCCGGCATGAAGATTGGAAGTGGTCCAGTTGCGGCTTAATGGGTAGACCTTGCCTCCTGAGCTAAGCGGCCCCGGCTCCTCTCCTGAAATATCAAAAAGCAGCTCACCGGTCCGCGCGAGGTTGTTGCGGCGAATATCCCGATCTTCCAAAACAACATGGCGTAAATGGTGGCGATTGTCACAAACAAATCGGTCACCCCACCGTCCAATCGTATTGCCAAATTGTCCTGGTCCTGTGACCGCCTCTCCCTGAAGGGTTTCGGGGTGAAACCGAAAATCGCGCCCCCCAATCGCGATTGCCTTGCCTGCTGGATCGCCCGGGCGTTTGATGGTTCCCCCACGCAACCCATTTGCCACATATACCCAACCATCTTGTCCCAATACCGGAAAGCTGACCCTAAGCTGGGGATTTCCATCAACAAAACCCTCGAAGAGGATCTCTTTTTTATCGGACACTCCGTCGCCATCCTGGTCGGACAGGTAAAGGATGTGAGGGGCGCAGGTGACAAACACTCCGTTTTTCCATGGGAGCAGGCCGTTTGCGAAAAGCAGGTTTTGCGCGAAAAGGGTCACCTTGTCAAACTGCCCGTCCTTGTTGGTGTCCTCAAGGATTTTGATCGCCCCCTGGGGACCGGTACCCGGTTTGGGCCCGTTTGGATAATCGGGCATTTCCACCACCCAAAGCCGCCCCTTTTCATCAAATACCGCCGCGACCGGACTTTGGATTAGCGGATCGGAGGCAACCAATTCGATCTTGAGATCCTTGGGGAGCTGGATCGAATTGCGAATCTTTTCAACTGAGGGAGCGGAAGGAGGAACCGCAAAATCCGCCCAAAAAAGAAGAAAAATCCAATGGGATAAAATCATGGCGGTGCTCCCGTTGGGGGGAAGATGGGCAATGGAAGAATACAGGATGCCCAAAGGAATTTTGGGCCGTCAGCCGGGAATTTCCACACGAGAATTTTCTTCCGAATCGGCCGGCGAGGGGGATTCCCGGATCCCGGGGATTGATAGGCTGATTGGAATTGTCTGTTTTCTCCCCACCGCAATGTTATCCGATTCTGGAGAATCCCCATGAGCCTGTTCCCTTCACAGTTGGCCCGGGTTTTGGCACTTTGCTCCGCTTGGTCGTTTGCGTTTTCGTTAAATGTGGCCCAGTCCCAAACTCCCAAATCCGACCAGGAATCAAAAGTCCCGATATTCAAAGCAGGTTTTGCCGAGCGCGACATTTCGCCGGCGATTGGCCAGGAGCAACCAGGTGGATACGGAAAGGTCTTCCATTCGGCGTTTCATGATGCCTGCAAAGCCCGGGCGGCGGTTTTTGATGATGGCAAAAAGGTGGTTGCCCTTGTCGGTCTGGATGCGCTGGGGATTGATCGGCGCAGCACCCTTCGCGTGCGCAAACGAATTTTTAAAGCCACCCAGATTCCCGAAAACGCTGTCCTTATTGGCGCGTCCCACTCGCACTCCTCGGGCCCTGTCGGGATGGTAATGCCTGGCGATTATGACCACGCAAACGACTTTGTGAAAGATCTCGCCTACAAGCAATCCAGCAGCGCGGATCTGAAATATCTGGAAAAGATGGAGACGGGTATCGTCGAGGCGGTTGTGGAAGCCCATCAAAAACGAACCGCGGCACAAGTGGGAATCAGCAAAGGGATCGAGGACAAGGTGGCTTTTAACCGCAGATTTTTGATGAAAAATGGGATGACGATGACCCACCCGGGACAAAACAACCCCGATATCATCGCCCCTGCAGGTCCGGTCGATCCCGAGGTGGGAGTGATTGGGGCCTGGTCGCCTGATGGAAAGTTTCTCGGCTGTGTTGTCAACTTTGCCTGTCATGCCACGACCAACCCCGGCAACGGGATCTCGGCCAACTATGTCTTCTACCTCGAAAAAGTAATCCAGGGATATTACGGCAAGGACAAGCCTGTTGTTTTCCTCAACGGGAACTCCGGGGATGTGACCCAAGTTGACAACCGAAGCCCAATCGTGCATCGCAAGCCCGAACCGTGGGCCGAATTTGTTGGCGGCCGAATCGGCGCGGAAGCGCTCAAACAACTGCTAACAATGGACAAAGGCGCAATGGTCCCGGTGGATTTTCGGGACACGGTTGTCGCGATGAAAAAACGCCCACCGTCAAAAGCCCGTCTCGAAAAGTCCATTTCGATATTAAAAAGCGATAATGGCAAATCGGATCCGACAAGCTGGGCCTTCGCCAAGGAGACGGTGATGCTGGATTCCCTGATCGAAAAATTTCCCACTTCCGATGTTGAAGTTCAAAACATTCAGGTTGGCCCCGCTATCTTTATCACCAACCCTGCGGAATTCTTTTGCGCGTTTGGGCTTGAACTCAAGGAGAAATCGGGCTTCCCCTTCACTTTTCCAGTCTCGCTTGCGAATGGCTGTGTCGGGTATGTTCCCACCAAGGATTCCTTCGGCCCTCGTGGGGGAGGATATGAAACCAGGCTGACCAGTTACAGCAATCTGGAACTCGGTTCGGGGGAGGAGATTGTGCGCATCGGTTTGGAATTGGCATCCGGGCTCAAGCCAGGCAAGGCTCCAGCCTTTGCTCCCGCCCCTCCATTCAAGGGACTTCCCTGGTCCTACGGAAGCGTCCCCCCCGAAAAGGATTAGGCTTTGGTTAAAAGATTAAAAGCAACAAAAAAGGGTGGATTCCTCACCAAAAGGAACCCACCCGGATTTGATTGCCCACCCATTGGATTCGTGGCGCGCCCTCAATCGGCACCCAATCAATCACTTCCTTGGCGCATCACCACCGACCTCGAGCCCAGACGCGCGGCAAATCGGATTTTTTGCTCACGGGAAAGCTCGGAAATAAACCGGTTGCGAGCCGCGTCGATCCATCGGAAGGGGCGGGTTCCGTAATCGGTCGAAACCTGAGTCAGGACGGGACCGGGCTTGCCGAAAGCCGCTTTGACACCCTCGGCCAGAGTCTCGCCCGATTCGATTTTTACAAAGTCGACTCCCAACCCCTTGGCCAACGATTCATAGTTGATTGGGGCGAGGATGGTGGCGGTGGTTCGTTTGTACGCAGCGCCCTGAAGCATCTGCATATAGTGATATGCCCCATCATCGAGGATGAAGAACTTCACCGGCAGGTTTTCCCTTGCCGCGGTGGATAATTCCATTGCGCTCATCAAAAGGCACCCATCGCCCGTAAGGGTCGCAACTTTGCGCCCAGGGAACGCCCGCTGGCCACCCATCGCCGCAGGCAACGACCAACCCATTCCCTGGTTGTCCGTGGGGTTGAAATAGGTGCGGGGCTGCGTCGCTTGCCACGCCTCGGCGGCCAGATGCTCGCTGGCCGTGACATCCACATAAAAAAGATCTTCAGAAGACATGTTTTCCCGAATGGCCAGGATCAGCGCCATCGGATCATTGCCCCGCCGGGCGTAGTTGGTGTGAAACACTCTGCTTTCCGATTCGCGATAATTGACAATTCGGTCGGCCAAAGCCGGGTTCGGCTGGCGCGAAATCCGATCCGATTGGGCCAGGCAGGCCCCCAGAAATCGCCCAGCGTCCGCGTGGACTAAAACTTCGGGGGAATAGACTGCTCCAAGATTCTCCCGGCACTGGTCCACATGGATCAGGCGCTTTTTGGGGAAGGAATAAAACCCGGTCGATACTTCCGAAAAGCGCACACCAATGGCCAGCACAACATCCACCGCAGCAAAGGCCCTTTCGGCCACGATGGATCCCTGGGGGCCATATCCCCAACCCACCGACAAGGGATGATCGGCGGGAAATGCGCCTTTTCCAGAAACGCTTGTCGCGACAGGCGCCTGAAGGACTTCAGCCAACTGAATGAGCTTGGCGGAGTGGTCCATGCAACCCAGGCCAGCATAAATCCCAATTCGAAGATTTTCTTTGGACAAAAGCTCAATGGCCTCTTCTGTACCGGACAGATCCAATGGGCGAACCGGGCCTCCGATTGGGGCGCTCCTGAAGAGATGTCGTTCCAAAAAGAGATTGTAAGGCACAACAACGGCAACAGGGCCAGGCTCATCCGATTGTGCCGCGACAAACGCCTGGCGGACCATAAGTGGAATATCACCTACGGAATCGACGGAGAAGACCTGTTTGCATACTGTCTTTAGCATTGCGGTATTGTCAAGTTCATGGACCTGAAATGCCCGATATTTTTCACCCCGAGCGACATCGCCCACAATGCAAACGATCGGAATCGAGTCGAGTCTTGCCTCGCCCAGGCCGGTCATGCAATTGGTGATGCCGGGGCCAGGAACAATCGCGATTACACCGGGTTGGCCGGTTGCACGCGCATAGCCATCGGCCATGGTCGCTGCCGAAAATTCGTGTGTGACGAGGGTGTAGCTAAGTCCCCTCTGCTTCATTTCGTCCCAAAGTTCATTTTCCTGGGCTCCGGGAATGCCAAAAACCGCACGGGTGCCCTCGGAAAGCAGGGTTTCAACAAGAGCCCTGGCCCCGGAAAAACTTCCGGTGACCCAGCCTCCGGGTGTCACCCGGGCTTCTGCTTGTTGGGGTATAAGGGCAGGAATCGCGCTGGCTGCGGCCAATGCCTGAATGGCGCCTCGACGGGAGACTTGGGGGAGCATAGTGGCCTCGGTGCAAATCTGAATGTGCATTCTCCTTTCGGCAAAACCCTGTTCCCCGTTATTGGGCAATTGGGAAAACTTGAAATGTAGTAGACCAAAGCCCTGTAAAATTCACCGAATTTGCCGGTTTTGATGATTGGGCGAAAAGGGGGCTTTTCGTGGAATAGAATAATCGGTTGAAGTGCGCTACCTTCCACCCATAGCCTGAAGGTCAGCACACCTTTCGCAAAGATCAGTCACGGGGTCCTTATGCGCCAATCCTCTTTCATGCGCCGAAATCTGGGTGTTTTTGCACTCGGTTTGGTCGGCTGGCTCCCTTTAGCTCTCATAGCAGAAGGAGCGCCCCCCGCGGCGGAAAAAAAGTTTGATGACTTCGAACCGATCGTCAAAGGGGCAAAAGAGATCGATGGTCTTTTCAAAATGCACCAAAAGGACGACAAGCTATATGCGGAAATTCGTCCCGACCAACTTGATCGCCAATTCCTTCTACCCATTGCCATAGCCCGGGGTGCGGGCATGGGGGGAAATACCCTCAACTTCGATGAGCAGTGGGTGGTCTTTTTCCACCGTGTAGGCGACCGGATCCAACTGATCCGTCGTAATGTCCGGTTCCAGGCAAAATCCGGTACACCCGTCGCCAAAGCTGTCGAAACGACTTACACCGATTCGGTCCTTATGTCTTTGAAAATTCTCAGCATCAATCCTGGCCGTCAAAGCCTGTTGATCAATTTCAACGATATTTTCATGACCGACCTGGCCCAGTTGGGCATCGGCGGGTTTGACTCTTCGCGTAGCACCTGGTCCAAAGTCAAAGCGTTCCCAAAGAATATCGAACTCGAAGTCACCGCCACCTACACAGGCGGCGGACATATGTCAGGCTTTCACTCTGATGATGAGAGCATCATCGACAGCCGGGGCAAAACGGTTGTCATCCACTATGGGATCTGCATGTTGCCTGATGGAGGGTACACTCCCCGATTGGCCGATGATCGTGTCGGTCACTTTTTGAGCGTCGTCAAGGATTTCTCCAGCGACACGGTCGACACTTCCTTCGTTCGGCACATCAACCGCTGGCGCCTGGAACGGGCCGAACCGATCGACCCTAAAAATCCCAACAAGCTCTCTGCTCCCAAGAAAAAGATCGTTTATTGGATCGAAAACTCGGTTCCCGATGAATATCGCGCCGCGGTCCGCGAAGGCATCCTCGAATGGAACAAGGCGTTTGAAAAAATCGGCTTCCGCGATGCGATCGAAGTTCGTCAACAGGAGAACGAGGAATTCGATCCCGAAGACATCAACTACAACACATTTCGCTGGATCGCCACCGATCAGGGTTTCGCCATGGGACCATCACGCGCCAATCCGTTGACGGGCGAAATCATTGATGCCGATATCATATTTGATGCAAGCATGGTCCGTTTTTACCGGACCGAATATAGTCTTGCCAAAGCAGGCGCTCCCGCCAGCACAATCCAGGCCTCTCGCATGGGATGGAACTTTATACGGCCGCCTCTTGTTCCCTCAAATCTCGAGGCAACCCCCGAGGCCCGTCCAGGTTGGAACGAACCGGCCCAGCGCCTCAAAGCGACCGACCTGGCCGCCCGCCATGGCTATTGTCAATGTGGCGCCCACATCAAGTTTGAGCTCGGCATGGCGGCCCTTAGCATGCTTGATCGTAATGAGCTCAAACCCGGGGAAAAGGTTCCCGAAGAACTGATCCAGCAGGCGGTCAAAGAGGTCACCATGCACGAAGTAGGCCACACCCTCGGCCTTCGTCACAATTTCAAATCGTCCACAATGCTCAAAAACGAGCAGCTCCACGACACCTCGATCACCCGCAAACAAGGTCTTTTGGGATCGGTCATGGATTATGCTCCGGTGAATCTCGCGCCCAGGGGTGTAAAACAAGGTGATTACTTCACCACCACGCTTGGGCCCTACGACTATCGCGTGATTGAATACGCCTACAAGCCTCTTTCAGGTGGCACCGAAGGCGAATTGGATAAGCTCTCCGAGATCGCCAAGTCCATCGCCAAGCCGGGACAGGACTATGCGACCGATGAGGATCTTTTTTCCAATAGCGATCCTCTGGTAAACCAGTGGGATCTCGGGGCCGACCCGCTCCGGTTTGCCAAGGACAGGGTGGAAATGGCCGAAGATCTCCTCAAGACAGTTGCCGACAAAGCCGCCGACAAAGGCGAAGGGTACCAACGGGTTCGCCAGGCGTTTGCTTTGCTCTTGAATCAGATCGGAAATGCCGCATATCTGGCTTCCAGTCATATCGGCGGCGTCCACTACAACCGTGACCACAAAGACGACCCCAATGGCCGCGAACCGATGATTCCTGTCGCCGGGGACAAACAGCGCGAAGCACTTCAGTTCCTCAAGGAAAAAATTCTCCAGGAAAAATCGTTCCAGTTTCCCCCCACACTCCTGCGCAGACTTGCCGCCGATCGCTGGTATCACTGGGGCAACGAGAGCGCTGCGCTTGGACCGGTCGAATATCCGGTCAACCAAAAGGTACTCTCCATCCAGATGGTAGTCCTCAACAACCTGACAAGCCCCTCCACCCTTCAGAGGGTTGCGGACAACACCCTTCGCCCAGCGGATAAGGACAAACCACTTGGCCTTGGTGAAGTGTTCAAGGCGTTAAACGAGGGAATCTTTGGCGACACAGGTAAACCCCTCGACGCGGGAAGCGCCCAAAGACGCAACCTCCAGCGCCAATATGCCAAAACCCTATCCAACATGGTGCTTTCGGGTTCCAATTCCTGGCCTGCGGATGCGC
>CAMBMH010000122.1 GCA_945868575.1 Singulisphaera sp. GP187 | reverse complement strand
TTCGCAAAAAAATGATCCAGTATGGACTGGGGGATCCCGGTGATGGGCAATAGCACCAACTAGGGATCAAAAAAGAGTTTGGGATCAAATAAGAATTTTGGGGATTCTGGAAAATCCTGGAAGTGCGATGGATTCCGGATGAATGCCGTTGTCCCTTAGGTCAAGAAGTTGCCAGTCGCTTTTGGCGGCGCAATGGGAAAGGTGCTCCAACGCCTTTTCGGTGACAAAGCAACCCCGCAGGATTAGGCCCCCTTTTTCGGCCAGGGGCTTCCAAAGCGCCAACCTTTCCCAGGCGCCAAGCGTCATGACACATTTTTCAAGGTGAAGAATCCTTGTCTTTGCCACCCAACCCCAAAGCAGTATCTGGGCCAGGGTGGGATAGAGCGCCATGTTCGAAAACCGGGCAACAATAGGGACAAAGCGGGGCCGCCAGCGGCTCATTTCATACAAGAGCCCATCGAAATAAGTTACCGCCTCATGAGTGGGATCAATTTCCACCATGGCCACCAGGCTTTCGCCGGGTAAGGGATTGTCCTCTGATGAGGAATCGGGGCCCCTTGCAGCGGTAAACCCAGGTAATCCATTTTCAACAAATTCAATCGGCTTGTATTTGTTTTTTTCACGAGACTTGAGGAGGCGCCTTTCACCCTGCTCCAGGGAAAGGCGAACTTGCGAAGCCAACGGGCCAAGATCCAGATTTTCCAAAAGGTCGGCAAGAACAAGCCGAGCCTCCGGAGATGTCGGATTTTCCCGGCAAGGCATCAAGGCGCGAAGCAGGGCCGGATCCGATCCGGCCCCGGGAATCATTGCTCGTCCTCAAACGCCGAGAGGATCCCTTCGGGCATGGCACGGTTGTGCACCAGAACCGTGTAGCTGCGGTTGATGAGCGCGTCAGCGCGGCGGAAGCTCGCCACCACCATTGGCGCGGTTTCCTTGGGCTGTTTGGTGAGGAGATAAAACCGACCTTCCGCATCAAGAAGCCGACTAGCCTCTTCGATGATGCGTTCGGTGAGGGCTCCTGTGCCAAACCCGGGCGGGTGTGCAAGAATCACACGAAAACTTTCATCGGGAAGGGCTTCAAGCGCCTCCACCGATACTGTGGAGACCTTTTCGATACCGTTGAGTTTGGCATTATGAAGGGCCACCTCGCGAACACGGGCGCTCCCATCGGCAAGGACCAGTTCGCCATCGGAACCAGCGACCTGGGCTGCCAAAATCCCTGCCGCCCCAGCGCCGCAACAGATGTCCAGAATCCGGTCACCCGGATCAATTTCTATGATCTCCGCAAGGGAACGGGTCCCCTCATCGATCTGCCCATAGCAGTGCACGCCAGGGCGCCCAACAAAAGTAAACGGCCCTTTCTTGGCGATCTTCGCGGTAAAAGTCAGCTCATGGCGCCTTCTGGAGCGCTCTCCTGTCCGTTGGGCCCAGAGAAGCGTGTTGTCACCTTCGGGGATCTCATGAATCCTTCCAAAGGTCTTGTGAACCATGGTTACCGTTCCAACCAGGTCCTTGGTGGGAAGCCAAACCAAAAAGAGTCCACCGGGTTTGAGGGCGTGCCACGCCTGTTCGATGATGTCCAGTTTGAGTTCCCGTTCATCGTTGCGCTGTGGAGTCCAGACAAGGGTTTGCTTTGCGGATAGGTCCCACAGATCTCCCTTGGATTCCGTTTTTGCCGGAATATCCAGCTCACGAAGGTTATGATCCAGCGTCATGGCTCTTGTATCGTCAAAGAAGAAGAAGGTAGGCTGCTCGCCTTCGACTTCCATTTTGCCGATAAGTTCAATTCCAAGGGCCTGTACCCATTGCATCGCCTCATCGGGGTGCATGTTCACAAACGCCAGCGGCCCCCGCATACGCTCGAGAAGCGATTCGGGAAGAACAGGGACATGAACTCGTCTTGGTATCTTTTTCATGGATAGATCGTGGGTTGGGGTTAACCAAAAGTCCATTCGTTAATGGCAGTCCAGGTCTGGCCGGGGGGAAGTGTTTGCCAACCCTCCGACTTTCCCGCACCAGGCATGTTGATGGCGTTTGTGGGACAGGTATAGGGTTCAATACAAAAGGCATCGCGACTGGGGGGAGTATAAACCACCACTTCCCTGAATTGGTCATCACACCAGATTCCCAGCGTCCCTTTGTGGGGATAGCGAATCTCGCCACGCAGACGAAGCACTTCTTTACGCAAACCGGACATTGCCGTCGCGTTTTCAGGCAGGTTGGTAAGGACATCGTCGACATGGACCTTATCAAAGGCCCGAAATTCGGACAAGTCACGCGCTTCGTCCAGGGAGATTTTTCTCCCGGAAGGTATGCAAGCATCAAGTTCCCAAAGAGCCCCGGCGGGAACCCGAAGTTCCGCGCCCGATCCGGGTGGAATGGCAAAATATGGGTGATAGCCCAAACCGAACGGGAGTTCGGTATCGCCTGAATGAAAGCCACCCTGAGGATCCCTTTGGGGGGAGTCAACCTCCGCCTCAAGCCTCAAAACGCTTTTTCCATCACGATTTTCGAGGCGATAGGTCAGGCGCAACCGGGCCTCGGAAGGCCAATGGTGAGCCTCGACCTGGGCATCACGCGATAAGAGGAATTCCCCGGTGAGGTAAGCGCCTTTGGCGTCCGCGCCGGTTTCAAGGACTTTCCAGTTGCTTCGACAGGCAAATCCGTGAATCGCGGTTTTACCCGCGTCTCCGGTCAGCTCAAGCTGGTACGACTTCCCAGCCCAGGTATATTGCCCATGGTTGATACGGTTAGGGAAAGGAAACAAAATCGGATTACCCGATCTGGTCGGTTTGGCATCTTCAAACAGATGCGGGTCCTGATGAACCAGTTCAAAGGTAGTATTGCCATCCGATGAATCCGGGCCGGATCCCGTTGGGCCGGATCCCGTTGGGACTGGTACTTTCCAGGAGATCAGATTGAATCCTATCTCCGGCCATACGGTCGCCGAGGCACCGCTACCATCCTCAAGGATCCAAAGATTACCAGTCATTCCGGACAAGCTTGATGGAAGCTGGACTTTGCGACGGGTTACCTGCGCACTCATAAAACTGGCCATTCCGGGCATTTGGTCCTGATTATCCCAAAAGTATAGGATACGGACCGAAACCGAAGTGCCACAACAGTTTTGGCAAATCCATCAAACCTTTGTACAACCCGGCCCGAATCATCCAACCTGCACAATTGACCGGATTTGAATAATCCGGATCAAGCGGCGTGCGATTGGAGTTGCCTGATTTCCCCGGGAATCTGCGCAATTTGCCCCAATGTTTTTTGATAACCCATAAGAGTCAGCTCTGCGCATCGCTTCCAGGTATGTCGCGATGCGGTTTCGAGCGCTTTGGAAGTCAATTGTTCGTGCCATTCATTGTCGGTGGCGATTTCGGCCAATGCTTCCCGCCAATCCCCAATCTCGCTTGACCGGATGATGTGGGCCGCGGGCGAGGCGACCTCTTCAACCGCCCCCGCAGGAGCGGAAAGTACCGCTCCACCACAGGCCAACATCTCGACCGGAGGCATCCCAAACCCTTCGTAGTGAGAGGGATAGACAAATGCACGGGCTCCGCCATAGACCACCGGGAGGTCCTGTTCGGCCAGATACCCCAGGTGAATGAGCCCCTTGGGCTTCAGATCGCGAATGAGGTCCAAAGTCCCTGACTCTTCCCAGCCAATCCCCCCTACCAAAACCAGGGGATGCTTGGTCCTCAGATTGCCCGGCAAATCGGCCCAGGCACGCAAAAGCAGCCCTAGATTCTTGCGCGGTTCCACCGTCCCCACATGAAGGAAATATCCCCTCGGAAGGCCCAAACGCTTGAGACCGGCATCGATGGTTTCCCTGGCCAATGGGCGAAGGTGATCCCGGACGCCACAACAGGTCACATGGATCCGGCGGGAATCGACCCCCAGCACCTGGATCATTTCGTTTTTCACAAACTCCGAGATCGTAAGAAAGTGCGCTCCGCTAGGAACCAACCACTTGAAAAGCTGTTCATGGCGACGAACCCGGTCGGCTGGGTGCCAATCCGGATGCATGAGCGCCGAAAGGTCACAAACCGTTACCACACTTGGTAATGTTGTCGGATGAGCGAAATAGTTGGGTTCATGGTAAAGGTCGTATTTTCCCGAATTCAATTCACGCTCAAGGAGCTTGTCGTAAATCTTTTCCAACCATCCAGGATGTCCGCCCGAACCGACCAAGCGGTTGGCGCTGGATTTTCCTGATGATAATCCCTTGGTCCAGCCTTTTATGGTTTTCGATACGTTTAGGCCTATACGGGTCATCCCCAGGAGACTGTTCCCCGGAAACCTGGAAAGATTTGGGCCTCCGGGCAGTTGACCCATCGCACCCAACAATTCCTCGGTGTAGTGCCCAATCCCGGTTTTGGGCTGGATCAGACAGCGAACACCCACCAAAACCTTCATCGAACCTTACCTTTTCCGGGTCGATACCCTGAACATCAGGCTCCGATTGGCATTAGCCAATCCGACAGTTTCCACCCCCAAAGTGATAACCGAAACACCTTCTCCCCGTCAATCATTAGGGTTTCGTAAGCCAGATGGATTTTGCCAAGGCCGATGCCCTTTTGGGGCCAACGGCGATTTTTTATTAGTGGTCGAGCGCCAACGGGTTTGAACGGAGTCCTTATGGGCCTTGATTTTTTGGCGCATCCAAAGCGACAATGAGGCTATTCCTTCGGAAATTAGACAATGGCAACGCGCAACCTACTCCGGATTAGCGCCTTGGGGCTTGTAGCCTTCATGGGTGTGGCACCCTTTATCCTCGCCGCAAAATCCCAGGGCCAATCCCCGGCAGCAACGCCTGGAGCATCACCCACCGCTCCTACGCCAGCAAGTCCTACCCCTTCGACAACCGCACCTTCAACCACCGCACCTCTTAGCGCCCCTTCCGCTTCGGCGGTAAAGCCCCTGGGGCGGGATGCGGATGCCGTGGAAAAGGTACTTTCTTCGCGTAAGGAATATCAGCGCAGTCTTGAAGCACTTCGACTTTACTATTTGCAAGCCAACCAACCAGACAAGGCAAAGTGGGCACAGGATGAGCTGATCCAGTACCATCGCATTGCCAAACAGCCTTATATTTTGGAACTGGATGTCCCTCCTGTTTCGCTCGGTGCGATGGCCACACAAAACAGCCCCGACGCCAATGAGCTTTATCGTCGTGCCCTAACCTACAAGGATCGTGGCTGGGGAACCGACTATGTGGATAACCAGCGTCGCTCGGAAATCCTCCTTCAACAGGTACTGACCGCACACCCCACAAGCAATCGGATTTCGGACACAGCATATCAACTTGGGGAGCTGTATGAAGGAAAAGCCTACAAACAGTATCACCGCGCCGCGCTCTACTATGACCGGTCCGTGCAATGGAATCCGCAACAAGCGGAGGGGCGAATGCGTGCGGCCAAGCTTTACGAACAGTACAACATCGACCGCACCCGTGCGACCGAACTTTTCCGGGAGGTCATCACCCACGACACGGACCAACGCCGTGTTGAAGAGGCAAAACAACGCCTCGAATACCTTGCTAGAAACAAGTAATTTTCTGTTGCGGGTCGGGGCAAAATCCGCCTTGCATTAGATTGATGGATCATGTTACCCTCTCCCACATTCCATGGATGGAGTAAAAAAATGACTCAGGCGGCAAGGAAGACGGCGGTAATCACAGGCATCACCGGACAGGACGGCAGTTATCTCGCCGATCTCCTTCTGGAGCAGGGATACAAGGTGGTTGGCGTTGTTCGCCGCCTTAGTACTCCCAATACAGAGCGGATTGCCCACCTCGAAGGCAAGGTCGAGCTGGCTCAAGGCGACCTTTTGGACCAAAGCTCTTTCACGGAAATCTTCGCGAAGCACAAACCTGACGAAATCTATAACCTCGCCGCCCAATCGTTCGTTCCGACCTCGTTCGGCCAACCCCTCCTCACCGGCGAAGTGACCGGTTTGGGTGTTGCGCGCGTTCTTGAAGCGATGCGCCTTACCTGCCCCAAAGCACGCTTTTACCAAGCCAGCTCCAGCGAAATGTATGGCAAAGTGGTCGAAACACCCCAACGGGAAACCACCCGGTTCCATCCCCGTTCGCCCTATGCGGTTGCCAAGGCTTATGGCCACTACATCACCCTGAACTATCGCGAAAGCTACGACATGTATGCTTGCTCGGGAATCCTGTTCAATCACGAGTCGCCCCGTCGGGGTATCGAATTCGTGACCCGCAAGATCACCGACGCCGTCGCGAAGATCAAGCTTGGTCTGGCCAAGGAATTGCGTTTGGGCAACCTCGAAGCCCGTCGTGACTGGGGCTGTGCGGGTGACTATGTGCGAGCCATGTGGCTTATGCTCCAACAGGACGAGGCAGAAGATTTCGTTGTCGGCACGGGTGAAACCCACAGCGTCCGCGAATTTGTTGAATTGGCCTTTGGCCATGTCGGTCTCGACTGGAAGCGCCATGTCATTGTCGACCCGGCGTTCTACCGTCCCGCTGAAGTGGACCTTCTTCTTTCGGATCCAAGCCACGCCAAGAACAAACTTGGCTGGGTTCCCGAAGTCGGCTTTGAAAACCTGGTCAAGATGATGGTTGACGCCGATGTTGAGCGACTGACTGGCAAGTCCCCGATTCGTCGGGCTGCCTAATATCCCGAACTACAAGAGGGGAGTGCGCATTCGTGCGAACTCCCCTCGGTTTCTTTAAGACTTTGGTTTTGTAAATCCGCTCGGACTGGCTGCAATTTCTCTAGCTGTTTCCACCTTCCAACTTGAATCACCACCCGGGAGAGGCGCATGGATGTCGCTGTCATTGGTCTGGGCAAGCTTGGTTCCCCTATGGCCGCCATTTTCGCCGCAATGGGACACAACACAATTGGTGTCGACCGAATCCCTGCAACCGTGGAAAAAATCAATCGCCTTGAGGCTCCGGTTTTTGAGCCAGGCCTGCAGGAAATGCTTGGCCGGACCAACGGCCGACTTCGCGCGACAACCAATCTCGCGGAAGCAATACAGAATTCACGCATCTCTTTTGTAATTGTTCCGACACCCAGCGACGAAAACGATGCCTTCTCGATGGATTTCGCCGAGGCCGCGGCAAGGGAAATCGGCATGGCGCTGCGGGGACGGATTTCTCCGCATCTCGTCGTCCTCACAAGCACCGTCATGCCAGGAGACACGGACAAGATTTTCATTCCCGCCCTTGAAGAGGCATCGGGACGCAAGGTAGGAACCGATATCGGGGTGAGCTATTCCCCGGAATTCATCGCGCTGGGTTCCTGCATCCGCGATTTCCTTCATCCCGACCTGGTCCTGATAGGCGAATCCGACCCAGCCAGCGGCAGGTTACTCGAGGATTTTTACGCGACAATTCACCAGAGCCGCCCGGGAATCTCGCGGATGGCGATCGTAAACGCCGAAATCACAAAGATCTCGCTTAACAGCTTTGTTACAATGAAGATCTCCTTTGCGAACATGATCGCATCGGTTTGCGAAAAGTTCCGTGGAGGCGATGTCGACGCGGTCACCAGGGCACTTGGCCACGACAGTAGAATCGGTGGCAAATATTTCCGGGGATCGGTGGCTTTTGGTGGCCCCTGTTTTCCACGCGACAATCGGGCACTCAATCGTCTGGGCCGCGATCTGGGAATCGACCTGGCTCTCCCCGGAGCGACAGACCGCGTCAACGATTCCCAGCTCGACCGTGTCCTCGACATCATCAACCACCTGGATACCCGCGGAAAAACCGTTGGCATCCTTGGCCTTTCCTACAAACCCCAGACCAATGTCATCGAAAAATCTTTCGGAATCGGCCTGGCCGAAGCTCTCGCTGAACGGGGCATTCCTGTTCTGGCGCACGATTCCCACGCGCTGGAACAGGCGGCAAAATACCTGCCAGTCGAGGTCGAATTGACCGATTCGATCATGGAGTGCTGTAGCAGAGCGGATATACTTGTTGTGGCGCTGCCATGCGCGGAATATTCCTCCCTGCCAAGGGAACCATTTGTTTTAGCTTCCAATTCCAAGGTGGTTCTTGATTGCTGGCGCTTGGGCAAACTCCAGGAACTCTCTGATGTCGCCAGGGTCATTCCCCTTGGCACAGGCGAGGTCAGCACGCTTCTTGAGCAAACAGTGCGGTCCGTGCTCCGCAAAGCCGCTTGACCCTAAATTTTCCGATAAATAATGGCCCGATAAATCCGGGCCTTTTTTGTCCCATCAATGAATATGACATTTTATCTACCTGATATTAAGCAAATTTCTATTTGCAAGCCCTTTTGGATTTACACGGGAAGCCTTGGGGGCAAATTTTTCGGTTAACCAATAGCAATCCAACTTGAAGAGCACTTTTTATGAGCACACCATGGTCTGTCGAAAACGAACGCGTGGTTCTTGATTGCGCTCCCTGGCTTCGGGTCCGCCAGGTGGAATATCTCCTCCCGACGGGCAGGCGCATCAAGGATTTTTGGCATGTCGATTTTCCGGATTTTGTAATGGTGCTCCCTCGGACAGCATCCGGATCCATCATCATGGTCGAGGCGTGGCGGCCCGGACTTCAGACCAGTTCCCTGTGGGCTCCGGGAGGGATTGTTGACCCTGGAGAAACACCATTGATCGCCGCCCAGCGCGAACTTGCCGAAGAGACAGGCTATATCGGAGGCGAATGGAAATCCCTCGGGCGCTTTGCAATTGATGCCAACCGTGGTTGCGGGGCGATGCACCTCTTCACCGCCCGGGATGTCCTTTCCGCTCCGTTTGTACCTGATCCCCACGAGGGATTACGGGTTGTGGAAACCTCCCCCAAAAGGATTCGTGACGGGCTAAAGAACGGGGAATTTCCAGGACTTCCTGGTGCCGCCACAATCGCGCTTGTCCTTGCTCTCGATCCGCATATTCTGGCGGACATGTCATGAAATTTGCCTCTAATCCGGAGCAATCAGAAAATCCCCAGGAAGACGGAACAAATATAGACCTAAGTTTCATTCTCACCTCGCGCAATGATGACCATGGAGACCAACCCCTCAAGCGTCTCCAGGCGATGATCGACAATCTTGCCTACCACGCCAAAAGGTTAAAGGCCCGCTGGGAAATCGTTCTTGTTGAGTGGAATCCCCCGGTAGAGCGTCCTGGTTTGGCCGATATGCTCACATTGCCCGGGCCAAAAAACCCCCTTTCCATCCGGTTTGAAATCGTCCCTTCAGAAATCCACAACGCCTTTCCCAACAGCGATAAACTCCCTCTTTTTCAAATGATCGCCAAAAACGCCGGGGCCAAAGTTGCCTTGGGGAATTTTTTTCTTTTCACCAATATCGACATACTCCTTTCCAGCCCGATGGCCGATTTCCTTGCGCAAATTCCTCCCGAAAAAGGAGTCTACTACCGTGCAGACCGCCTCGATGTGGACAGGGACTGCCCTGTAGATGAAGGCGCCGAGGCCGTCCTCTCCTGGGCCAAACTTCATCAGATTAGACACAATGGTATTGTGGGAACCTACCCCGTCGCGGGTGATGGCCAGCGCATCGAACCTCAAATTGTCCGTGTCGATGGGGTTCGCCTGGGAAAAAACTTTACCATGCTGTTGGGGACCAAGCCCCACCTCCTCTCCTCCACGCAATCCTTTATCGAAGTTGATGCCGGGGTACTTGCCAAAGGAATATCCATTGAAGTTGGGACCGGACCCGGGACGGGTGATGCGCCTGCTGAACTTCAAATGGAAATCGTTTGTGGCAAGGAAGTCGAACGAAAGGGGAAAGTCACGGTTTCCGAGCGTACCAGAATTTTTTTAAAGCATACTCCCTCAAGAAAGACAGCAGTTATCCGTTTTTTTGCATCGGGCTCGATCCCAACCAGGATTAATCCGCTCATTCTCCCCTGGGCGCTATTTGCAATCACTTCCGAAGTGGGACCCCTGGATTCGTGGTTGCAATCGGAAACAATGTCCCTGAACGAAACCAGGGATGTCATGGAAGGGGTCGTGTTTCGAGGCGATTGGCATCCTGTGGAAATATCCCCGTCCGGATCCCTGTTTCGATGGGGCGCCAGAAAATCCCAACTGGAGTTACCCTTTCCCCCAGGAAGCAAAGGGGGATGGCTATGGCTCGACCTTGGGCCAGGCCCTGGAACCGGAATGCTCCCCTGGTGGGTCGTTATTGAGGATGATTCTTTTGGGAGAGTGGAGCGCTTTGTGATTCCGGGGCGAAGGCAGCTCCGTGTGTTTATCCCACGACGGGATCGCGATTGGGCACGAATCACCCTCCATCCTGACCCAGTCGGCTACCGCGAAACGCTGCCCGAAGCGGATGGGCGCATTCTCAATTTTGCATTCCTTGGCGGCCTATGGACCCCAACAAATCAATCCGCCTGGTTTGCCAAACTAAGATACTGGCGATCTTTTTTTAAAGCCGAAAATTTTGTCAAGTTCCTTCGGGCCAGGTCGCAGGGACATCTTGCTCGCGAATCCAAACCGATTGACGCGCCTCCGATGCCCAAACCGGTTCACATGAACAACTGCGGCGATTTCACCCTGGTTTCCCGAGACGATTTTTTCAGGGTCGGCGGTCACAGCGAGGAACCGGTTTTTTCTCTCAACCTCGACACCGAATTTCTCTATCGCCTGGTCCATGCGGGTTTGCGCGAGCAGATTCTCGATTCCCAAAAAGAGATTTACCACATCGAGCATGGAACCGGAACAGGGGCCACACCTGAGGGCATGGAACTACTTTTGGATCGGCTTAAATCCAAGGGAATCCCCGTGATTTCCCTGGAAGAGGTTTTCGCCCGCGCCGTAAAGATTAAGTAAAAACCTGGTCAAGAGATCGGTTGGGTCCGCAACGAGTCAAGCCCCACTTTTTCATTTCTGCATTTGCTCCAGGCAGGCAGTTGCCGCTTGCGCTCGACACCCGGATTCCATCACTGTGCAAAGTGGGAATTCCAAAGTTTAGATTGCCCGGTTGGTCCACTCCGCGTTTTGAAGGACGATCCGATACCCGTCGGGGTCCTGAAAGGTTCAGCCAAAAACCCGCCAATAGGGGTTGAAGGCCTCGACTTCATGAAAACCGGATTCCATCAACCTCGAACAACTGTGGGTCCATTCATCCTTTTCCGGAAAATAAAGAACAATAAGATCCTCGGGGGTCGAACAGGGAGTGATAGGGTGGTTATGGAAATGGGTGAATCCGAAGTGATAATCGCTCCCTTCATTGCCTAGCATGATGCCATCAAATCCCTCATGATTTTGAAAGCCACCAACCACAGGAGCCCTTACCTCTCATAGTACATGTCCCTGGTCCTTTCCAGGTTGCTGACAGGGCGGGCGATTGGCAGTTTTTGGGACATGTTCGTATAGTTCGTGTGTTTCTTGGCGGAATTTCCTTAAGGTGTGTTTTACGGGTTGTTTTCGTTTGGTTCGTCGTGAAATTTGAGCTTTGACTCCCAGTTTTATGGGCAGCTCGAAAGAACCCGGGGAAATGGGAGCACCTCTTGGTAGTCCTATAAGATCGGGTTCCTTATCACTTTTTTGCATTAACACGCCTGGATTTCGGGAATGAGCACTTTCTCTCTGGCAAGTGGCAAGATACCGCCGCTTCTTATCCGCATGGGTTGCCCACTTCGGGACAACTGACAAACAGGAAAGGGAAAAAAGTGGGCATGCCAGAGCCGA
>CAMBMH010000121.1 GCA_945868575.1 Singulisphaera sp. GP187 | reverse complement strand
GAAACTTGAGGTAGTCTGTCAGGATAGCTTCCAAACCAAACGCGGTGCGAACCGAACGGGAAAAAGCGGCACCATGCGTTATAAAAAAGCGATCTTCAAAAGGATAAAAGGGTGGCGCTCCGTTCCTTTGCAATTCGCTTTGCGTTTCCTTTATCGATTCAGGTTCCCCATTATGATCCTTGGGTGATTGTCCCGGAAGGCGACCGATTCGGTTTCTTAGAACCAATTGGCTCATACCAATGATTGCCAGGTTTGTCTCCGTGAAACGATCAAATCCCCCTGGTCTCTGGGAGAAATCGGACTCCAGGACGATCGGCTGGCGGTATTTAACCCATGTCCGGTAAAAAAGAGAAATCAATCGGTGATTGAAAAGGTCAAGCCAGGCGCGGAAGGAGCGCCTTTCGATGTTTTCCTTGTTGCGCTCCAATTCCTGAATGATATGGGTGTAAAAATTTGGCAGTATTCCACTTGGTCCCTGAAGGCCAAGGAAATTGACTTCCATAACGGGAGGGATCAAAATTATATCCCCAGCGTTGTCTTCGGCCGCCTCTTTACCCAACTTAATATTCTGGATCTGGCTTGCAGGGAACGCAAGGGAAATGGAAGCGCAAAAGCGAACCGATTCTCTTGAAAATGGTCCAATGGTTCCCGGATCAACGACATCTTCCTGAAATCGCTTCAGGAGAAAAACTGCCTGAAAAAAATTAAATTCCCATGGAGATTCAAGCAATCGGGCAAGGAGGTGTGACGACTCCATACCTTGACGGGGGCGAAATATCCCTTCCATCAATTTGGTCGAAGGACTGTTGCTCTCCCCACTCATAGGATCGGAACCTCACCAACTCTGGGAGGCCAAACTTTGACAGGCGTTTCCGCCCGGTACTCTCTCATAACCAGTCGTGAAAAGCTGTTGATCGAGCTATACAGACTGAAAAAGCGTTCAAGAACCGTGGCAAACAGAAATGTTCCAATACCGTTGAATTTTTCCTTGTCCAATTCAAGGGTCAACTCAGTTCCCCTGGCAATAGCCCCATGAAATGGGCCGCCTATTCGGGCCGTTACTGTCCGGCCGGAAAATCCAACCAATCCTTCGCAAGCCAGTCGGTTTGCCACCACCCCTTCCGCATTGGATTCAGACTCCCGGGTGGGATCATAAAGCGAAAGGATTTCCCGAAGAGCCTGCCTGCCCCTTTCAGGATCGGTCAAAGCGATATGGTTCAGGTTTAGATGGGAAACAAGTCTCCAGTATGTGTCGCGTCGAAGGGAGCGCCGAAGTGGCATGGACGGTGGCCGAAGGACACTGATTCGGGATACCGGGGCAGCCGCTTCTAGATCATAGCGGGTCCGTTCCCCCAGCTTTTGCAACTGTTCAGGCAATTGGCGGTTCGTGCATAATGTTTTGACAACAAGAACCTTGTCATCGGCAATCGAATCGCGAGAATCCAGATCGACCAGGCGAAGGTACACTTCCGTGCCTGGATCATCGATGAGCGCGGAAGGGCTTCTGGATATTTGCCATAAAGCTTTGCGATCTTTTGTGGCCACCCCACGATTAAAAGAATAAAAGGGGTGGTAAATATGGGCATTTTCACCCGATCCAACCGTTCCTTCAACCGATTCAACTGACCAGACTTCCATGCCTTGGGGATTGGAAACATCAGGAACAACGCGGTATTCCGACCGGGTTCGGTCTACAACAACGGGCTCGGCAGTTTTAGGGAACAGATTCACTACGGGACTGCACCCCAAACGAAATGTCTGCTCATCAATTCCTTGTTCGAGGAGGGTTGATGTTTTGGAAAGGTAAAGATAAATATCCGCTACCCGGTCCAGCGGTTGAGCGGGATTATTCAGCCACTTTTGGAATTGACAAAAACGAAAAAAGTGAAATTTTGCCGGGCAGGCAAAAAATTCCGTCAAAAGGCGGAAGCCTGGAGGAGAAGTTTTTGGAAAAGGCAATAACGCTTCTTCCGCGTCCAATCCTGATGGCTCAATTGGGGGGCGTCCGGGTAGAAATACGGGGCCTGTTTTGCCAATTCCTGGCGCCATAACCGAAGCCGCAAAGGCGTCGTTCAAAACGGCTTCGTAAAGGATAGGTGCCAACTGGCTATCGGAATTCAGAAATACCCGGAGAGAGTCCAGGGGAATCGTGGAAAGCCTTTGATTTGAGGTGGCCTCGAGCCGAATGCGAATGACTGCGGCGGTTCCTTTGGGTGCCTGAATCGATTGAGGAAACGGGGGAACCAAACATTGGGATTCGGAAATTCGAATGGGCGCCAGGTCCAGGTCAAAACAAGTGCGGAAACGACAGGCCAGGTTATTCACCGGCTGCGTTCGGACCATGGTTCCCCGAGGTAACCGGAAAACGCTGTTGGTTGATGCGCGTGTGTGGTCATGGTCAAATTGCAAGATGGCAACCGATGGGATCGGAGCCATGAAATGTGGATACAACTGGTAAAGGATGCCATTCGTTAATTCGGGGAACTCATCATCAAGGCGATGCTGGATACGCGCCGCAATCAAGGCAAACCCTTCGAGTAGCCTCTCGACATGAGGATCGGAGCTTCGATTTGCCTCCAGGAGAAGGCGTCCGGCGGTGGATGGATATCGTGCGGCAAATTCCCGGGACATTTGCCTCAGGAAACCAAGCTCCCGTTCATAAAAAGGGTAAAGTTCCCGGCTCAAAGGATGCTGGCCTCCTCGATACTCGTTTTCCCTGTCGCGAATTCAAGGAGGGTCTCAAAAACCAGTTCGGGTGCGGGTTCCAGTCTCAACCTGGCTTCAACCCTATAATTAAGTGTACTGTTCTTGAAGTTCTTTTCGTTGTCCACGAGGGTCGCCCTGACATTGGTTAATCGAGGTTCGTGCAAAACGATGGTTCGCTCGATCATTCTGGCGATTTTTTGTCGGTCATCCAGTGAAGTTGCTTTTAGCGTTACCACTTCGGGTAATCCAAACCTGTAAACAGACTGTGCCAAAAGAGGAAAGGCGTCGATTTCGCGGTCCTGATTCTGACGGGTGTTCAAAAGCTCTTCGAGGTCCCGACGAACGGATGCAACCAACTCCGACAGGGAGAATCCTGGATCGCCTTTTGTTCCAAGCGATTTTGGATCAATCAACCTGTCGAGCACAGACGGCATTAAACCCAATTTTCTCAGATCGGGATTGTCCATTTTATTGCCGGTTTTATCTCATCCCATTCTTGACTGGAATTTTAGGAGAAGCGCCTTGCCCCTTCGTTTTTTCAGGATCTGATGATGAGTTCACGGATGTCCGTAAGGTTGGCTTCCTCCTCCCCAACCAGATATACACGAGGGCCAAATCCCCGCACCAAAGTCGGTGATTCCGGATCAATTGGCATCCAGTCCCTTTCCCGACCAATCCTGACGGATTCCAGGCCGTGGTTTGGGCTACCCAAATAAAGCCCGGGTAGATATACCGGCCCCGTCGCTCCATCAATCAGGGTCATGTTCGCCGCGATCCACAATAGGTCGCGGGGGACCTTTGGTGGATTCATTGCAAGGGAAACGACTTGTTCCATTGGCACCCAGTAATAACTCCCCTTGGCAAAGACCTCAAAAACACCAGCAAAAAGGTCGTCAGCGTCACGAAATAGCTCAATGCTTTTGCTATTTAGGGTAACTTTAAGGGTTGGAATGGCGTCGTTTGCCTGGTTGATTTTTGCGGTGAATTCCGCTTTATCACCTTTGGCGAACGCTTCAAAAGCCTCTTTTCTTAGTTTGGTTCCGGGGGTTGGATCCATGAAGAATTCCGGGATTTCGCCGGAAAGGATTTTTGAGCGAAGTTTTTCGGACACAAGACAATTACGAAAATTTGCTGCAGCCAGATGGAGGTCGGGATCATCAAGGCTTAGAGCATCGATGTGTTTGACAGCCCGATCCCAGTCTCCAGAAAAGGAGAGCAATTCAAAAAGGAACAAACGAGCAGGCTGATCGGACGGTTTGGAACGAACAACTTCGATTTGGGCGTTAATCGCTTCCGCCAGATGTCCTGCCCGGAAAAATTCACCTGCGTCAGCCATGGCCGTGCCCCCGTTTGGATAAAAAAACCCGGGTCGGTTTAGACCCATGACCCGGGCCCCGGGGTAAAACAAAGCTTACCCCTTACAAAACACTGTGCCTGTCAACGACTTATTGAATCGCCATGGTTTGGAGATTGAATGAACCGGCAAAAGCAGCGCCTTGAGTACCGCTTGCGGTTTGTTGATTGTAGGTGTAGCTGATTTGACCAAAGGAAAGGCTATATTGATCGGCATGGATCAAAGGACTGCTTGAGTCATTGGGGTTGACCGGACCGTAAACACTGTTGAAACCAGTGATGAAAACATTGGTAAGCTTAATGGTCAGGTATACTGCGGAGGAACTACCGCCTGCTTTGACAAAAGTAAGCGTTGCGTTGGAGAAGTGGGTACCCGCCGAGCATGCCTGCATAAGGGTTGGGGAAGCGGCGTTGATTGGAGCCAAAAGGACAATCTCTTCAAATACAGCACGGCCAGCACCCGAACCCGTGGTGCCTGAAGAAACGCTGGATTGGTTTTTCACAGCCATTCGGAATGTTGTGCATTCGATTTGACCTGCGTACTGACTTGATGTGGATTCGCCTTTCACGCCAGGAATGGTCAAATAAATTTGGATATTTCCCTGATTTGCTGACTGAGCCATCTTGCACCTCCAAAAGAATCAAACGAGATAAGAGAATCATGGTAGTGTTTGATCGAACAAAATTACGACCAATTTACTACCAGGTTTGCAGATTCGCCAGGTATTTTTCCTGGCGAATCATTAGTGGTTTTACGAAAGAAACCGATTTTCGGTTTAGGCCTTTTTCGGGATTTCCGCGACAAGCCGCATACTGGATGCCAATGTTTCCAGTTGGAAGTGCGGGCGCAAGTAAGCAACCGCGTTGTACCAGCCTGGTTTACCTTTCACTTCTTCCACGCGCACCTCGGCCGCCGCAAGGGGGCGTTGGGCTTTTACCGCGTCGCTGACACTTTCCGGGTTGCCAACAACATAGTTGTTGATCCACTGGTTCAGCCACTTCTCGCAATCGGAAACTTCCATGAAGGATCCAATTTTATCCCTCGCCATAACCTTGAGGTAATGGGCAAAGCGGGAAACGCTCAACAGGTAGTTGGTCTTGGTAGACAACTCGGCGTTCGCGTTGGCCGCTGGATCAAAATAGGTCTTCGGCTTTTGACACGATTGGCTACCCATGAAAACCGCAAAATCGCGGTTTTTGCTGTGGAGCAAAGGCATGAAGCCAAGGTTGGACAATTCGAATTCCCGACGGTCCGAAATTGCGATTTCGGTTGGGGTTTTCATGGCGATATCGCCATCGTCCGTGGGGAAAGTGTGAACAGGAAGACCTTCTACCTTGCCACCACCCTCAACTCCCCTGGTCCGCATAAACCAGCCATCTTTGGCAAATGCGTCAGTCACGCGGGCGGCGTATGCCCACGAGGAGTTCATCCACTGGTACTTTTCGTTGTCCTTGCCATCCACCATTTCCTCGAAGTTGAATTCTTCGACGGGGGTGAATTGAGCTCCGTAAGGAAGCCGTGCCAGAACTCGTGGCATGGTCAAGGAAACATAGCGTGAGTCTTCCGATTCACGGAAGGATTTCCAACTGGCGTACTCTACCGAGTCGAAAATCTTCGCAAGATCCCGGGGTTGGGAAAGCTCCGTGAAAGAGTCCAGGTTGAACATTTTCGGACTGGCGGCAGCCACGAATGGAGCATGGGAAGCGGCAGCAACCTGTGAGGTGAACTTAAGAAGGCTGATGTCCTCGGGACTCCGGCCAAACTCAAAATCGCCTACAAGCATGCCGTAGGGCTGACCGCCCAGTTGGCCATATTCTTCCTCGTAAACCTTTTTGAAGAGGGCCGACTGATCGAATTCGGACGCCTTTTCAAGATCCTTCAGGAGGTCTTTTTTGTTGACATTGAGAACTCTGATCTTGAGAGTTTCACCGGTTTCGGAGTTGTTCACCAGATATTTGAGGCCACGCCAAGTTCCTTCCAGCTTTTGGTAAGCGGGATTGTGCAAGATCTCATTAAGCTGCGCCGAAAGCTTTTGATCAACTTGTGAAATCCAGTGCTTGATGTTTTTTTCGACATCCTTGGAAATCACCTGGCCGGGTTGCACCACACGGTCAAGGAACTGCTTGAAATAGTCCTTGACGCGGTCCGCCTCTGCCTGATCCTGAGGGCGGGTTGCCTTGATTACCTGATCCAAAATACTGGGTTGGGCTGAAGTTGTGGCCGCAGGAGATCCCTGTTGTTGGGCCAATGGTTCGCTACTCACTTGGATTCACCTCCCGTATTGGTTACACCCATTTCCTTGGCCAAGGCTTCCGCTTTTTCGGTGCTTCCTAGGACATCGGAAAGAAGTTGCTCAAGTTTATCATTACCTTCCATCTTGGTAAGCAACTGGCTGAGCCTTTGGCGCATTTCCAGAAGCTCTTTCAGCGGGCCAACTTGTTCAGCGATTTTGGCCGGATTGAAATCATCCATCTTTTTGAAATTGAGTTCTACTGCCAATTCCGAGTTGTCCGTGGTAAGCTTGTTGTCAACACGGAATGCAAGACGGGGTGAGGACTTCTCAAGGACTTCGTCGAAATTATCCCTGTCGATGTTCACAAACTTCCGTTCTTTAACTGGCTTGAGTGCATCCTTTGGCTGCCCGGAAAGGTCAGCAATGACGCCCACAACGAAAGGGAGTTCGACCTTCTCAAGAGCGCCGTTGGTCTCCACATCGTAAGTGATCTGGACTCGAGGGCGGCGCACCCTATCCAGCTTGTGCTGCAAACTATCTCCGGCCATGAAAACCTCCAAGGGTGACGATGAACTATCGATTTAGCTGGTTTGGAGCTTTTCCATGCCTGTGAGATGAGAGTTTCTTTTAAAAAAAAAGAGGATCCCACTCGATAAAACCAGGTACTTTTACAGATAGGGGGCGCAGGTTGTTGCGGCCTTTTTTTTTCGAAAATTTGTAGTTAACGCGGCCTGAAATTACACAGGCGAAAGTTTTCTCAAACGGAAACATTGGGTATTCGTAATGAGGTGAAGAAATCCCTTGAAATATCCTCGCGGTGGCGAGGATCAATTGGCTCGGCAATTCCCCCCATTTTTTTTCAATTCTGGAAGCCAAACCCAACCACAAAGCGGGGAGAGATTTGAACGGTTTGTCCTCGAAATCCGGTCTTTTGGAATTTGTAAGCTAAAAAAAACCTTCAGTTTTTTATTAAATTCAAAATTATGTATATATAAATTTACTAATTTTATTAAATAATGTATTTTTTTACCAAAAAAAGTAATTTAATATTCAAAATTATAATATTTTTTTTAAAGGACCTTATATTTTGTAGTTATAAATCCCAGTTTTTATTAAAATGCCCAAAGACCAAATAGAGATTTACTGGGGCCCTTTATTGGGAATTCCAAGTTCGCGAAACATTGTTTCCAGCACGCTTTGTTCTCTTACAAATGCCTGTATCAGTTCGGGGAATGGTAGCGCACCCAACTGCACTGCTCGCCTTACTAGGTAGGGAACTGGACTATGTGGCTCAATTGATGCAAGGATATCCGCGGCTCGCGCCATTAACTGATAAGCCTGATCGCGTGAACCAACCAGGGGAATATCCTGTTTGCCATCCTGATTATCTCCGGAACCGTTGGTTGGGTTCATGTCGCTAATTGGAGATTTTTTGGCAATCATTTGGCGCAAGATAGATTCGATCTGATCGAGAACCCCCCTAAGCTGACCCATGGAAGGCGCTAGTTCCTTTAATTTAGCTGATAATTTGTCAACCAGCTTCCCCAGGATATCCCGACAACGCAATACCTGATTGTACCTTCCCTGAATGTTTTCCAGGCTGCTGCCAGCAAGAATCTGATCCAGGCTGATTGGCGGTGCTCCACCTGGTGAGGCTTGTACGGCTGTACCCTGTTTCCACTGAAGTAGACCCATTTCCGGAGAATCCTTGGTGGCATCCACAAGCTTTATCGTTCCGACTGTGGATGGGAAACTTGCTCCATGGTCCGGATCATCAAGCCATTCAAATGGAGAGGAGCGAATGTCCAGGTCTGAGGGATCCTCAACGGGAGGAACCAGTCGGTCCCATGCCTCGTCCACAAGTCCATCCAATAATTGCAAGCCATCCCCAAGGCCCTGAAAACCGTTAGCCTTGGTTAGGGCCTCAACGATGCGGGCGGCAATTTGTAAATCCTTGCTGGATTGGCAAAGGGTTTGTGTCCCCAGTTTGATGATTCCCGACCAATCTGCCTTTCGGAATTCCTTTGGACGCAATGGGTCATCAGCAGCAAAACTCGAAGGATCAACTTCCTTGCGCATTTGCTCCAATTGATCCTTGACACCAAAAGGAGTGTTGGTTCCCGCCGGGTTGGCACCAGGAATCGGGGCCAGAAGGGCCTGAAAATCCAAGGTAAACGCTGAATTCATTTTCGATTCCGGGTATGAGGCCCAATAGGGCTGATTTCATTCGTGGTTCTCGCTCTTTGTAATAATAGAGGAACCAACAGTTTGTTAGGATATGCCACCTTGGTTGGATGGTGGGATTGTTAGGCGTTGCAACAAAAAAGCAGTTTTTAAGGGCGTCGAGGAAAGTGTTTGCCGAATTTGCGTTTTGGGGGCGGATGGATCCGAACCCAAATTCCGATCAGTTGGATAACCCTAAATTCGCTGAGTTGAATGCCAGGGCTCGGAGTTTTGTCTAAATGGCAGGAATCAATCCGGTACGATGGCGCACAGGCATCGACTCCGGCATTAATGTACGGCACCAGCCCCTTTGGAGTTGGTTGGGTGCGAACCCGGTGGCCAATCGTCCTAGAACCTTTTTTGGGCCCATGGTTGCATTGGTCCTTTGGCTGTTGGGCCTTTGTTGCCTTTGCTTGATGATGTTGTGGATACAATCTCCCCAGCAAATCGTGGTACTTCAGTTTGTGGCAGGATATCAGACCAATCTTGGGATACCTCAAAATGTGGGTGGCATTCGATTTGCAGATCAGTTGGTCGGACTACGGGCGCATCAAGCCAATAAGGGCATGATATCTATCAAGGCTTCGCAAATTGTTCGTAAAAATACGGATCTGGCCAAAATCATTGGCCAGATCAAATCGCAAATGCTAGTGATCAATTTTTGCATGCATGGGGCCATGGACGAAAAAGGTCCATACCTGATTCCCGATGACGCGGAATGGTCACCTGAAACCGAAAATCGCATTCACATTGATGAAATCCTTGAAATATTGCGAAATCAGCCTGAAAGCCAAACCAAAGTGGTGCTATTCGATGCCAGCCAAATGGAAGCGCTCTGGTCCTTTGGTGTAATCGACAATCATTTTTCACAAGGTTTGGCCCAACTTGATCAAAAAATTAAGGATATTCCCAATTTGATCGTGGTGAATTCCTGTCAGCCCAAGGAATATTCCTGGATGATTCATAGTCTTGGAATGTCCAATTTTGCCAAACAGTTTTTGAAATGTATAAGTGGAGGGGCCAAGGACCTGAATCTGGATGGGCAAATTGACCTGAATGAAGTTTTGGCTGGACTAAAGATTGAGGTTTCCTCCTGGGCATCCATTAACCGCAATTCATCCCAGAACATAATGATCCTGCCCAATGAGGAATTGCCTGCAAAATTATTAGTCAAAGCATTGGTTTGTCAGGCCGGTAGCGATCCTCTTGAACCCGATTTGCTTGGGCCAATCGGGGCGATTTCGGAACTTCGGGACGCATGGAAGCATTTTGACCAATATCAATCTTCCCATCTATCCCCCCAGCATATTTGCCCAGAACTATGGACGGTTTATCAGAAAACGATTCTCCGTTATGAAGCCCTTTTAAGGGTTGGAGATGTTTCCAACGCACTTACAATGCGTCAAAAACTCGGAACATTGGATAGTCGCATCAAAACAGCTATGCAGCTTTCGCTTGACTCTTCGGGTAACAGTCTATTTTACGGATCAATAATTGGACAGGATTACCAACTGGACGAAAATATCCTGAAACTCGCATCGGAACTTTTGGCAGGCACACAGGGTGAACTGAACAGTAAATTGAAGGATTATGTTGAAAACACCCCATCCAGTTTGGAAAAGGTGCCGCCAAGGATAATGCTTCAGTGGGCAATCATGCGGCAGGCGGCAAAGTCTTCCAATCCCAATCCTGATCGTTTATCCTACTTGCTCGATCAACTCTATATGCCCGGTCGAATTGCTTGCCTGGAGTCCCACGCATTACGACTTTACCTTCGGGATAGGCCAACGGATTCCGACGCCTACACCGCCCTTCCCCAATGGATCAATACCCGTTTACTGGCAGAATTCGCATCCTGTGGTTTGGTCAACCCTGATTCGCCCACAAAATCCCCACAAAGGGGTGCAGTCTTTTACTTTAAACAGATTGCCGAGGTAGATAGCCGCCGTCAGTTGGCCCAGGACCGATTGCTTTCATCAAACAAGGAAAATCGGGTGGAAGCATCTCGTGACCTGGTTATGGTCAGGGATGTATATTTTGCGATCGCGGAAAAAGCGAACAGGCTCTCTGATGGATTCAATCGCCATAATTCAATCGCGTCGATTCTTCCTTTTTACACCCAATGGGTTGTTCGTCTGAGCTCACCCATGAATCCAACCTCCGACAACTTTGCAAAGGAATTAGGAGGGAACATTCAATCCGCATGGAATTACCTCCATGCCGCAAACGATGAGATGCAAAAAGCAATCAACGCGCTTTGTGCCAATGCGGATCCTCAGCCCTTTTTGGAAAAATTCTCCGAATTTACAACTATTGCCGAAAGCCAGTTTTTGCCCATTCGCGCCGCATACCGGCGCCAGTGCGAAGCGCTTTTGGCAACTGATGTTTTTGGACGGGAAATGATTCTGGATGATGTCCTTCTGGTTCCAGATGGAGACATTTCTCTACGAATGAGCTTGTTGGATAATATCAGTTCCAAAAATCCCAAACCGCTTGGTGTGAATGCTGAATCTTACTGGGTGAAACGCGCTCCCATTGAAAGATCCAACAATACAAGCCAAGCTGGCCAACTCGCATTGGCGTTAATTGGGAAAACTGTCTTTGATGACAATAGCCTGATTCCGGGCATGGATCTTGATTCTTTTGATCAAACCACTGACCGGGTGAAAAATTTCATGCTTCAGCCCGACAATGGAGCAATTTTTTTGTCGAAAGCCGGTGCCCAAATTAGCCTTCGACTGGGCCGTTTGCAGGATGCTGTGAATAACCTTTTGGCATTATCTTCAAAGTCAAAACCTGAAGCTGTTTTACCTCTTCTGATAAAAGCGGAACAAATTAGCAGGATTGCTTCCTTTAGCATGATCGACAACGACGAAGATCCCGAAGCGGGCATCATTCTGCGAAGGGGTTGGGTCAACCATTTCCTTGTTCAACAAGCGAAAAGGTCCTGGACAGAGCATCTTTTTAATTTTCGACCTATTGCCACGCCATCTTACTACCAGTTTGCCATGTCACTTGCACTCGGAGATGCCTCAAAGGGTCCAGTTCCGGTTGGGCTCAACGAAACTCTTGAATTAAGTAAAAAAAATGGCGAACTTGAAATTCAAAGAATGATTGTAGCGGAAAACGGTGAAAGAAAAGCTACAACCGCAACCAATCCCTGGACGACGGAAAAAACATTCCAAATTGAATTTGAAGCTGG